>NZ_JBVJGW010000009.1:229959-300184 GCF_055587105.1 Streptomyces sp. NPDC048461 | reverse complement strand
ATGTCGGCCATCTGGTCGGCCTCGTCCAGGACGGTGATCGCGACCTGGTTCAGGCGGCAGTCACCACGGTCGATGAGGTCCTTCAGCCGGCCGGGCGTGGCCACGACGACCTCCGCGCCGCCGCGCAGCGCTCCGATCTGCTTGCCGATCGACATGCCGCCGACCACCGTGGCCAGGCGCAGCTTCACCGAGCGGGCGTAGGGGGTGAGGGCGTCGGTGACCTGCTGGGCCAGTTCGCGGGTCGGTACGAGGATCAGCGCGAGGGGCTGGCTGGGCTCGGCGCGCTGCCCGGCGGTGCGGGCCAGCAGCGCCAGGCCGAAGGCCAGGGTCTTGCCGGAACCGGTGCGGCCGCGGCCCAGCACGTCACGGCCCGCGAGGGAGTTCGGCAGCGTCGCGCCCTGGATCGGGAAGGGCGTGGTCACTCCCTGCACGCCCAGGGCGGCGAGCAGTTCGGCCGGCATGTCGAGATCGGTGAACGTCTCGGCGGCGGGCAGCGGGGGAGTGATCGTCTTCGGCAGGGCGAACTCCCCCTGGACCGGGGCGGACCGGCGGCCGTAGCCCCCCGAACGGCTCGGACCACCGGAACGGCTCGGGGCCGAGGAGCCGAAGCGGCTGCTTCGACCCGAACCGGCGGCAGCGCCGAAAGCGGGGCCGCCGGTGCGGCTGCGGGAGGAGCGGTTGTTCGTACGTGTGGGGTTCATTCGGAACCTTCCTTGATTGCGGCACCAATCAAGGAATTCCGGCAGCGAAAGGGCGGCGCGGGAATCACAGGAACGGGCCGAACGGAATGCGAAGCGCAACGGCTCACAGGAAAACTGCAGAGGCTCGGGCGCTGGAACTGGAACTGGAACTGGAACTGGAACGATCTGGCGTCACAGGACGCGAGAAATCCAGTAAAACCACTCGGACGCGGCCCCGAACAGGGTGCGCCCTTCAGTGCAGCGTCCCGCAGGTGGACGCACTGCGGGACGGGTGTGCAGCTGGGGCCCGCACCCCGAGGGGTGCGGGCCCCAGCTGCAGAATGCGCGTCAGCGTCAGGCGGGGACGATGTTCTCGGCCGTCGGGCCCTTCTGGCCCTGCGCGATGTCGAAGGTGACCTTCTGGCCTTCGAGCAGCTCGCGGAAGCCCTGGGCGGCGATGTTCGAGAAGTGGGCGAAGACGTCGTCCCCGCCACCGTCCTGCTCGATGAAGCCGAAACCCTTTGCCGCGTTGAACCACTTCACGGTGCCAGCAGCCATGTCATATCTCCTTTGGGGCAGTACACCAGCGCCTGCACTGTGCGGACACCGTGTCGCCGCGATGATGCCCCGCCCGGAAAATGACCGGAAAATATAAAGCGCCTTCACGCGGCGCTAAGGCCGCTTCGAAGCGCTTGAAGTTTTTGGGTACCAAAACTGCAACCGAGATCGACAGTAGCACGCTGCAGCGGCTTGCGTACGGAGGAAATTCGCGCCCAAGGTATTGCGGGAGAAACTCTCCGTGCGGGGCCCATTGAATTCTTAGACCGCCGGGACAGATATTGATTCACCCCGAACGCAGCGATGGTGGGCCGGGGGCCCCGCCGGCCGCGGCGCGTCCTGATCGCGAATCCGGTGCGCGGCGCAGGGCTGCGGGAGACTGGTGGACCCTACGGAGAGGGGCAACGGTGTCGACGGACCGACGACCGATGGATCTTGCGGCATACGTTGAGCGCACACGGAGCGGTCCCTGCTTCGTCTGTGCCCTCCTTGCCGGGAACCCGGACTACGCGCACGAGACGGTGTTCGAGGATGCCCACCACGTAGCGTTCCTGGACCGGTGGCCCACGGTGCCGGGCAAGGTTCTCGTTGCACCGAAGGCGCACGTCGAGCACGCTGTGCGCGACCTGGACGAGGAGGCCTACACCCGGCTCATGCTCTTCGTCCGGGAGATCGCCCTTGCCGTCGAGGCCGTCTTCGAGCCGGAGCGGACGTACCTGTACTCGCTCGGCAGCCAGCAGGGCAATGCGCACCTGCACTGGCACGTGGCCCCCCTGCCGGCGGGCGTCCCGTACCCGGAGCAGCAGTTCCACGCTCTGATGACGGAGAACGGTGTCCTGTCACCGCCGCCGGACCAAGCGGCCGCGACGGCCGCCCGCCTGCGCGAGGTGCTCATCGCCAGAAGGCTCCTCAAAGAGAACTGACCGGCGACACGTGCGGCGCCGGAAAAGGCATCCGCCGGGGCACTCCCACGAGTTGGGCGCGCGGAGGGCCCGGCAAAAGCCGAGAGGTCCAGAAAACGACGAAGCCCCAGGTCGATGACCTGGGGCTTTGTTATGGAGCGGATGACGGGAATCGAACCCGCGCTATAAGCTTGGGAATCACCGATCTCCCACGCCTCATCCGGGCCCAGACCAGCCAAAACGGCCGTCCGTGAGACCCGTCGGGCGAGCCCCGGCACCCGCCGTTGACCGCAGTTTCCCGCCCTACCTGGCACGCGTCTGGCACGGCCACCACCCTGCAATCCACAGCTGTACGCGGACCTGTGGACGAGTCCGGAGGCACGCTATCGGACGGGGCGGCTGCCCTGGTTGCGGTACCGCACTGCTGTCCCGCAGGATTCCGGTGGGGGGGTGTATATGGAGCGGGACGAGTTGGAACGGCTGCTGGCTGGCGACGACGAGGCGTCCGTGGCTGCGCTGGCCGCCCTCCGCAGCGGCCACACGTATGGGGTGTGGGATGGAACGGTTCCCGTAGGGCGATCTATCGGGGTATTTCGCCGCAGACTACAGCGCATGCGGCTGCACGGAGTCGAACCTCTCGGCCTTGAAAGAGCGTTGCAGCTCCTCGCCGAGCATGACCGGCCGGTGCGCAGAGGGATGATGCAACCTGCCGAAGGCATGGACAACCCTGCCGATCGGAGATTCTTCTTCCTACTCTTCCTCACGGAAGACGGCAGCGCACTGGTGGCCTGCGCGGGCATACCGCTGGGGCCCGTGAGATCACCGTCTTAGGGTTCGATCTACCCCGTATGCGGACCGCCGGACCGAGCCCGTCCACGACGCCACCACTTGCCGACGACCGCACCTGCACGGCCTGAGCGGAACGGGTGCGGCACGGGGCAGGCCTCCAATGGTTTGCCCGGCCGATCAGCCCAGTGCCACCACATGTGCTTCCTGTTCGGGCACTTCCACAGAGAGCGGCACGTCCGCTGATCGTCTTCCTCCCGCCGTAGGAGCACGAACCCGCCGAACTTCAGGTTCCTGCCGCAGTCAGGGCATATCGGTGGCTCGCGCTTCATGCTGCGCAGCCTACGAGCGCATTCCGGGCTCGCAGACGTGGGATCTGGGGTGATGCCACGTCACGGACGGGTCTGGGCGGAGGGGGCCAGTCCGGGCGTGGGCTTTAGCGACTGATCGGAATCTCGTAGATGATCTCGCAGAGCGCGACGGGAACGACGATGTCGGCCGTCTCCACGGGCTGCCCTTGGTCGCTGTAGTAGGTCCGCCGGATGTGAGTCACCAGGGCCGCCTTCTGAATGCCCAGGAGTGACGCCTCCTCGGCCGTCGCCTGTCGCGGCTCCGGCTGTTCCACCGCATGGCTGACCGTGATCCCGATCTCGGCCATGCGGTTCACGACACCCGCCCCGGCGTGCGGCCCGCCCTCGGGGAGGACGATGAGCGTGCCGGCGGTGAGCTCGTACGGCTCCCAACTCGTCGACAGCTGCACCGGCCTGCCATCGGCAAGGAACTCGTACACGGTACGTACGCACAGCTCCCCGACACCGACACCGAGACGCGCCGCGATCTCAGCCGGCGCGGGCACCTTGGCCTCGGTCCGGCTCTCCCAGTTCCCCTGCCTGCCCAGCGCCTGCATGTCCGCGCGGAAGGGAGAACTGCCAGGCTGCTCGCGCGCCGAAGATCGGACGACTCGCACGCGCTGACGGGGCTCCGCGACGTACGTGCCGGAACCCGCGCGGCCTTCCAGTACGCCCTGGGAGATCAACAACTCCTGCGCGCGGCGGACGACGTTCTCGCCGACCCCGCACTCCTCGGCGATCTGAGCGCGCGAGGGCAGCCGGTCGCCAACGTTCCAGTCGTGCTCCGCGATCCGCTGCCGCAGGACGTCGGCGATGCGGAGATAAGGCGGCTGCTCAGGCATGTAGAAAATCTAGTCCACTAGCCCTAATCTAGTTAACTAGCTTCACTCAACGTGTTTAACCGGCGACGGAGGCCCACTGTGCCCGCTTCGAAAGCACGGGCCGAGGACATCGCCGCCCGGCTGTCCGCCCTCGGGCTGAGCACGCGAGTGGAGGAGCACGCCCGATACACGTCGATCGAAGCGGAGGTACCGGAAGCGCTGCCCGCCTTTACATGGCGGGAGGCCCTGGAAGTGGTGGCGGAGGCCGACAGATTCGGGCTCCAAGCCAGCAGCTTGACCGGCCGCACCCTCTGGGCCGCCGTACGCAAAGCGGTCCCCGCGACAGGCGATGTCCGGGGACCTGGCCGTCAGCGTTAGGAGCTGATCAGCATGTTCCACCGTATGAGCCACGCCGCCGCCCGCACCAGCGGGTGGAACCACTGCACGCCTGCACCCACCCTTCGCCGTAGGAGGTCGGCCGATGCTTCCTAGCCAGCACTCCGCGGCACGGCAGGCTCCGGCCTCGACCTACCGGTCAACTTCTTGTGCGATTGGCACGCACCCCGAGTGCGCCCAGTCAACGCCGACCACGGCACCGGTCGGTGTCCCCGTGATTTACGAGCCCTGCGACTGCCCCTGCCACGCCATGAATGGGCCGACCGAGCCGCGGCAGGTGAACCGATGAGCGGCTGGGCTCCCAGCGGCGCACTTGCCGCCAACATCGAGATCACATCGGCCAGCGTGCAGCGTGGGGACGTCATCCAAATCGGCGGCCAGCCGTGCCGCGTCAGCGACCTCGTGCAGTTGCCCGCAGGTGCCAAGAGGCTGTTCTTCGAGACGGGCGAAGTGCTGACGATGCACGCTCGGAGCCGACTCGTCGCGCTTCGGCTGACGAGGAAGTGGTGACCCGGCCCGTGCCCTCCCGCCGCCACACCATCGCCGAGGACCTGCGCCGGCAGATCGCAGCAGGCCATTTCAAGGCCGGCGAACGCCTCCCGTCCGAAGCCAGGCTGGCGACGCTCTACACGGTCAGCACGCCGACGCTACGAAGCGCCCTCGCGCTCCTCCAGGGCGAAGGCCTCGTAGAGAAGATCCACGGCAGTGGGAACTTCGTCCGCCGCCCCCGCCACAGGCTCACGTACATGGGGGGCAAGGGTGCGGCTGCCCCCTGGGCTATCGCCTCCGCCCCCCTCCGAGTGAGCGTCCGCGCTTCCCACGTCCCCGCGTACGGGCACCTGGCCGACCTCCTGAACGTGCAGCCACACAGCCCCTTAACAGAGTTCCTCGCCGTGGCGTATGAGGGAAAGTTGCCGCACAGCATGGCTCACCTCTATGTCCCTCGGGACCTGGTGCCCCCCGGCTTGGTGAGCGGGTCACCTCTGCCTGAGGAAGTGGAGTCGGGCTTGGCACAACTCCGCCTCCCACTCGCCGAAGTCGAGGAGAAGGTGAGCGCTCGACTCCCGACCGCAGACGAGACAACGGCCCTTCGGATCGGTGCCTCGCTGGCGGTCCTCACGATCACCCGCGTAGCGACCGATTCTGCCGGCCGCGTGGTCGAGGCCTCGCTAATGGTGCTCCCCAGCGACAGAGCGGACGCGCTCTTCACCACCCGCAGCATGATCGAGGAGAGGACCTCGACGTCATGACTCCGAACAACGAACTGCGCCTGCTCCCGTGGTCGGGCCCCGACGGGAAGCCCTGCTTCCTGAGCTCCGACAACGACACCGGCTTCCTGTCACGCCTGGCCGACAACGCCGAGGAGAACCAACTCGGCGCAGGAGCCGCGGTCCTGGCCCACGCACTCGAAGCGCTCACCGAGGCGGACGCGGAGCGGGACGAACTCCGCCTCTTGGCTATCGACCTGACCCGCGCCCTCCAGGACGCGATCCGCGTAGCCACGAGCCGCGGCCGCCGCCTCCCGAACTCCGCCCATCGAGCACGTCAAGGAGGAGGCCCCTGCGTGCCAGCGCCACCCAGCTGAGGGCACTCTCCCCAGCACGCCAAAGCGGCCACCGAACTCTCCGGGGGCCGCTTTGCTGTTTACCGCACACGGCTCCGGAGGCCCCGTGCGTCTCGCGCGTTCCTACAGGTCAAGCTGGTCGGATCTCTCCCCCTGCCCATGTCAGTCCACGTATAGGCCGCGACCTTGCGTCGGCAGGGTGGCTTAGGGCACTAGTTCCAAAGTCTGCTGGATTGGGACAGTGAATTTGGTTGCTGCGGACGAATCTTCCATCGCGGCGAGCGCTCGATCGGCTACCGAAGCAAGCGCTCTCGCCAATAGCGGCGGAACCGCGTTTCCGATCTGCTTGAGCATTTGCCATTCGCTCGTCTGAAAGACGAATCCATCGTGGAATGACTGAAGTCTTGCAGCCTCACGCACGGTGATCCAGCGTTGATAATCAGGGTGCACCCACTCAGACATGTCGCGGTGCATTTGTGCCAGGATCGTGTACGCCGGCTTGTCAGGGCTCAGGCGCCGCCATTTTTCAGGACGAGCGCCATTCCAGATCTCCTTGGGAAGGGAATCTGCTTTTGCGCCGGGGGCCAAGAGTGCAATTAGTGCCTGGCGTCGTGCCTGGATTTCCTTGGTGTGGTGATTGTGGAGGACTCGTTTTGCGGACTTTTCCAGCTTCTCCGTCTGGGAGTACCACTGGCCCTCCCGGTTGAGGCGCATCTCGTCAAGGAAGAAATTCTTGGAGCGCGTCGCCGGGTAGCGAACAGGCTCATAGTGAGTTGCGGTCACTTCGGGCAGGTCGCCGATGGCTTGCCGAACGGACACCTCTGGTTTCCGCTCTGCGACGAGGGCAGCTTCAAGGAAAGCGTGTGCATCGACACCGAGGTTCTCTCCATCGCGAACACCAAAGAAGATTGCCCGGCGGCGAACCTGAGGGACGCCGTAGTCTGAAGCTGCAACCACTGTTACGCCGCAGTTTGAATATCCAGCCTCGGCAAAGGCTGCCAAGACTTCCCTCTTGAAACGCCCCTTTGCCATGAGGAGCATGTTTGGGACGTTCTCCATCAAGAAGACGCGTGGGCGTAGCGTTTTGAGGACTCGGACGTACTCTGCGTACAGCTGGTTGCGGGGATCGTCGAGGATCCTAGTACCGATCTGACTGTATCCCTGGCAAGGGGGGCCGCCGAAGAGCAGGTCAATTTCTCCTGCCTTTACGTTCGAGAATCTTTCAGCCTCGCTACGCCATGCCTCTGACGAGTCATTGAGGAAGTCGTGCACGTCTCCCTCGAAGAGTGGAACTTCGGGAAAGTTATGCCGGTAGGTCACTGCAGCGAATCGGTCCAGTTCGACGGCGGCCTGGACGGCAAAACCGGCGAGGCGGACCCCCTCGCAGAAGCCTCCACAACCTGAGAAGAGAGAGACGGCCTTGCGCGGTGTCATGGGGTGTGCACCTTTCACGGGAAGCCTGCAGCCTAGCCGGGAGGACTGACGACGGCCCCAACCATACATGGGCACCGGCGGATGTGACTTATATGCCGTTGATCGACTTTTTGCCCCGCACCTAGACTCCGCAAGTGCCTGACCTGTGCTCCCACCTCGGCTTGGCTGTACGTGCTGCAAGGTTGCGACGTGGCTGGTCGCAAGAGTTGCTCTCGGAGAAGTCCGGACTGGATCGCACGTATGTAAGTGGCCTTGAGCGCGGGCGGCGGAACCCTGCGCTCCTCACCCTGGCGCGTCTGGCTGATGCGCTCGAAGTTCCGCTGTCTGAGCTCGTACGTGACGCTGAGGAGAATTTGGATGCCCTTCGCTTATAGCATTGAGGCGACGCGAAACCTACCCATTGCAGAGCGGTGCATCCAGGATATTCGAAATGAGCCGGTGCGGAACCGATCAACACAATTCAAGCTGGCTCAACAGAACATGCTCGCGTATACCTTCGGTGAGGTTATCCCTGGATTCGCTTCGGCGGGGATCAACGGAATGGATTACAAGGAGGTGATTGAGCGCCCCCTTGGGAACGCCCTACTGGAAGGGGCCCATTTTTTCCGAGATGATTTCCGTGTGGATTCGAATGCCAAAGCGAAGGTTGCGGGCGATATCTTCGAGATCGTTTCTTCCGCCGTTATGTGGAACTGTGCAGCTCGATGGAATTCGCTCATGGCGGGTGAGGGCTGGAGGTCGCAGCCGCGCTACGGAAGGCCTTCGCTGAGTCCTTCCCGTCGCCGCCAGGTGGCGGTTTTGAACCTGCCTCGTAATTTTGACTGGGTCAGCCTCTTGGTTCCCGAGTCGCAGGCGCTGGTCGAGGAGTTCAGGTCGGGCCTTCGAGGCGCTGGGATGGGATTGCCCACTTCGACTCCCGACTTGGCGGTAGTTGTCCTCCCGGAGGAATTTCATGATGACGAGATCTGGCGGCGGGAAATTGGAGGCCTGGGGAGGCCTAATCAAGTCCTCCTCTCGAGTGCATATCAAAAGCTTCAGGGCAAGGTGGAGCCCGGTGAAATAGCCCTCGCCGTGGCCTTTAAGAGGAGCCTTCGGAGTGATCGCCTGTATCAGCCGCTGTATGAAGCGAATGTGATGCAGCTGTTGCTCGAGGGTAAACTCGGTGCACCGAAGGTGGAATTCGAGGTTCATACCCTCGCTCCGGAAGGGACAAATGCCGTAGTGACGTACGAAGCGGCATCTCTCTATGGTTTGGCGGAGGGGCGGTCGGATGTACATAAGGCTATTCGGGAGCTTTATGTCCCACCGACTGCCTCAGATCTCGCACGTCGATTTTTCAATTTCTTGAATGAACGCATGGCATTGGTGCAGGGCTGACAGAGCACCTGCTGAGGTCCCCCTCCAAGATCGGTGGGGCCCTTGCGCTGGACGACGCGGACGGTTTCGATCCGTCGGCATCTGCTTTGTAAGTTCGATCCGGCCTGCTTCGGAGAGGTAGCGGCTGAGGATGGCATCGGCCTGGTAGTGGCTCACCTGCCTGCGGATCTGGCCGCTCATACAGTCGGCCAGCAGTCTTGAAAACCGTCGTGGCGCGAGTCACCGTGGGTTCAAATCCCACACCCACCGCAGGTGAACGGCCCCTGACCAGGAGATATGGGCAGGGGCCGTTTGGCGGTGCGGACGCCGTCCGTAGCTGCTGACACCCTTGGTTCCCCGCCACGACGGGCATGCATGGGGCACGAGATCAGCAACCGGCGGGTCCGCAAGCCCAAATCTCAGCAGCGCTCTACTACCGTGCTGTGCGATCTTGTCAGCATGAGCGAGACGCCCCTGCCCCGCGTGACCGTCGCTGACAGCGAGATCTTTGCTGGCCGCATCCTGCCGGGCATCAAGGCCATCCGAGAGCATCTCGGATGTTCTCTCCAAGAGGCGTTCCAAACCTTCCACGAGCGGTACGAAGTTCTCCAGCGTGAACAGCCCGACGCGTTCGCCGTGGCGCCCGATGAGTACTGGACCGGCTTCTACTCCTGAGACGTAGGGCCTCCTTCCCTACCTGTACCCACGACTGCCCCTGCTCCCATCCCGTCTGCCGTCGACCCACACGTACGTGGAGCGGGCGCGGGTCCTGGCGTCCAGGTGGAGCGCCCAACTGGACGAACGACCTGGACGCCAGGGCCCGTGCCTGCTGGGCTTGCCTGGGTCGATGGCAGACGGGATGGGAGCCTCACCACGCTCACCACGCTCACCACGCTCACCACGCTCACCACGCTCACCACGCTCACCACGCTCACCACGCTCACCACGCTCACCACGCTCACCACAGCGCGCCGGCACCCGCGTACGGCGCCCCCGCCATCCCAGAGTTAGAGCGCCCCCGCCGGAGGCATCGTCTTGACGTGCGCTGAGCAGCAGTCCGAGCCACCGCGGTCCTTCCGCCATCAACCCGAGCCGTAGGCGTGCGGTCGGCGGCCGGGCTGGAGCGGGGCGGAGACAGGAGCGCAGGCCCGGGCGACGGGCCGCGCGCGCCGCGCGTGCGCGGCGGGTGCCTTGATGAAGTAGAGAAACTCTTACCGCGCATCAGATTCAGAGGGCAAGGTGGCAAACAACCGGCCTTGAGGGCGGTCCACTAAGCGTGCTGATGGGCTATTGGGTGGGCCAGTTGGCGAGGCGGGCGCGTGCCGCTTCAGCGACTATCGGCCAGGGATCATCGACGAGCCGAGCGACAGCGGACCGTGGCGAACGTGGGTGGGTGACAACGGCGTTACGGACTGCGTCGTGAGGATCGTCCGCCAATTGTTCCATGAGTTCTGGAGGGCAGGAACGTTTGCCCAGTACGCGCTGCCGTACCCGCCAGTCCGCGTCCTTGCTTAGCTCAGTCATGATCTCCGGTGGGCACGTGCGGTTGTGGGCTGCCCAGAAACGCATCTCTGCATGCTCCCGGACTAGCTGCCACCACACTGTCAGTGGCATACCAGCCCGTGCCGCGCGGTCGCGCTCCGCAGAGTCCCCACTCCGGCGCAGGCGTATGAACTCCTCGACGGAGTCGATCTCGGGAAAGGGGTCCACCATGGCAGGACCGTAGCCCACGGTGGGTCGCGGTGTGATCCGCGTGGTCAGGGCGCTTGGACCAGGTGTCGGCCGTCGTGGCTGCGGACGTGGGGACCTGCGTCGTCCAAGGCGTCCAGGAGGCGGATCGCGTAGACCTCGGACATCTGCTCGGACACCTCCTCCGGGGTGAGCCACGCGACAGCGGTCGTTTCATCCGACGTGCGCTCGGTTCCGCCCGACGGCTTGCAGCGGAAGACCAGGGCGACGATGCCGCGGGTGGTGTTCTTGTAGACCCCGGTCAGCTCGTCCACCTCGACGTGGATGCCCGTCTCCTCCAGGACCTCGCGCCGTACGCCGGCCTCCGGGGACTCCGTGAGTTCGAGAACTCCGCCCGGCAGTTCCCAAGTCCCGTTGTCCGCTCGACGGATCGCCAGAAGTCGGCCGTCCTCGCGCAGCACTGCCCCGGCTACGGACACGGAGTGCAGTGGCGTTGACTTGGCCTGCGGGGAACCCGTACTCATGTACAGGAGCATAGGAGGAAGAGAAGGACTATGGGAACCGCAGTAGGAGGGGGCCGAGGGGCTGTGCCGCGCTACGTGCAGATCGCCGAAGACATCGTTCAGCAGATCCGGGCCGGGGTGCTGAGTGCCGGCGACATGGTGCCGAGTGAGTCGGAGCTCGTGGAGCGCTACGGCGTGGCCGGCGGGACGATCCGCAAGGCCATGGTGGAAGTCCGTGCGAGCGGGCTCGTGGAGACGCGGCACGGCAAGGGCTCGCTGGTGAAGGCTCGCCCGCCCGTGCGGCACCGGTCCTCGGACCGCTTCCGGCGCACCCACCGGCAGGAAGGCAGGGCCGCGTACCTCGCCGAGTCCGCCCAGTCCGGCGCCGAAGCCAAGGTGAGCGTGCTGTTCATCGGGCCCATGGAGGCGCCGGAAGAGATCGCGGAGCGGCTCGCGGTCGCCGCGGGGACTCAGGTGCTGGCCCGGCGGCGGCTGTACTTCCGGAACGGGACGCCCGTGGAGACGGCTACCTCGTACCTGCCCTGGGACGTCGTGAAGGACATCCCGGAGCTGTTCGCCGAGAACCCCGGCCCCGGCGGCATCTATGCGCGGCTGGAGGACCACGGTCACGTCTTCGCCGAGTACGTGGAGACCCTCCAGGCCCGGCCGGCCGCCAAGGCTGAGGCGACTGAGCTGTCGCTGAGCCCCGGCGCCCCGGTGGTCCACCTGCTCCGCGATGCGGTCACGGAGGAAGGCCGAGTGGTGGAGGTCTGCGACACCCTCATGGCCGCTGACCAGTTCGTCTTCGAGTACCGGATCCCCGCGCGCGACTGACGCCCGCTCAACTCCCCACAGCCCGCCGTGAGTTTCTCTTCGCGGCGGGTTGACTCATGTATAGGAGTCAGGCACTCTTCTTCATGTCACTCCTATACATGAGTGACGGAGTCCAGCATCTATAGAGGAGTGATCTGCTGTGCGTCAGATTCCCGTCGACACCTCCGCCGCCCTGGTGATGGTGGCCCAGCCCCCGGCCGTGAAGATCAAGGACCGCCGCACCGGTGAGGTCGCCACCGATGTCGAGACGGGCGCCCAGATGATGACGGTGGACGTGCTCTTCGCCGCGAACGGCGAGGCGGAAGTCCTGTCCATCGTGGTTCCGGCCCCGGGCCTGACGGGTGACCTGGTGATGGGGACCTCGGTCGCGCTGACCGGTCTGGTCGCCCGACCGTGGGAGAACGAGTTCAACGGCCAGAAGCGCCACGGGATCAGCTTCCGCGCCGTCGCTGTCACCTCGCTGGCCAAGGAGGGCTGAGCGTGAACGCCTTATGGGTCACGCTGCTGGTGGTCCTGGCCGTCGCGCTCGTCCTGCGCTGGCTGCGGCCTACCTGGTACTGGTTGACCTTCGGGGTCACCTTCGCGACGATCCGCGTCCTGATCCGCTACCGCTCGGTGATGGACGCCTGCGGGCTCACCGTCCCGCCCGCCCGCTGGCGGCTGACACTCGCCAGGGTCACCCACCGCCCCGCCCCCGAGGACCGTTCGCCGCGGATTCTGCGGCTGCGGCCCACGTCGACCGGCCTGGTCCTGCGGCTGAAACTCCGGCCTGGACAAGACGCGTTCGACTTCTCCGCCTCCTCCGACCGGCTACGGCACGCCTTCGCCCTCCACAACGTCGTCTCGCGAGAGATCCGCTCCGGCGTCGTGGAGCTGCGGATGACTGGCTACGACGTACTCAAGCGGGTGCGCATGCCGGCCGCCGTCCCCGATGGCGTGCTCCGGGTGCCGGTGGCCCTGCGGGAGGACGGGGAGGTTCACCACCGCGACTACCGGCAGGTCCCGCACGCTCTGAACGTCGGCGCGACCCAGTCCGGGAAGTCCGTCTACCAGCGCACGCTTGTCGCCGGGCTCGCCCCGCGGAACGTCGCCTTGGTCGGCATCGACTGCAAGAACGGCGTGGAACTCTCGCCGCTTGCTGCCCGGTTCACCGCCCTGGCCGACAACCCCGTCGAAGCGGCTGAGCTGCTGGCCGCACTCGTCCAGTACATGGGCCGCGTCTACGAAGTCATCCGGGCCGAACAGCGCATCAGCGTCGGTCTGCCCGATGCGGAGATCACTGCCGACATCTGGGACCTTCCCGCGCACCTTCGTCCCGTACCCGTCGTGCTGCTGGTGGACGAAGTCGCGGAGCTCGCCCTCGCCGCGGTCAAGGCAGACGAAGCCCGGCGCGACCAGATCATCACCGACCTCGTCCGCCTCGCCCAGCTCGGCCGCGCCGCCGGCATCTATCTGGAGATCTGCGGCCAGCGCTTCGGCTCCGAACTCGGCAAGGGCATCACCATGCTCCGCGCCCAGCTCACCGGCCGCACCGCCCACCGCGTCAACGACGAGACCTCCGCGAACATGGCCTTCGGGGACATCTCCCCGGACGCCGTCCTCGCCGCCGTCCAGATCGGCAAGGACCGCCCCGGCACGGCGGTGGCCGGCGACTCCTCCGGCGGCTGGTCCCGCATCCGGGCCCCGCACACCACGCTCCGCCAGGCCGTCGACACCTGCAACGCCCACGCCCATCGCACCCCGAGCATCCCGGAGCTGGAGCGCTTCCGGCCCGTGCTCCCGGTACGCGTCATCGTCGGCAAGGTCCAGCCGAAGAGCGCTACAGCAGGTGCCTTCTAAGCACATGCCCCACCCGGTCGGCGCGGCCTCTCGCGCCACGTCCCTACCCCACCCATGCCTGAAACGAGGTGAAGACCATGACCCGCCTGGTCCGCCCGGACGCCGTCCTCGTCCAGGCCGTCATCGCCGGAGCCCTCTCCTTCGCCCACCTCCACGACCTCGCCGAAGCCGCAGGACAGCACGGCTGGAAAGCCTGGGCCTACCCGATCAGCGTGGACCTGCTCCTCGTCGCCTCCTGGCACCGCCTGCGCACCCTGCGGGAAGCGGGGGAGCCCTCGCGCTCGGCCTGGTCCTGGTTCGCCGTCGCCCTGGCGGCCTCGCTCGGCGCGAACGTCGCGACCGCCGGCCTCCTCGACCTGGGCGACGTCCCGGACTGGCTCCGGATCCTCGTCGCCGGATGGCCCGCGCTCGCCTTCCTCGGCGGCACCCTCCTGGTCCACCGGCCTACGCCGCCCAATGACCCGGAGCCGGAGCCCGCCCCGGAGCCCCGGCCCGTGGTCGAGCGGGAGACAGAGCCCGGCGTACAGGCCGCCCCAGCTCCCGCCCTACCCGCTCCGGCACCGGTACCCGCAACCGCGGTCACCGCTCCGCCCGCCCTCGTCGCCCACGCCCAGAAGATCGCCGCCGATCACCGCACCCGTACCGGCTCGGCCATCGACACCGAGACCCTGCGCGCCCGGCTCGGCGTCCCGTCCTCGATGGCTGAGGCCATCGCCGCCCAGCTCGCCTGAGGAGCCCCGATGCCCGCCCGGATCAACTTCCGCTCGCTGATGAAGATCGGCCCCGTTCAGATCGGCACCTACCGCGACCGGCGCGGCCGCACCAAGGACTCCGCCGTGTGCACCACCGACGCCTGCGGCTGGTCCTCCGACTACAGCTCCTCGACCGCCGCCCAGCTCGCCGCCCGCTCCCACCGCTGCCGCATCAGCTGACCTGAAAGGCCTCGCCATGGACGTACCGCTCTGGTTCGCCCTCCTCGCCGTCGGAGTCCTCGGAGTGAAGCTCATCCGCCCGCCCTGGTGGCTCGTCGCCGTGATCCTCCTCGGCGGATTCCTCCTCGCGGACAGCTTCCTCGCCCCCGCCATCGACACCGCGATCAACAAGTAACCCGCCCCGGAAGGAGAACAGCCGTGTTCAAGCCCAAGTACCCCAGCCCCGACACGTACACCCCGGCGACCATCCGTCCCGCCCCGGCGCCCACCGAGTACGTGGTGCCCGCGCCGGTCCCGGTCCCCGCCAAGGCTCCGACCGCCCTCGGCGGCCTGGTCCAGAACTCGCCCGGAACCGCGCTCGCCCTCGCCGCCGGCGGAGTCGCCGGAGTCCTGGCCCTGGCCTCCGTAGCCGTCTCGCTGCTCTTGGCCGTCGCCGTCACCGCGGTCGCCCTGTCCGTCAGCGCCGTCGTCCTGCTGTTCCTCGTCCGAGCCCTGCGCCAGGAGTTCAAGAGCCGTTGACCGGCCCCGGGACGGCCTCAACCGCCAAGTTTCCGCCGTCCCGGCGCCGTACTCCTGCCCGAACCGAACGATCCGGAAGGAAGCACCATCATGAACCAGCACGACCACACCCCGCGGCAGGTCTGCCCGCACTGCGACGGTTTCCCCGCCGTCGCCGTCACCCTTGGCGGCCGCGACCACACCGGTGCCCGGCGCACCATCACCGCGCACTGCTTCGCCTGCCAGGGCACTGGCACGGTCCTCGGCACCAAGCGCGCGGGGGTGACCGCGTAATGGGGATCTTCACCCGCCGGACCTACGGAGACGACCCGTACGACCGCGACATGGACCAGGTGTACGACCGCCTCACCGGCGAGGCCCGCCACCAGGAGCGCGTCACAGAAGCCCACTCGGTCCACGACTCCCGGCGATCCTCCAGCACGCGGAAGAGCCACAGTCAGCCTGCGTCCGGACCCACGTCCCGCGACGCCAACACCCCGAAGCGGGGGCGACACTCGTGACCCAGTCCGCGACCGTCGCGGACCTGGACCCCGGCCTCCTCGGCGACATGCTGAGGGTGGCCGGGGCTCCCGGTTATGCCCGCTGGGAAGACCAGATCCGCCGGACCGGCGGCTGCTCCGACCCCATCCACATCACCGGCTGGACCGTCGCCAAGGACAAGATCACCGGCGAGACCCTGCACCGATACTCCACCGCCGACGAACCCGGCGCCCGCCTCCGCATCGCCTGCGGAAACCGACGCGCCTCTCGCTGCCCCGCCTGCGCCTGGACGTACTCCGGCGACACCTACCACCTGATCCGCGCCGGACTCGCCGGAGACGACCGCCGCGACATCCCCGCCACCGTCCGCGAACACCCCCGCGTCTTCGCCACCCTCACCGCCCCGTCTTTCGGCCCGGTCCACAACCGCCCCGTCGGCCGCCCCTGCCGCTGCGGCAAGCACCACCAGGAGGACGCCGCCGAGCTCGGCACCGCACTCGACCCCGCCACCTACGACTACGCCGCCGCTGTCCTCTTCAACAACCACGCCGGACAGCTCTGGCAGCGCTTCACGACCCGCCTGCGCCGTGAGATCGCCGCGTACGCGGGACTGACCCAACGCGAGCTGAAGGAGGGAGCCCGGATCTCCTACGGCAAGGTCGCCGAGTTCCAGAAACGCGGCGCCATCCACTTCCACGCCGTCATCCGCATCGACGGCCCCGCCGGCCCGACCAGCCCGCCGCCCTCCTGGGCCAGAACCGAACTCCTCGACCGCTCGATCCGCGCGGCCGTCGCCCACACCTACACCTCGGTGTCCGTCCCTGCCGCCGCCGACCAGCCCGCCCGTACGTTCCGCTGGGGCACGCAGCTCGACGTACGCCCCATCAAGGCCTTCGGGGACGGCTCCGACATCACAGAGCAGGCGGTCGCCTCGTACGTGGCCAAGTACGCGACGAAGGCGGCAGAGAACACCGGCTCCCTCGACCGCCGCATCGGCAACCGCGAAGCCCTCGTCCTCCTCGACGTCCCCGACCACACCGCGCGCCTGATCGGTGCCTGCCTCGACCTGGACCTGCTGTACCCGGACCGCCGCCTCGCCGCTTGGTCGCACATGCTCGGCTTCCGCGGCCACTTCTCCACCAAGTCGCGCCAGTACTCCACCACGCTCGGCGCCCTCCGCCAGACCCGCGCCGACTACCGCGTCGCCCAGGAACGCGAAGCCCGCGGCCTGGACGATGTCGAGCCGGACACGGTGCTCGTCCTCGCCTCCTGGCAGTACGCCGGCCACGGACACAGCCCGGGGGAGTCGGTACTCGCCGCCACCATCGCCCGGGACATTCAGCTGAACCGTCAGACCGCCCGCGAAGCCCTGCAAGGAGAGCAGCATGAATGAGCGTTTCCTCAGCGTCGTCCAGGTCGCCGAACTGCTCGGCACCACCGTGCGGTTCCCGCGGCGCCTGGTCGCCGAGCGGCGCATCCGGTACGTGAAGGTCGGCACGCACGTGCGGATCCCGGAGAGCGCGGTGCAGGACTACATCAGCGCGAACACCGTCGATCCTCGCCGGTTGCAGCGCTCGCGCTTCCGGAGGGCGGCCTGATGGGTAACCGCAAGGGCAAGAAGCGCACGTTCGGCGCCATTCGGAAGCTGCCGTCCGGGCGGTTCCAGGCCCGGTATCCCGGACCCGACGGGGTCATGCGCCCGGCGCCCGAGACCTTCGCTACCTCGCGGGACGCGGACGACTGGCTCGCGGAGCAGCAGACCGAGATCAAGAAGGGGGATTGGCGGGACCCTGACGCCGGTGCCGTCAACTTCCGGGAGTACGCGCTCCAGTGGGTGGAGGAGCGAGGGCTCGCCGCCACGACCGATGAGCTGTACCGGCGGCTCCTGCGGCTGCATCTCCTGCCGGCCTTCGAGGAGTACGACCTCGACGAGATCACCCCGCCCCGGGTGCGGACCTGGCGGGCCGAGCGACTCAAGGAGACCGGGGCCACCACCGTGGCGAAGGCGTACCGACTCCTCAAGGCGATCATGGAGACCGCTGCCGACGACGAGTTGATCCGCCGCAACCCCTGCCGGATCAAGGGCGCGGGCAAGGAGTCGCCCGCTGAGCGGCAGACCGCCACCGTGGAGCAGGTCGACGCGCTCGCCCGGGAGCTGGGCCGGCGCTGGCGGCTGCTCGTCTACATCGCCGCATACGGTCCCGCCCGGCCCGAGGAGCAGGCGGCCCTGCGGCGGCATGACGTCGACCTCGTCAACAACGGAGTCTGGGTGCGCTCCGCCGAGCCTGAGCTGAACACCGGCAAGCGGGCTCCCGGCGAGACCAAGTCCGAGGCAGGCAAGCGGTTCATCGTCCTGCCGGACTTCATGAAGGGTGATCTCAAGCTCCACATGTATCTCTACGCGGAGCAAAA
The DNA here is from genome assembly GCF_055587105.1 of Streptomyces sp. NPDC048461. NCBI lineage: Bacteria > Bacillati > Actinomycetota > Actinomycetes > Kitasatosporales > Streptomycetaceae > Streptomyces > Streptomyces sp. NPDC048461. The sequence goes on along the minus strand of NZ_JBVJGW010000009.1, from coordinate 282,129 downwards.
GCCGGACGGGCTGCTCTTCGTGGGGGAGCGGGGCGGGCCCTTTCGGCGGACGACCTTTGGACGGAAGTGGAAGAAGGCCCGGAAGAAAGTGGGACTGCCTGATGGGTTCACGCTCTACGACCTTCGTCACACCGGGCACACGCTCTCGACGCAGTCCGGGGCGACGCTGAAGGACACGATGGTGCGGGCCGGCCAGTCCTCCGAGAAGGCCGCCATGATCTACCAGCACTCCAACCTGGAGCGGCAGCGGGAAGTCGCCGCCGGGATCGACGCCCGGGTGCAGGCCATGCGTGCCAAGGCATCTGGCACGGATCTGGCACGCGAGGGGTAGAGAGGTCTAGGCAACACAAAAGCCCCAGGTCGATGACCTGGGGCTTCGTTATGGAGCGGATGACGGGAATCGAACCCGCGCTATAAGCTTGGGAAGCTCATGTTCTACCATTAAACTACATCCGCATAACGGGCCAGTTGCCTGGATCCGTCTCGTTCGTCACTCTACCCCATCGTCGACCCCCGGTGAATTTGCCGCGGGGTCGTTGTCGTGCCCCGCGGGTACGGGGGCGTGTGGGGGCGGGAGTTGGGGCGTACCGTGTGGGGGCGGAGCGGCGGCTGGAGCAGGTCGCGAACATCCCCTAATGTGGCGATTCGTCGCAGTACGCAGTACAGCTCGTTGGGGAAAGGGACTCGATGGAGCACACCGTCGTCCGTTGTGCCGAAGGGCACGTTTTCAGTACCGCCTCGTTTCCGCTGCAGCACCTCGGTGCCGGCCGGATCGGGCCGGGGCGGCTGCTGCGGTGTCCGCGGTGTGCGCGGCTGAGGCAGTCCGTGCCCGTGGGCGGGGGCGCCGGCAAGCGGTAGCCGTGGGGGACGTACGGCCGGGCGCGCGGGTACCGCTCCGATTGGGGGAGGTCCGCGCGCTCTGCGTATCCTCGGGACGTGCTTCTCTCTGACAAAGACATCCGGGCCGAGATCGACAGCGGACGGGTCCGCATCGACCCGTTCGACGAGTCGATGGTGCAGCCCTCCAGCATCGATGTACGTCTCGACCGGTTCTTCCGGGTCTTCGAGAACCACCGTTACGCCCACATCGACCCCGCCGTCGAGCAGTCCGACCTGACCCGGCTGGTCGAGCCCGAGGGCGACGAGGCGTTCATCCTGCATCCGGGCGAGTTCGTCCTCGCCTCGACGTACGAGGTCATCTCGCTGCCCGACGACATCGCCTCCCGTCTGGAGGGGAAGTCCAGCCTGGGCCGCCTCGGCCTGGTGACGCACTCGACCGCGGGGTTCATCGACCCCGGCTTCTCGGGTCACGTGACCCTGGAGCTGTCGAACCTCGCGACCCTGCCGATCAAGCTCTGGCCGGGCATGAAGATCGGGCAGCTGTGCCTGTTCCAGCTCAGCTCGTCCGCGGAGTTCCCCTACGGCAGCGACCGGTACGGGTCCAGATACCAGGGGCAGCGCGGGCCCACCGCCTCGCGCTCCTTCCAGAACTTCCACCGCACCCAGGTGAGGCACGACGCATGAGCGAAGTACGCGAGAACCTCAACTACGAGGGGTTCGGCCGCGCCGTCCGCGAGCTGGCGCAGACCATCGCCGACGACGGCTACGAGCCCGACATCATCCTGAGCATCGCGCGCGGCGGGGTGTTCGTCGCCGGCGGGCTGGCGTACGCGCTCGACTGCAAGAACATCCACCTCGTGAACGTGGAGTTCTACACCGGCGTCGGGACCACGCTGGAGATGCCGGTCATGCTGGCGCCCGTGCCCGAGGCGATCGACTTCACGAACAAGAAGGTCCTGATCGCCGACGACGTCGCCGACACCGGGAAGACGCTCAAGCTGGTGCACGACTTCTGCCTGGGGCACGTCGCCGAAGTGCGCTCCGCGGTCGTCTACGAGAAGTCCCACTCGCTCGTGAAGTGCGAGTACGTGTGGAAGAAGACCGACGAGTGGATCAACTTCCCCTGGTCGGTCGAGCCGCCCGTGGTCAAGCGCGAGGGCCAGGTCCTCGACGCCTGATCCGGACCGGAAACGGCTTCGTACGGACGAAGGGCCCGCCGCGCAGGTGACTGCGCGGCGGGCCCTTCGGCTTGTTCGGCGGGGTGGTCGGCCCGGTCGGCCGTTACAGCGTGCCGAGCTTGATGATCGACAGCAGTGCGATGAGCTGGATCGCGGACGCGCCCAGCGCCTTCGGCCACGGCAGGTCGTGGGACTTGCTGATCAGCGAGGTGAACAGGGCGCCGGCCGCGACCCAGGTGGCCCAGCCGAGGACCTGCACGACCATGTTGTCGCCACCGAGGAACACGGCGAACAGCAGGCGCGGCGCGTCCGTGATGGACATCACCAGCATCGACAGGCCCACGGTGGGCTGCCAGGAGCCGTCCCCGCCCATCTGGCGGGCCAGGGTGTGCGTCACCGCGCCCAGGATCAGCCCGCAGATCACGAAGGCGGCGCCGGTGCTGAGGACGATCGGGATGGCCGAGCCGAGGGGCGCCTTGATGGCGTCCTCACGGGCGTTGTCGAAGCCGAACACCGCGAGCATCCCGTAGAGGAAGGTCACGGTCAGCGCGGGGCCCCAGACGGCGAAGTCGCGCATCTGGAGGAACGTCTGCCCCGGGCGGGTCGCGATGCCGCGGAGCAGTTCCTTCCACGGCAGCCGCGGGCCGGACGGCACCGCGGCCGAGCCGGCCTGGTAGGTCGCGCCCTGGCCGTACGGGTCCTCGCCGATGGAGAACGCACGGGTGTGCCCCGGGTTGTCGTTCCCGTACGCCGGCCCGGGCGCGGGGACGCCGGGCGAGCCGGGAGCTCCGTGGCCGTACGGGGGGCGCCCCTGCGGGTGCTGACCGTACGGGTCGAAGTACTCGGGCTCGCCCTGGTCCCCCGGGGCCTGTGAGGGCCACTGCTGCTGCGGGGGGTAGGGCTGCTGGCCGTACGGCGGCGGCGGTTGCTGCTGACCGTACGGCTGCTGCTGCGGGGGTTGTTGCGGGGTGCGGTTGTTGTCCCTGCCGCGTCCGATCCTGAATCCAGCCACGTGATCGAACGTACCTGGTCCCGCGGGTTCCGGTGGACGGGCGGCCGGAACACGCGGCCTTTGCGGCTGACCTGTGACATCCCCTAGGGGATCCCCGGGGGGTTGTCCCCACCCCCGCGCGATGTCCGGTGTGGGGCGAAATCGCCGTGGGGCCGTGCCGGTCGTACGGCTGCACCGGCCGTGCCGCGGAATGCGCGACGGCCGGCCCCCCCCCGGGTGGGGGGACCGGCCGTCGCGGTGGGCGGCTGCGGGCGGTTACTTGCCGCTCTCCGCCGTCTGGGGCTTGCCTTCGGCCTCGGGCTCGGCGCCGGGCTCCTCGGCCTTGGCCTCGGCCTCGGGCTTCGGCGCGGCCTTGGCCTCGGGCTCAGGCTTCGGCGCGGCCTCGGCGGCGGACGCCGCTTCGGCCTTCGGCTCGGCCTTCGGCTCGGCCTCGGCGGGCGCCGGGGCGGGAGCCGGGGTGGGCTCCGCCTTCGGCTCCGCCTCGGTGGCGACCGGCTCGGCCTTGGCCACCGGCTCGGCCTTGGCCGCCGGGGCCGGCTCCGCAGCGGGCTCCGCCGCTGCCTTCGGCTCCGCCTTGACGGCGACCGTCGTCACAGCGGCCGCGGCCGCAGGCGCCTCCGCCTTCGCGGCAGGCTCCGGCTTCGTGGCGGGCTCCGCCTTCGCGGCCGCCACCGGCTCCGGCTCGGGCTCGACCACAGGATCGGGCTCGGGCTCGGGCTCCGGGGTCCTCACCGACTCCAGCAGCAGCTGCGCCACGTCCACGACCTGCACGGACTCCTTGGCCTGGCCGTCGTTCTTCTTGCCGTTGACCGAGTCCGTCAGCATCACCAGGCAGAACGGGCACGCGGTCGAGACGATGTCCGGGTTGAGGGACAGGGCCTCGTCGACGCGCTCGTTGTTGATGCGCTTGCCGATCCGCTCCTCCATCCACATCCGCGCGCCACCGGCGCCGCAGCAGAAGCCCCGCTCCTTGTGGCGGTGCATCTCCTGCTGGCGCAGGCCCGGAACGGACGACATGATCTCGCGCGGCGGCGTGTAGATCTTGTTGTGCCGGCCCAGGTAGCACGGGTCGTGGTACGTGATCAGACCCTCGACCGGCGTCACCGGCGTCAGCCGGCCCTCGTCGATCAGGTGCTGGAGCAGCTGCGTGTGGTGGATGACCTCGTACTCGCCGCCCAGCTGCGGGTACTCGTTCGCGATGGTGTTGAAGCAGTGCGGGCAGGTCGAGACGATCCGCTTCGCCGACTTCGGCTTCTTCGTCGACGGGTCCTCGTCGTCCTCGCCGAAGGCCATGTTCAGCATGGCCACGTTCTCCTGGCCCAGCTGCTGGAACAGCGGCTCGTTGCCCAGGCGGCGCGGCGAGTCACCCGTGCACTTCTCGTCGCCGCCCATGATCGCGAACTTGACGCCCGCGATGTTCAGCAGCTCCGCGAAGGCCTTCGTCGTCTTCTTGGCCCGGTCCTCCAGCGCGCCCGCGCAGCCGACCCAGTACAGGTAGTCGAACTCCGAGAGGTCCTCCGCGTCCTTCCCGATGATCGGGACCTCGAAGTCGACCTCCTTCGTCCACTCGACGCGCTGCTTCTTGGCCAGGCCCCAGGGGTTGCCCTTCTTCTCCAGGTTCTTGAGCATCGTGCCCGCCTCCGACGGGAACGCGCTCTCGATCATCACCTGGTAGCGCCGCATGTCGACGATGTGGTCGATGTGCTCGATGTCGACCGGGCACTGCTCCACGCACGCGCCGCAGGTCGTGCAGGACCACAGCACGTCCGGGTCGATGACGCCGTTCTCCTCGGCCGTCCCGATCAGCGGGCGCTCGGCCTCGGCGAGGGCGGCCGCGGGGACGTCCTTCAGCTGCTCCGCCGTGGCCTTCTCGTTGCCCTCCATGTCCTTGCCGCCGCCCGCGAGCAGGTACGGGGCCTTGGCGTGCGCGTGGTCGCGCAGCGACATGATCAGGAGCTTCGGGGACAGCGGCTTGCCGGTGTTCCAGGCGGGGCACTGCGACTGGCAGCGGCCGCACTCGGTGCAGGTGGAGAAGTCGAGGATGCCCTTCCAGGAGAACTGCTCGACCTGGGAGACGCCGAACACGTCGTCCTCGCCCGGGTCCTCGAAGTCGATCTCCTTGCCGCCGCTCGTCATCGGCTTGAGCTCGCCGAGCGCGACCGCGCCGTCGGCGTTCCGCTTGAACCAGATGTTCGGGAAGCCGAGGAAGCGGTGCCAGGCGACACCCATGTTGGTGTTGAGCGAGACGACGATCATCCAGACCAGCGACGTGCCGATCTTGATCATCGCGGTGAAGTAGATGGCGTTCTGCAGGGTGCCGAGCGAGAGCCCCTTGAAGGCCAGCACCAGCGGGTACGACACGAAGTACGCCGGGTCGTACGAGTCCACGTGGTGGATCGCGCCCTCGAGGCCGCGCAGGGCCAGGATCGCGAGGCCGATCGTCAGGATGATGTACTCGACGAAGTACGCCTGCCAGGCCTTCGAGCCGGTGAAGCGGGACTTGCGGCCGGCGCGCGACGGCAGGTTCAGCAGCCGGATCGCGATGAGCACGACGATGCCGACGACCGTCATCAGGCCGATGAACTCGATGTACATCTCGAACGGCAGGAAGCCGCCGATGACCGGCAGCGTCCAGTCGGCCTGGAAGAGCTGGCCGTACGCCTGCGCCAGCGTGGGCGGCAGGGTCAGGAAGCCGATCGCGACGAACCAGTGCGCGAAGCCGACGATGCCCCAGCGGTTCATCCGGCTGTGGCCGAGGAACTCCCGGGCCAGGGTGAGCGTTCGTGCCTTCGGGTCGTCCGTACGGCTGCCCGCCGGTACGGGCTGGCCGATCTTCACGAACCGGTAGATCTGCGCCACGGCTCGTGCGAGCAGCGCGACGCCGACCACGGTCAGGACCAGCGACACGATGATCGCGGCGAGTTGCATGGAAGGGCTCCTCGGGCGGGGACTACTAAGCGGTAACTTATTGAGTCAAGGCTTGAGGTTACCCATTCCCCGCGCCGCAATGTAGGCGAGCGTGCGGTGATCTGTGTCGCTCAGGCATACCTCTGTCGGTAGGCCGCGCGAGGGGTCTGAGCGAGGATCGCGAGATCCATCCCCAGCCAATGGCTCTCCACATAGTGCCGGTCGAGCAGGGCCATCTCCTCCCAGGGCAGGTCGGAGCGCGCGCTCACCTGCCACAATCCGGTCATTCCGGGGCGTACGAGAAGCCGTTCGGGCTGATCCGTACGGGGTTCCGGGCGCGGGCCGACGAGCGACATCTCGCCGCGGAACACGTTGAGCAGCTGCGGGAGCCCGTCGAGGGCGCACCGCTCCACCGCGGCTCCGGCCCGCCCCGCGCCGGCCGTGCGCAGCCGGTACGTCAGGAACGGGCGGCCGGCGAGCCCCGCCGCGGGCTCCCGTACGAGGACCCGCCGGCCGTGCGCGGTCGCGAGCACGGCGGCGGCCAGGGCGAGCGGCACCGCGCACAGGGGCAGCAGGATCGCGGCCCCGATGAGGTCGAGCACCCGTTTCGCCGGCGGCCGGGCCGGCCGCGGGAGGGGGAGGGCGGCGAGCGTCAGAGGCATGCGGGAACGGTCCCGCACGGCGGCGGCGTGCCCGGCGCGCCGCGCGGCGGGCGGGGGCCGGACGGGTGCCCGGGCTGGGCCGTTCGGGTGGGACGCCGTCCCGGGCGGCCCCCCGCGGGCCCCGGCGGCGCAGGCTTCGGCAGGCGCGGGGAGCGCTCGCACCGTGCGGGGCGTGCGGGGCGTTCGCGGCGTACGGAGCGTACGGAGCGTACGGGGCGTACGGGGCGTTCCGGGCGTACATGTGGGCAGGCGCCGGGAGTCGCTGCCGCGCGTCCGCGCCGTGCGTCCTTCGGCAGGTGCCGGGCGTTCCGTGTCACGCGGCCCCGGTGGCGCCCGGTCCGGCGGTAGTTGCGCGTAAGGAAGGCCTAAAGGTTGAGTCGCCTCGACTCAGCTCTGTTGACGCACGCGCGACGATCATGCATGGTTGAGTCTGTTCCACTCAAGTCAGCTGGAGGAATCGAAATGGCACGTGCGGTCGGCATCGACCTGGGCACCACTAACTCCGTCGTCAGCGTTCTGGAAGGCGGCGAGCCCACCGTCATCACCAACGCCGAGGGCGCCAGGACCACGCCGTCCGTCGTCGCTTTCGCCAAGAACGGCGAGGTGCTCGTCGGCGAGGTCGCGAAGCGCCAGGCGGTCACGAACGTGGACCGGACCATCCGCTCCGTCAAGCGCCACATGGGCACTGACTGGAAGATCAACCTGGATGGCAAGGACTTCAACCCGCAGCAGATGAGCGCCTTCATCCTGCAGAAGCTGAAGCGGGACGCCGAGGCCTACCTGGGCGAGAAGGTCACGGACGCGGTCATCACCGTCCCGGCCTACTTCAACGACTCCGAGCGTCAGGCGACGAAGGAAGCCGGCGAGATCGCGGGCCTGAACGTCCTGCGCATCGTCAACGAGCCGACGGCCGCCGCCCTGGCCTACGGCCTCGACAAGGACGACCAGACCATCCTGGTCTTCGACCTCGGTGGCGGCACCTTCGACGTGTCGCTCCTCGAGATCGGCGACGGCGTCGTCGAGGTCAAGGCGACCAACGGCGACAACCACCTCGGTGGCGACGACTGGGACCAGCGCGTCGTCGACTACCTCGTGAAGCAGTTCCAGAACGGCCACGGCGTCGACCTGTCCAAGGACAAGATGGCGCTCCAGCGCCTGCGCGAGGCCGCCGAGAAGGCGAAGATCGAGCTGTCCTCCTCCACGGAGACCTCGATCAACCTGCCCTACATCACGGCCTCCGCCGAGGGCCCGCTGCACCTGGACGAGAAGCTCACGCGCGCCCAGTTCCAGCAGCTCACCTCGGACCTCCTGGACCGCTGCAAGACCCCGTTCCACAACGTCATCAAGGACGCCGGCATCCAGCTGTCCGAGATCGACCACGTGGTCCTGGTCGGCGGCTCCACCCGCATGCCGGCCGTCGCCGAGCTCGTCAAGGAGCTCACCGGCGGTCAGGACGCCAACAAGGGCGTCAACCCGGACGAGGTCGTCGCCATCGGCGCGACCCTCCAGGCGGGCGTGCTCAAGGGTGAGGTCAAGGACGTCCTGCTCCTCGACGTGACCCCGCTGTCCCTCGGTATCGAAACCAAGGGCGGCATCATGACCAAGCTCATCGAGCGCAACACCACGATCCCGACCAAGCGGTCCGAGATCTTCACGACGGCCGAGGACAACCAGCCGTCCGTGCAGATCCAGGTCTACCAGGGCGAGCGCGAGATCGCGGCGTACAACAAGAAGCTCGGCATGTTCGAGCTGACCGGCCTGCCGCCGGCCCCGCGTGGCGTCCCGCAGATCGAGGTCTCCTTCGACATCGACGCGAACGGCATCATGCACGTCACGGCCAAGGACCTCGGCACGGGCAAGGAGCAGAAGATGACCGTCACCGGCGGCTCTTCGCTCGGCAAGGACGAGGTCGACCGCATGCGCCAGGAGGCGGAGCAGTACGCGGACGAGGACCTGCGCCGCAAGGAGGCCGCCGAGTCCCGCAACCAGGGCGAGCAGCTCGTCTACCAGACGGAGAAGTTCGTCAAGGACAACGAGGACAAGGTCCCGGCCGACGTCAAGACCGAGGTCGAGACGGCCGTCTCCGAGCTCAAGGAGACCCTCAAGGGCGAGGACACGGCCGAGATCCGCACCGCGACGGAGAAGCTCGCCGCGGTCAGCCAGAAGCTGGGCCAGGCGATCTACGCCGACGCGCAGGGCGCCCAGGGCGCGGCCGGCGCCGCCGGTGACGCGGGCCAGGCCAAGGCCGACGACGACGTCGTCGACGCCGAGATCGTCGACGACGAGAAGCCGAAGGGTGGTGCTGCCTGATGTCGGAGGAGACCCCGGGGTTCGACGAGAAGCCCGAAGTCCCCGTCGACGGCACGCCCGACGAGCCGGAGGCCGCCGACTCCGCCAAGGAGGAGGAGGCGGCCCCGGCTCCGGCCGGGGACGACGCACAGGCCGCCGGCCAGGAAACCGCGCTGCTGGCGCAGCTGGACCAGGCCCGTACGGCGCTCTCCGAGCGCACCGCGGACCTCCAGCGGCTCCAGGCCGAGTACCAGAACTACCGTCGCCGGGTGGACCGGGACCGGATCACCGTCAAGGAGGTCGCGGTCGCGTCCCTCCTGAGCGAACTGCTCCCGACCCTGGACGACGTCGGCCGGGCGCGGGAGCATGGCGAGCTGGTCGGCGGCTTCAAGTCGGTGGCCGAATCGCTGGAGACCGTCGCCGCCAAGATGGGCCTCCAGCAGTTCGGCAAGGAGGGCGAGCCCTTCGACCCGACGATCCACGAGGCCCTGATGCACTCGTACGCGCCGGACGTCACCGAGACGACCTGCGTGGCGATCCTGCAGCCGGGCTACCGGATCGGCGAGCGTACGATCCGTCCCGCACGGGTCGCGGTGGCCGAGCCCCAGCCGGGCGCGACCCCGAAGTCCGCGGGCTCCGACTCCGCGGACGCGGAGGGCGAAGCGCCGTCGGACAAGGACGCGGATGCCCCCGACAAGGGCTGATGCACCACACGTAGAGGCACGAGAGGAGGGACACCGGGGATGAACACGAAGGACTTCGTCGAGAAGGACTACTACAAGGTCCTCGGTGTCCCGAAGGACGCCACCGAGGCCGAGATCAAGAAGGCGTACCGGAAGCTCGCCCGCGAGTTCCACCCGGACGCCAACAAGGGCGACGCCTCGGCCGAGGAGCGCTTCAAGGAGATCTCCGAGGCGAACGACATCCTCGGCGACCCGAAGAAGCGCAAGGAGTACGACGAGGCCCGTTCCCTGTTCGGCAACGGGGGCTTCCGTCCCGGTCCGGGCGGGGGCGGCGGCTCGTTCAACTTCGACCTCGGCGACCTCTTCGGCGGTCAGCAGCCGCAGCAGGGCGGCCCGGGCGGCGGCTTCGGCGGCGGTCTGGGCGACGTGTTCGGCGGCCTGTTCAACCGCGGCGGAGCCGGCGCCGGCGCCGGTACGGGCACCCGTACCCAGCCGCGCCGGGGCCAGGACATCGAGTCGGAGGTCACCCTCTCCTTCACGGAGGCGGTGGACGGGGCCACGGTCCCGCTCCGGATGTCCTCGCAGGCCCCCTGCAAGGCCTGTTCGGGCACCGGCGACAAGAACGGCACCCCCAGGGTGTGCCCGACCTGCGTCGGCACCGGCCAGGTCTCGCGGGGCAGCGGCGGCGGTTTCTCCCTGACCGACCCCTGCGCGGACTGCAAGGGCCGCGGCCTGATCGCGGAACACGCCTGCGACATCTGCAAGGGCAGCGGGCGCGCCCGCAGCTCCCGCACCATGCAGGTGCGGATCCCGGCGGGCGTCTCCGACGGCCAGCGGATCCGGCTGCGGGGCAAGGGCGCGCCGGGCGAGCGCGGCGGTCCCGGCGGCGACCTCTACGTCGTCGTGCACGTCGACGCGCACCCGGTGTTCGGCCGCAAGGACGACAACCTGACGGTGACCGTCCCGGTGACCTTCGCCGAGGCGGCCCTGGGCGCCGACATCAAGGTCCCGACCCTGAACGGCCCCTCGGTGACGCTGAAGCTGCCGCCGGGCACGCCGGGCGGCCGCACCATGCGGGCGCGCGGCAAGGGGGCGGTCCGCAAGGACGGCACCCGCGGCGACCTGCTGGTGACGGTCGAGGTGGCCGTCCCCGCGGAGCTGTCGGACGAGGCGCGCGAGGCGCTGGAGAAGTACCGCGAGGCGACCGGGTCGGAGGACCCGCGCTCCGCGCTGTTCGAGTCCGCGAAGGGAGCATGACATGGACGGCCGCCGCAGGAATCCCTATCAACTGACCGACGAGACCCCGGTCTACGTGATCTCGGTGGCCGCCCAGCTCTCGGGTCTGCATCCGCAGACCCTGCGGCAGTACGACCGGCTCGGCCTGGTCTCCCCGGACCGCACGGCGGGCCGCGGCCGGCGCTATTCGGCCCGGGACATCGAACTGCTCCGCACGGTGCAGGCGCTGTCCCAGGACGAGGGCATCAACCTGGCCGGCATCAAGCGGATCATCGAGCTGGAGAACCAGGTCACCGCGCTCCAGCAGCGCGTGGCCGAGCTCGCCGCCGCGGTGGACGGCGCGGCGGCCGCGCTGCAGGCCCGCGAGGCCCAGGTGCACGCCTCGTACCGGCGCGACCTGGTCCCGTACCAGGCTCCGCAGCCGGGCAGCGCCCTGGTGGTGTGGCGTCCGACGCCGAAGCGTCCGCTGGACTGACGCACGCCGTACGCGAAGGCCCCGACCGGAACGTTCCGGTCGGGGCCTTCGCGCGTGCGGGAAGGGCCGCGGCGGCCCTTCCCGGCCCGTCACAGCGGGGGCCGGCCGGCGGGGCCCGAGACGCGGCCGAGGATGCCCGACTGGGCGATCAGGTAGCCCAGCTGCGCGCGGCTGCCGCTGCCCAGGGCGGTGGCCAGTTTGGCGATGTGCGCGCGGCAGGTGCGGACGTTCATGCCGAGGCGGCGGGCGATGGCCTCGTCCACGTGCCCCTCGACGAGGAGCTGGGCGATGGAGCGCTGCACGCCGGAGATCCCCGAGGGCGTCGGGTCGTACGGGATCTGCTCGTTGAGGGGGGTGGCCCGCCGCCACAGCTGTTCGAAGACGCGGACCAGGTAGCGCACGAGGGCCGGGTGGCGTAGCTCCAGGGCGATCTGCTGGTCGTCGCTGGCCGGTATGAAAGCGACCGATTCGTCGCAGATGATCAACCGCTCGACCAGCTCTTCGAGTGTCCGGATCTCGACCTTGCCGCTGGCCATCCGGTCGACGTAGGCCATGGTGCCCCGGCTGTGCCGGACGGTGTGCTGGTACAGGGTGCGCATGCTCACGCCGCGCCGGATCAGCGGCTGGTCGCGCTCGATCGCCTGGTTGAGTATGTTCTCGGAACGCCCGCCGCCCGGCTGGATGGTGAGCATCTCCGCCTGGCACTCGGCGGTGGCGACGTTGAGCGCCGCGTTGATCCTGTTGAATCCCTCCAGCACGGTGATCGCGTGCGTCGGCGCCGGCGTGAGCGCGCTGATGGCCATGAATGGCTCAAACGCTTCGGCGAGCTCGATGGAGGAGCGCCTGCGGTGCAGGATCTCCCGTTCCAGCGGGTGGAGACGTTGCGCCAATGCGACCGAGGGTGGAACCGGGCGGAGCCAGTTGTCGTCGTCCGGGTCAGGGTGCAGCAGCGCGAATTCCAGCAGGCAGGGCACCTGCTCGACCTCCTCGCGGGCGATCCGGCCGGAGCTGAGCGCGCTCGCGTACAGCTCCGCCCCCACGTCGCACAGGTCCGTCACCGCATGGGGATGTGTCTGGTTCATGCGCATAATCGGCAAATCTCCCACCCCCAGGGTCCTGCATGTACAGGAACATGATGCATCGCCACGGTGGCAATGGCGTGGCTCGATCAGTCATCGTCTGAGATGCGGGGGAGAGGAATCCATCAAGTGAGGACAACGTCGACCATGTACAAGAAATTGCTTCGCTCGGTGGCTGCCATTGCTCTCTCTACGGCTGCTGCTGTCGGTGGAATCTCGCTCGCGGACAGCGGCTGGGGCAGCGCGCCCGCCGACAGCGGCTGGGGGGCCGGTGTCACCAGTGATGACAGCGGCTGGGGAACACCCGGCAAGAGCGACAGCGGCTGGGGAAGCGTCCGGGCCGACAGCGGTTGGGGACCGTCGTCGCCCAAGGACGACAGCGGCTGGGGCATCGCGCCGACCGGCGCGCAGTCCGACAGCGGCTGGGGTGTGGGTGGGAAGACGTCGGACGCATGACCCCCGACGACCGCGGGTTCCGCCGCGAAATGGCCTCTGCCTACCGTTCCGGATGGCAGTTCATCGACCTTGCCACCGCGATCCCGTACTCCGGGGACTCGCTGATGGTCACCCTGTTCGGACAGCCGATCGTCGTCGTGCGCGAGGAGGACGAGGACGTACGTGCCTACCGTTGCCTGCGCCGCCCGAGGGGCGCGCCGCAGCCGGTCCGCTGCGAGGTGCGCTACGGAATGGTCTTCGTCAATCTTGATCAGCGCGATCACCAGCTCTTCGAACCCGACATCACCACTGCCACCCCCCGCAGTGCCTGAAGCGATTCCCCCGTCGTTGCAGATCGCTCAGGCGCTACCCCCACACAACGGCGCCATCGTGGACCTGACCACGATGGCGCCGTTGTGATGTCCGCGTCCAGTGCCCGACCGGACAAGTTGAAAGTTGTGCGGCTCAGGCCCGCCCCATGGCCCGGTCCAGGGCGATCTCGATGACCACGCGGTCCGGATTGGGCGAGGGGACCCGCCCGTAGCGCACCGCGTAGCGCGCCACCGCGTCGGCGACCGACTCCTCGTCCGTACGGACCAGCGCGCGTCCTTCCAGGGTCGCCCAGCGGCGCCCCTCCATCTGGCAGACCGCCACCCTCGTCCCGCCCGGCTCCGCGGCGGTGGCCACCAGGATGTTGCGAACCTTCCTGCTGTGCCGGTTGCTGATCACCCGGGCCAGGCCGGCCTCCGGGTCGTACGTCACGCCCACCGGCACCACGTGGGGGGATCCGTCGGGGCGGTGGGTGGTGAGCGTGCAGACGTGCCGTTCCCGCCAGAAGGCGAGGTACTCGGGCGTCGGGTTGAGTACGTCGTGGGACATGGGCCGAAGGGTACGTCCCCGCGGGCCGGGGCCGTGGAGTGCCCGAACGAGTACCGTTCTCCACCTTGAGTGGAATAGACTCAACTTTGCATACGCTGACTCTGTCAGAGTGAGTGGGTTACCCCTTGGGGGAGAGGAGAGGACGCAGTGGAAGCCGAGCTGACCAACAAGAGCCGTGACGCGCTGAACGCGGCCACCGGCCGGGCCGTCAAGGACGGCCACGCCGACCTGACCCCCGCGCACCTGCTGCTGGCCCTGCTCGCCGGCGAGGACAACGAGAACGTCGTCGACCTGCTCGTGGCCACCGACGCCGACCTGGTGGCCGTACGGACCGCGGCCGAACGGCTGCTCGCCGCCCTGCCCAGCGTCACCGGCTCCACGGTCGCGCCGCCGCAGCCCACCCGCGAGCTGCTCGCCGTACTGGCGGAGGCCGACGCGCAGGCCGGCAAGCTCGGCGACGAGTACCTCTCCACCGAACACCTCCTCATCGGCACGGCCGCCAAGGGCGGCGCCGCCGGTGAGGCACTTTCCAGCCAGGGCGCGAGCGCGAAGAAGCTGCTGGCCGCCTTCCAGAACGCACGAGGAGGACGGCGGGTGACCACCCCCGATCCCGAGGGCCAGTACAAGGCCCTGGAGAAGTTCGGCACCGACTTCACGGCGGCCGCCCGCGAGGGCAAGCTCGACCCGGTCATCGGCCGGGACCAGGAGATCCGGCGCGTCGTCCAGGTGCTCTCGCGCCGTACGAAGAACAACCCGGTGCTCATCGGCGAGCCCGGCGTCGGCAAGACGGCCGTCGTCGAAGGACTGGCCCAGCGCATCGTCAAGGGCGACGTCCCCGAGTCGCTGAAGAACAAGCGGCTGGTCTCCCTGGACCTCGGCGCGATGGTCGCGGGCGCCAAGTACCGCGGCGAGTTCGAGGAGCGGCTCAAGACCGTCCTCGCCGAGATCAAGTCGAGCGACGGCCAGATCATCACCTTCATCGACGAGCTGCACACCGTCGTCGGCGCGGGCGCCGGCGGGGACTCCGCCATGGACGCGGGCAACATGCTCAAGCCCATGCTGGCCCGCGGCGAGCTGCGCATGGTCGGCGCGACCACCCTCGACGAGTACCGCGAGCGGATCGAGAAGGACCCGGCGCTGGAGCGGCGCTTCCAGCAGGTGCTGGTCGCCGAGCCGTCCGTCGAGGACACGATCGCCATCCTGCGCGGGCTCAAGGGCCGCTACGAGGCCCACCACAAGGTCGTCATCAACGACAGCGCCCTGGTCGCGGCCGCCACCCTGTCCGACCGGTACATCACCTCCCGCTTCCTGCCCGACAAGGCCATCGACCTCGTCGACGAGGCGGCGTCCCGGCTGCGCATGGAGATCGACTCCTCGCCGCTGGAGATCGACGAGCTCCAGCGCTCCGTGGACCGCCTGCGGATGGAGGAGCTGGCCCTCAAGAACGAATCCGACCCCGCCTCCCGCGAGCGCCTGGAGCGGCTCCGCAAGGACCTGGCGGACAAGGAGGAGGACCTGCGCGGCCTGACCGCCCGCTGGGAGAAGGAGAAGCAGTCCCTCAACCGGGTCGGCGAGCTCAAGGAACGCCTGGACGACCTGCGCGGCCAGGCCGAGCGCGCCCAGCGCGACGGCGACTTCGACTCCGCCTCCCAGCTGCTCTACGGCGAGATCCCCGGCCTGGAGCGCGAGCTGGCCGAGGCCACCGAGGAGGAGGCCGAGGCGTCCAAGACCGGCACCGCCAAGGACAGCATGGTCAAGGACGAGGTGGGGCCCGACGACATCGCCGACGTGGTCGGCGCCTGGACCGGCATCCCGGCCGGCCGCCTGCTGGAGGGCGAGACGCAGAAGCTGCTCCGCATGGAGGACGAGCTGGGCCGCCGCCTGATCGGCCAGGGCGAGGCCGTGCGGGCCGTCTCGGACGCCGTGCGCCGCACCCGGGCCGGGATCGCCGACCCCGACCGTCCGACCGGCTCGTTCCTCTTCCTGGGCCCGACCGGCGTGGGCAAGACGGAGCTGGCCAAGGCGCTCGCGGACTTCCTCTTCGACGACGAGCGGGCCATGATCCGCATCGACATGTCGGAGTACGGCGAGAAGCACAGCGTGGCCCGCCTCGTCGGCGCCCCGCCCGGCTACGTCGGCTACGAGGAGGGCGGCCAGCTCACCGAGGCCGTCCGCCGCCGCCCGTACAGCGTGGTGCTGCTCGACGAGGTCGAGAAGGCCCACCCGGAGGTCTTCGACGTCCTGCTCCAGGTCCTCGACGACGGCCGCCTCACGGACGGCCAGGGCCGGACCGTGGACTTCCGCAACACCATCCTGATCCTGACCTCCAACCTGGGCAGCCAGTTCCTGATGGACCCGGCCACCCCGGTGGAGCAGAAGAAGGAACAGGTCCTGACCGTGGTGCGGAGCTCCTTCAAGCCGGAGTTCCTCAACCGCCTCGACGACCTCGTGGTCTTCTCCGCGCTCAGCGGCGACGAGCTGGCGCACATCGCCCGGCTCCAGATCGGCCGCCTGGCCAAGCGGCTCGCCGACCGGCGCCTGACCCTCGACGTCACCCCCGAGGCCCTGGCCTGGCTGGCCGACAAGGGCAACGACCCGGCGTACGGAGCCCGGCCGCTGCGCCGCCTGATCCAGACGGCGATCGGCGACCGCCTCGCGAAGGAGATCCTCTCCGGCGAGGTCCGCGACGGCGACACCGTACGGGTCGACGTGGCCGGCGAGGGCCTGCTGGTGGGCAAGGTGCTCTGAGGCCCGCTCCCGCCCCCGGGGGTTCCCGTGTCCGCCCGGAGCGGATCGGGCGCCCGGGGGTGGACACGGAGTGGGCGCGATGGGGGAGGATGCAGGTATCCGCACGAAGGGAAAATCACGGTGAGCATCGACCCGGCCTCGATTCCGAACTTCGGAGGGCAGCAGCCCGATCCGCAGGCCACAGGACCGGCGGGCCCCGTCGTCCCCGACCAGGATCTCGTCAAGCAGCTGCTGGAACAGATGGAGCTCAAGTACGTCGTCGACGACGAGGGCGACCTCGCGGCGCCGTGGGAGGAGTTCCGCACGTACTTCATGTTCCGCGGCGAGGACGAGCAGCAGGTCTTCTCGGTGCGGACCTTCTACGACCGCCCGCACAAGATCGAGGAGAAGCCGCAGCTGCTCGAGTCGATCGACGACTGGAACCGCCGCACCCTGTGGCCGAAGGTCTACAGCCACACCCACGACGACGGCTCCGTCCGTCTGATCGGTGAGGCGCAGATGCTGATCGGCACCGGCGTGAACCTGGAGCACTTCGTGTCCTCCACGGTCAGCTGGGTCCGCGCGTCCATCGAGTTCGACAAGTGGCTCGTCGAGCAGCTCGGCCTGGAGAAGGACGTCGACTCCGCCGAGGGCGACGAGGACAAGAACGGCGACGCCGGCAACTAGCCGTCGCCCGTCACAGCGGTACGCGCGCCACGAGCAGCAGGTAGAGCCCGTAGCCGCAGGAGAGCCCGGCCAGCCCCGCGGTCACCACGACCGAGGTGCGCGGCCGGGCTCTCGCCATCGCGGCGGCCACCGGCAGCAGCAGGGGGAACGCCGGGAGCAGGAAGCGGGGCTTCGACTCGAAGAAGCCCGCCCCGCCGAAGGCCATCAGCAGCAGCACCCCGGTGTACGCGAGCAGCGGCAGCGGCGTGCGGTCCAGCAGCAGGAGCACCGCCAGCAGGCCCGCCGCGGCCAGCAGTACCACGGTCACGGTGGTGGCGAGCGGCACGTGCCCGCCGGTCAGCACCCGCTCCGCGGACCGCAGCGCCCCGGCGCCGAAGTCGAAGCGCGAGCCCCAGTGCCGCTGCACCGCGAAGTAGCCGCCGAGGGGGTCGCCCCTGCGGGCCCCGACGGCGAGGACGTACGCCGCCCAGCCCGCGGGCGCCAGCAGCGCGGCCGCCCACACCGCGGGCGCGCGGGACCCGCGTACGGCGACCGCGTACAGCGCGGCGGCGCACACGGCGGCCGCGACGGCCAGGCCCGTGGGCCGGGTCAGCCCGGCCAGCGCGGCGAGACCCGCGGCCCACAGCCAGCGGTCGCGCAGGAGGGCGTACAGGGCCCATGCGGCGAACGCGGCGAGCAGGGCCTCGGTATAGGCGAGGGTCAGCACCACGGCGTGCGGGAGGGCCGCCCACAGCCCCACGAGGAGCAGCCCGGCGCGGGCGCCGAGGAGCCGCTCCCCGACCCGGTAGACCCCGACGGCGGCCGCGGCGGCGGCGACCCACGCGACGAGGAGCGCGGCGGGCGCGGGCCCGCCGGGCAGGACGGCCGAGACGAGCCGGATCAGCGCCGGGTAGAGCGGGAAGAAGGCGGTGTCGCTCTGGACGGCCCCGGTGCCGGTGACGGCGTCGGGCCACATCAGGGTGCGGCCGTAGCCGCGGGCGGCTATCGCGAGGTACCAGCCGGAGTCCCAGGACCTGCCGAGCACCGCCAAGGGATCGCGCCCGGCCCACCAGGAGCCGAGGGCGACCGCGAGCACGCCGGCCCCGCGGACGGCGGCGAACACCCCGAGCGCGAGCACGGACGCCGGCGCGGCGGCCCGGACGGCGCGCAGCGCGCGGATCTCCAGCGCGGACGCGGACACCGCGGCTCGGCCCGTTGCCATGTGTCCCGACTTTCCGGCTCGTCGTGCGTGCGCTCATCCGATGACGAGGGCTACGGGCACCACCAAGGCCGTCAGCTTCACACCGGCCCCGCTCACCCCGCAACCACCCGCGGAGACGGGCCTCCCGGCGGGCGGCGCGACGGTGCGGGAGCGCGGGGGCGGCTCAGAGGCGGCGCAGGCGCTCCGCGGCCTCCCGGAGCACCTCGGTCTTCTTGCAGAAGGCCCAGCGGACCTGGGTGCGGCCGGCCTGCCGGTCGTCGTAGAAGACCTGGTTGGGGATGGCGACGACCCCGCAGCGCTCGGGGAGGGCGCGGCAGAAGGCCAGGCCGTCCTTCTCGCCGAGCGGGGTGATGTCGGTGGTGACGAAGTACGTGCCTTGCGGACGGAAGACCTCGAACCCGGCGGCGGCCAGGCCGTCGGAGAGGATGTCCCGCTTGGCGGCCAGGTCGGCGCGGAACCCGTCGTAGTAGGCGTCCGGCAGGGCGAGGGCCTCGGCGATGGCGTACTGGAAGGGGCCCGACGCGACGTACGTGAGGAACTGCTTCGCGGAGCGGACCGCCGCGACGAGTTCCGGCGCGGCGGTGACCCAGCCGACCTTCCAGCCGGTGAACGAGAACGTCTTGCCGGCGGAGGAGATGGAGACGGTGCGCCCGCGCATGCCGGGCAGGCCCGCCAGCGGGACGTGGGCGCCCTCGAAGACCAGGTGCTCGTACACCTCGTCGGTGACGACCAGGAGGTCGCGCTCGACGGCCAGTTCGGCGACCGCCGCCAGTTCGGCGGGGGTGAGCACCGTGCCCGTCGGATTGTGCGGGGTGTTGAGCAGGATCAGGCGGGTGCGCGGGGTCACGGCCGCGCGCAGCTCGTCCAGGTCCAGTGTGAAGGCTCCCGCGTGGGGGCGCAGGGTGACGGGGACGCGTACCGCGCCGGCCATGGCGATGCAGGCGGCGTACGAGTCGTAGAACGGTTCCAGGGCGATGACCTCGTCGCCCGGTTCGAGGAGGGCCAGGAGGGTGGCGGCGATGGCCTCGGTGGCGCCCGCCGTGACCAGGACCTCGCTGTCGGGGTCGTAGTCGAGCCCGTAGAAGCGCTGTTGGTGGGCGGCGATCGCGGTGCGCAGCTCGGGGACGCCGGGGCCGGGCGGGTACTGGTTGCCGAGGCCGGTGAGGACCGCGCGGGAGGCCGCCTCGGCGATCTGCGCGGGGCCGTCGGTGTCGGGGAAGCCCTGGCCGAGGTTGATCGACCCGGTGCGGGCGGCGAGCGCCGACATCTCCGCGAAGATCGTGGTCCCGAAGGCCGCCAGGCGGCGGTTCAGGAAGGGGCGGTTGCTGCTCACGGGTGCGGTCATGGGCGCCATCCTGCGGGCAACCTCTGGACTTGCTCAAGTGCGCTTTGGGCCGTGGGGCCGGTGGGAATCCCCCTGTCACGCGGGACGCGGGGATCCCGTTCCCCCGGGAAGACCGGGGCGTGAGAGAGGGGCGGGCACCATGTTCGTCTTCGGAATCATCCTTCTTGTCGTCATCGTCATCGTCGTCGCCGTCACCGTGACCCTGGCGATCCGGGCCGTCAAGCGCGCCGTCACGTCCGCCGCCGCCGGGGGCTCCGGCAGCGGGAGCGGCGGCGGGAGCAGCAGCAGCTGGTGGGCGGGCGGGAGCGGCTCGTCACACTCGTGTTCGAGCGGATCGTCCTCGTGCGGGTCCTCGTCGTCCTCGTGCGGGTCCTCGTCGTCCTGCGGAGGATCGTCGTCCTCCTGCGGCGGCGGGGGCTGCGGTTCCAGCTGAGACGGGGCGGCGGAGGCCGCGCGGGCGAGGGCGCGCGGGGGGCCGGGAACCCCTCGGGCGCCCTTCCTTTCGCCCTGCACGGCGACGCGCGGGACGCAACTCGTTGAACACGTGAACTGTGTAGCCCCCGGGGGGATGTAAACCCCGTCAAGTTGGGTAAAACCGCTGTGAGTGCCGTGCCTTTCATGATTCCCTCGGTTGAGTAGACCAGTCCTCGGACCTCCCTGGACTTCCTCTGGACCCGTGCCGGTGTCCCCCCACCCGTTGACTACCGCTGGCGGGCCCCGGCCCCTCTCCCTCGCGCGTTTGCGGAGCCGACTCATGCTCACGACCCTCCAGACCTCATACACCGACACGCGTGCCTCCGACCTCGCCTGGGCCCTGGGGCGGGACCGGCTGCCCGCCCTGGCCGTACTGAATCTCGAACTGGATGGCGCAAAGGTTGAGTTGCGCCTGCTGGGGGCCTCCCATCAGGTGCTTCTGGAGGAGGGCGAGGTGCTCTGCTCGGAGACGGTCGCCTGCATGCCGGGCAGCAGTACGCCGCTGCCGCTCGGCGTGGCCAAGCGGGTGGGCGACTGGGAGTACGAGTTCGCCGCACGCGTCGAGACCCTGTCCCGGGGCTCCTTCGAGGGGCGGGCGCAGGAGCTGCTCGCGCTGGTCGCCGACCACCCGAACGGGCTAGCGGGCACCTTTCCGGGCAGTCCGCACGCCTTCACGGCCCTGCTCGCGCAGCGCCACGAGGGGCAGGTGCGGTGGCGGACCTGGCACGCGTACCCCCAGGAGGGTCAACTCGTGGCGACCCGGACCCGGGTCGGCGTACGGATGGGTGCGGCCGCCGCGGCCGCGGCCGCGGCGGAGAGCCCGGTCCTGCGGTAGCGCCGCGGTCCGGCGCGGGCTCGCAGCGGGCTTCCGCCGTCCGGCGCGGGGCGGCGCTCGCGGGGCGCGGACGGGGCGGCGCGGTTACGCCAACTGGCCGAATCGGTACGCCACTTACACCCATGTGGGTGACAGGGTGTGGGTGGGCCGTAACGTACGGTTCGCTTCATGATCGACCGTTCCGTCCCGCGCCGGGTGCTCCCGGCCCCGGAGCCGCGGGGCGCGGCGACCGTCCAGGCAGCCCTGCCCGTGGGGCCCCGGACCGGCCGACTCCTCGTCCTGGCCACCGTGTTCGTCTGCGCCGCCTGCGGGCTCGTGTACGAACTGGAGCTGCTCGCCCTCGGGACCTACCTCATCGGCGACTCCGTCACCCAGGCGTCCGTCGTGCTGTCCGTCATGGTCTTCGCGATGGGCGTCGGTTCCCTGCTCGCCAAGCGGTTCCGCCACCGGCCCGCGTTCGGCTTCGGAGCCATCGAGGCCGCGCTCGCGCTCCTCGGCGGGCTCTCGGCCATGGCGCTGTACGCGAGCTTCGCCTGGCTGGGCGAGTCCCGGCCCGCCCTCGTCGCCTTCTCCTTCGCCATCGGCGTGCTCATCGGCGCGGAGATCCCGCTGCTGATGGTCCTGATCCAGCGCATCCGCAGACAGGACGCGGGCGGCGCCGTCGCCGACCTCTTCGCCGCCGACTACGTCGGCGCCCTGGTCGGCGGCCTCGCCTTCCCGTTCCTGCTGCTGCCGCTGTTCGGCCAGCTCACCGGCGCCCTGCTCACCGGCACCGTGAACGTGGTCGCGGGCGGCGGGCTCGTGCTGTGGCTGTTCCGCCGGGACCTGAGCCGGCGCTCCCGCTGGATCCTGATCGCCGTGAACGCGACCGTCCTGGCCGTCCTCGGCTGCGCGACCGTCCTCGCCGACGACTTCGAGCGGGTCGCCCGGCGGGCCGTGTACGGCGCGGAGGTCCGCGTCGCCGTCCAGACCGGGGTGCAGGAACTCGTGCTGACCGGGCCGCCGACCGGCTCGCCGCGCTCCCTCGACCTGTACCTCGACGGGCGGCTGCGCGTCAGCGGGTACGACGAGTACCGCTACCACGAGGCGCTCGTCCACCCCGCGATGACCGGCCCGCACGGCCGGGTCCTGGTGCTCGGCGGCGGCGACGGGCTGGCCGCCCGCGAGGTGCTCCGCTACCGCGACGTCGACTCCGTCACCGTCGTCGAGCTCGACCCGGGCGTGGTCGGCCTCGCCCGCACCGATCCGATGCTCTCCGCGCTCAACGCCGGGGTGTACGCGGACCCGCGCCTCGGCGTCGTGCACCAGGACGCCTTCGGCTGGCTGCGGCAGCCGGGCGCCCGGGACCGGTTCGACGTCATCGTCTCCGACCTCCCCGACCCGGGCATCACGCCCAGCACGAAGCTGTACTCGCAGGAGTTCTACGGGCTGGCCGCGCGGGCCCTGCGCCCCGGCGGGCGCCTCGCCGTGCACGCCGGGCCGATGGCCGCGCGGCCGCGCTCGTACTGGACCGTCGAGTCCACCCTGCGCGCGGCCGGCCTGCAGACCGCCCCCTACAGCGCGGGCGGGCGGCTCTCCGGCTTCGCCGCCGGACCCGACCGCACCCCGCGGATCCTGGGGGCCGCACCGCCGCAGGACTGGGGCTTCGTCCTCGCCGCCCGCGAGGAGGTGCCCGCGCTGCGCGTCGACCGCGACACGCCGGGGCTGCGCTCGCTGTCGACGCGCTCCCTCCAGGACGCCGCGCGCGACACGGAGCGGACCCGGGTGCCCGGACTGCCGCCGTCGACGCTGCCGCACCCGCGGTATTCGTGACCCGGCGCGGGTCTCGTCGGTAGGCTCGGCCGCATGGAGCATCAGGTGTTCGTTCCGGTACCGCCCGACGACCTCCGCGCCGTACTGCGTGACCCCGCCCGGGTCGCCCGGTGCGTACCGGGACTCCAGCAGGACGCCGACGCCGCGTCGGGGCCGCTCTCGGGCCGCCTCAAGGTCAGGGTCGGCGGGCACACCGTGACCTACCGCGGCGCCCTGGTCGTCACCGAGCGGACCCCCGGGCGCTTCACCGCCGACGGCGAGGGCACCGAGGTCCGGGGCCACGGCACCGTCGCGTTCGGGCTGGAGCTGCGGCTGGCCCGGGTGGACGGCGGGACCCGGGTGGAGTTCAGCGTCGAGGGCACCGCCGACGGGCGCGCGGCCGCGTTCACCCCCGAGGCCACCGCCACCGCCGTACGGCGGCTGCTGGACCGGACCGCCGAGCAGCTGGCCACGGTCGCGGCCGAGCCGGCGGGCGGTGCGGAGCCGGCCGACGGGGCGAAGCCGGCCGACGGGGCCGGGGCCGCCGGCCGGTCCGGGCCGGGACGGGCCGCCGACGACGCCGATCCCGTCGCCGAGGGCGAGGCCGGCGAGGACGCCGCCGGCGCCGCCGACGCCGGCGAGGAGATCACCGAGGTCACGGCGTCCGTGTTCGAGACCGAGGTGCCGACGCCGTCCCCGGACCCCTTCCTGGCCTCCGGGCCGGCCGAGCTGGACGGGGCGCCGCGGCCCCCGGCCGAGGCCGCCCACGCCCGCCGGACCATGATCGGCCGCAGCGCCGAGGAAGTGGACCACGCGCCGCCGCGGGGCCGCTACGCGCCCGTTCCCGCGCCCACCGCCAACACGGCCGGTGAGAGCCTGCGCTGGCTGGCCCCGGCCGCCGCCCTCGCCGTGGCGTCGGCGGTCGTGCTCGGCCGGGCGCTGCGCCGCCGACGCTGACGACCGGCCCGCACTAGGGTCGGCGGCATGAGTACGCAACTGAGCGCCGGTGGCGCCGAGGTGACCGTCGACCAGGAGAACGGCTGCCGGATCAGCAGCCTGCGCATCGACGGGACGGAACTGCTGCGCCAAGGCCCGCACTACGGCTCCTTCCCGATGGTCCCGTGGTGCGGGCGGACCGAGAACGGCCGCTTCCAGGACGGGGCGACCGTCCACCAGCTCCCGGTCAACCACCCCCCGCACGCCATCCACGGCTTCGGCCGCGACGCGGCCTGGAGCCGCGCCCGCTCCGGCCCCGCGGACGCCGTGTTCACGTACGACCTCGCCGACCCGTGGCCCTACCCCGGCCGCGTCACCCAGATCGTCGAGCTGTCCGAGAGCGCGATGACCCTCACCCTCGGCATCGAGACGTACGGGGACTCCTTCCCGGCGCAGGCCGGCTGGCACCCCTGGTTCCACCGCAACCTCGGCACCGGCAAGGACGTGCGCGTCGACTTCACCGCCGGATGGCAGGAGGAGCGGGGCGAGGACCACCTCCCCACCGGCAACCGCATCGACCCGCTGCCGGGACCGTGGGACGACTGCTTCGGGATGCCGGACGGGGTCGACGTCACCCTCACCTGGCCCGGCGCGCTGGAGCTGAGGGTCACCAGCCGCACCGAGTGGGTGGTCGTCTACGACGAGGAGCCCGAGGCCGTCTGCGTGGAGCCGCAGTCCGGTCCGCCGAACGGGCTGAACAGCCTGCCGCGCCTGGTCACCCCCGTGGACCCGCTGGAAATCTCCACCACGTGGGCCTGGCGGCGGCTCGGCTAGAGCCGAACGGGGGCGTCTAAGCTCAGGGCCATGACTGACGTACACGATGCGCTTCTGCAGCAGATCAAGGACAAGGCCGTCGTGCACGGCAAGGTGACCCTCTCCTCCGGCCGTGAGGCCGACTACTACATCGACCTCCGCCGGATCACCCTCGACGGCGAGGCGGCCCCCCTGGTCGGTCAGGTCATGCTCGACCTGACCGCCGAGCTCGACTTCGACTGCGTCGGCGGCCTGACCCTGGGCGCCGACCCGGTCGCGACCTCGATGCTGCACGCCTCCGCCGCGCGCGGCGGGCGCCTGGACGCCTTCGTCGTCCGCAAGGCGCAGAAGGCGCACGGCATGCAGCGCCGCATCGAGGGCACCGACGTGAAGGGCAAGCGCTGCCTGGTCGTCGAGGACACCTCGACGACCGGCGGATCCCCGCTGACCGCCGTCGAGGCGGTCCGGGAGGCCGGCGGCGAGGTCGTCGCCGTCGCCACGATCGTCGACCGCGGTGCGGCCGACGCCATCGCGGCCGCGGGCCTGCCGTACCTCACCGGCTACCGCCTCGGGGACCTCGGCCTGTCGTAGCGGTGCCGGGCTGCCGGTCCGCCGGTCCGCGGGGTCGGCCCGTGGTCCCGCGGACCGGAGCGTTCCGGCCTGCGGGACCGCACCCGCAACTGGTGACGAAGGTCCCCGGAAGTCCCTGAGCGGGCTCTGACCTGCGGTTTCATGGGCTGCCGGGATGTTTCACGTGAAACATCCCGGCACGTTCTGCCCACCCGGTGAGACCGGCGGGGTGGAGTGTCGCGCGGAGTCTGGAAAGATAGGCGCGACGATGACGTCGCCCCCAGGTCAGGGCCCGCAATAAGCACACTCCCCGCACATCCAAGGAGCGGACAGATGCCCATCGCAACCCCCGAGGTCTACAACGAGATGCTCGACCGGGCGAAGGCAGGCAAGTTCGCCTACCCGGCCATCAACGTGACCTCCTCCCAGACCCTGCACGCCGCGCTGCGCGGCTTCGCGGAGGCCGAGAGCGACGGCATCATCCAGATCTCCACCGGTGGTGCGGAGTTCCTGGGTGGCCAGTACAACAAGGACATGGTCACGGGCGCCGTCGCCCTGGCGGAGTTCGCGCACATCGTGGCCGCGAAGTACGACATCACGGTCGCGCTGCACACGGACCACTGCCCCAAGGACAAGCTGGACGGCTACGTACGTCCGCTCATCGAGGTCTCCGCCGAGCGCGTGGCCCGCGGTCTGAACCCGCTCTTCCAGTCGCACATGTGGGACGGCTCCGCCGAGACCCTGGCCGACAACCTGGCCATCGGCCAGGAGCTGCTGGCCAAGGCCGCCGCCGCGAAGATCATCCTTGAGGTCGAGATCACCCCGACCGGCGGCGAGGAGGACGGCGTCAGCCACGAGATCAACGACGAGCTGTACACCACCGTCGACGACGCGCTGCGCACCGCAGAGGCCCTGGGCCTGGGCGAGAAGGGCCGCTACCTGCTGGCCGCCTCCTTCGGCAACGTGCACGGCGTCTACAAGCCGGGCAACGTCGTCCTGCGTCCCGAGCTCCTCAAGGACCTCCAGGCCGGTGTCGGCGAGAAGTACGGCAAGTCCTCGCCGTTCGACTTCGTCTTCCACGGCGGTTCGGGCTCCACGGCCGAGGAGATCGCCACCGCGCTGGAGAACGGCGTCGTGAAGATGAACCTCGACACCGACACCCAGTACGCCTTCACCCGCCCGGTCGTGGACCACATGTTCCGCAACTACGACGCGGTGCTGAAGGTCGACGGCGAGGTCGGCACGAAGTCCAAGTACGACCCCCGTACCTGGGGCAAGGCCGCCGAGGCGGGCATGGCCGTGCGCGTCACCGAGGCGTGCGCGAACCTGCGCTCCACGGGTACCCGGCTGAAGTAGCGGTACCGCTCCACCTGGCAGGACACACCAAGGGTCTGCCGGTCCCCCCGGACCGGCAGACCCTTGGGTCGTTGACGGGGCATGCCCGCCCGGCGCGTCCGTCGCGCCGGGCGGTCCGCCCCGCCCGCTCGTTCGCCCCGCCCGTTCCTCCGCCCCGTGGCCGTGGCGGTTCCGTACGGGGACGCGGGGCCCGTCAGCGCATCGGCGGTTCGGCGTCGACCGGCTCGGTGCCCACGAAGGCCTCGAAGACCTGCTCGCCGTCCTGGACGCCGGTCACCCGGACCGACCGGGTTCCCGCGTCGCCCAGTTCGGTCGGGGTGGGCTCCGCGTGGATCCACAGGGGGCTGCCGAACTCGGCGTAGCGCTGGTAGCTGCTCATGACGGAGACCGGAAGCAGGTCGCCCCCGCCGCCGAGGGCCAGCGCGGCCTGCCGGGCGGCCTCCAGGAGGACCATGCCGGGCAGGTGGTCGCCGGTGTGGTCGAAGAGCACCGGGTGGCGGGTGTCGTAGCGCAGCTGCCAGACCCCGGGGCGGGGGGCGTCGGCGAGCACCACGTCGAACGGGGAGAGCCGGCCGACGGCGGCGGGCGCCAGCGGGGCGGGCGGCAGCGAGGCCACGGGCTCCTTGGCCAGCTGCTCGGCGCGCAGCCGCCGGTAGACCGCGGGGGAGGTGACGGTGTAGCCGACCTTGCCGGTGGCGACGACGCGGCCGTGCTGACGGACCACCACCTCGTAGCAGAGCGCGGTGAGCCGGCTGCCGCGGCGGCGTATCTCGGGGCAGGTGACCGTCAGGTCGAGGTCGGCGGGGGCGCTGCCGATCACGAGGTTCTCGGGAACGGTGGAGTACTCCAGCGACCACAGCAGGAACTGGTGGCCGAGGGGGACGCCGAAGGCCTCGTGGGCGAGGTACGAACCGACCTGCCGGATGGTCTCCGCGATGAGCATCGGGTCGTAGTGCGTGCCCCCGATGGGGGTGAAGAAGCAGTGCCCGCGCGGCCATTGGGCGGTGATGTGGAAGAGGTTCTCCGCGGGGCGGCACATGCCGGTGAGGAAGACCTCGGCGAAGGCCGCACGGTGGACGAGCGCTCTCGGAACCGTGGTGGCCGGCCCGTCGTCCGACCTGGCAGGGCAGATGCAGCTCGCGGTCGAGGCCGAAGTGATGAAGTCCATCGGTTCCAGAGTCGTGATCATGAAGTCCCTCGTCATCATGGCCGGATACAACAAACTTCTAACGCCAGCAAAGTACGTACTTCAGGGTTTGATTAACTCTCAGATGATTACCCGAGGAACACCCGCCCGTCCGTACAGAGTGACGCAGGCCATAGCCCGATCCGGCACCCGGGTGGCTGGATTGTGAAGATTACCCAGGTCAGGCCTAGTTTCTGATGTGGTCTACGCCATAGGGGCCGAAGGGTCCCGGGCCGTACGGCGGAACCGGCATCCGGTATCTTTCTCAACGCGCGGCAGCCCGCGTACTGGTAGGTATTTTTCGGGGGGCCCGCCAGGTGCGCGGGCCACACCTGCCCGAAAACAGCCGGTGCCGGCCTCCCCCGCACGATCGGAGCGCCATGCAGCCCCTGCGGCACTTGCGGCTCGCCGCCCTGAACATCGACGGCGTCCTCCTCAACGACACCTTCAGCCCGGTCATCCACGGGTTCGTCACCCGGCGCGGCGGGACCTACGACGGCGAAGTGGAACGCGGGATCTTCTCCCAGCCCCGCTCGGTGGCGGCGCCGGCCATGGGCCGCGCGGCCGGGGTGGACTGGGCGCCGGAGAAGGTGCTGGAGGTCTACTTCGAGGAGCGGGCGGCCCACGTGGCCCGCCATCCGGTGCACGTGCTGCCCGGCGCCGAGGAACTGCTGCACCGGCTGCGGGGCCTGGGTCTGCGCACCGTTTGCTACGGAGGCCTCGACAAAGTGCACTTCGACCGGTACCTCGGCCACCTCGCGCACCTCTTCGACGGCCCCGGGTACGTCAGCACGGACTCCTTCCGCCCGGGGGTGCACGAGATCGCCGCCGACGTGTTCGGCCTCGACCACGGGCGGACGCTGTTCGTGGACGACGTGGCACGGGTCGCCGAGGCGGCGCTGGACCTCGGGGCGTCGTTCATCGGGCATCCGAGCGCCTTCGAACACGGCTTCCAGGGACGGCAGATGCGCGAGGCCGGCGTGCGCCACCTCGTCGGCTCGCTCGGCGAGATCGACGAGCGGCTGCTGCGGACGGTGGACGCGGAGGCCGCGGAGGCCGCGGGCGCGGCGGGCCGGGCGAATGCCGTGGGCGCGGCGGGCCGGGCCTGAGCCGGCCGGCGCGCGGCGGAGGTCGGAACGCGGCGCGCACCGTGGACGCGGGAACAGGGCACGGGCGCAGCGCACGGGCCGGGACGTACGGATGAAGGGACGCGGCATGCAGGGGCTGGGACAGGAACACGGGCAGCGGCAGGGGCTGCTGGAGGGGAAGGTCGCGCTGATCACCGGGGCGAGCAGCGGCATCGGCGCCGCCGCCGCCCGGGTCTTCGCGCGGGAGGGCGCGAGCGTCGTGCTCGTCGCCCGGCGCGAGGAACTCCTCCGGGACCTCGTCGCGGAGCTGACGGAGCAGGGCGCGCGGGCGCGCTACGCGGTGGCGGACGTGACCGTGCGCGCCGACGCCGAGGTGGCCGTGGCCCTGGCGGTCGAGACCTTCGGCCGGCTCGACTGCGCGTTCAACAACGCCGGTTGGGGGGCCGGACGGACCCCGCTGCACGAGATGGACGACGAGCTGTACCAGCGGATCATGCGGGTCAACGTGGACGGGGTGTGGAACTTCCTGCGCCCGGAGATCGCCGCGATGCTGGAGACCGGCGGCGGGTCGATCGTCAACAACAGCAGCGTCGGGGGTCTGCTGGCCACCCCGGTGGCGGCGCCGTACGTCGCGGCCAAGCACGCGGTCATCGGCCTCACCAAGGCGGCCGCGGCCGAGTACGCGGCCCGGGGCATCCGGGTCAACGCGGTGGCGCCGGGCACCACGCGGACCGAGGTGGTCCAGGACTGGTTCGCCGCGGTGCCGGGGATCGAGGCCCAGCTGCACGCCGGCACGCCCCAGCCGCGGACGGCGGAGCCCGCCGAAATCGCCGAGGCCGCCGCCTGGTTGTGCAGCGATAGGGCGTCGTTCGTCACAGGAGTCACGATGCCTGTGGACGGCGGCTTCGTGATGGTGTGAAACTGCACGGGCAGGAACGTACCCGGGGGCATGTAAAGATACCGGGTGCTGGGGATGGCGGGTGAGGACGGTTCACCCGCTGGCTGCCGGGGGAACTCTGAGCGCAGCGGCATGACCGACGGGGGCAGGAGAGGGCTCGGCACATGAGGACAGAACGACCCCAGGTCAAGCAGGATCGCGCGGTGCGTACCCGACAGGCGATCCTCCAGGCGGCCGCGGTGGTGTTCGAGGAGCGCGGGTACGAGGCGGCGAAGCTCTCCGACATCGTCAACATCGCCCGGGTGACCAAGGGCGCGCTCTACTTCCACTTCGACTCCAAGGAGCACCTCGCGCAGGCGGTGATCGACGCCCAGGTGGCGTCCGCCCCGAACGCGGCGCCCCAGGAGTACAAGGTGCAGGAGTTCGTCGACATCGGCATGATCTTCTCGCACCGGCTGCGGCACGACTCGTTGATGCGGGCCAGCGCCCGGCTCACCCTCGACCAGACCACGCTGAGCCTGGACCGGGCATCGCCGTACGCGGCGTGGATCGAGCTGCACGTGTCCCTGATGACCGAGGCCAAGGCCCGCGGCGAGCTGATGCCGACGGTCGATCCGGTCGTGCCGTCGCAGCTGATCGTCGGGTCCTACGCGGGCCTGAACATGATGTCGCAGATGCTGGACCTGGACCTGGACGAGCAGGTGTCGGCGCTCTACACGCACGTGATGCCCAACGTCGTGGTGCCGTCGCTGGCGATCCGGCTGGACACGGCGCCGGGCCGGGGGGCGCGGGCGCTCTACGGCCCGCAGGGCACGCACCCGTGTACCTACGGGTGCGCCTCGGGAGTTCCCGTCCTCGCGACGGGGGGAGGGGAACCCGGCCCGCGGGTGGTCGCGGAGGCCGGTGCCGGAGCCGTCGCCGGAGCCTGACGGACCGGTGGCGGCGGCCGGCCCGGCCGGGCGCGCCCGCGCCTGAGGGCCGGGCGGAAGCCCCGGACGAGGGGACCCCGCGCGAGGGGGTGTCCCGTCCGGGGCTTCCGCATGTCCGAGCGCACCCGCGGCTGCGTGGCCGGCTGCGTGTCCGGCCGTGTCCGGGGCGGAACCGTGGCGGAACCGGGTTGGTTCGGCGTGGCTTCGGCGCGGGTTCGGGGGCCGTTCGGGGGCGGTTCGGGAGGAGTTGGACAGATACAGGTTGCTAAAAAATCCTCCCCGGTATTATTTTTCACTGGCACGGCGTCGCCAACGCCGCCGCGTCCGGTCTGCTCTGGGGGAGAGAACTGTGGACATCGACGTACTCGGAGGGCTCCGCGTCAGCGAGAACGGGGTGCCCGTCGTGGCACCCACGCTGGCGGCCCGGCACGTGCTCGCCGTCCTCGCGGCCCACGCCAACCAGGTGGTTCCCGTGTCCGTACTGGCCGACGAGCTGGCCGGCCGGGTACCGCCCGAGCACGCCCGGGCCGTCGCGCACTCCGCGGTGCGCGTCCTGCGGGACGGTCTGGCCGCCGCGCTGGACGCCGGCCCGCACGCGGCGCGGACCGCGGACGGCGTCCTTCCGTCGGTGCCCGGCGGGTATCTTCTCGACACCGGCGGCGGCCGCTGCGACCTCGACGAGTTCGAACGCGGCGCGGGCGCCGGCTACCGGGCCATGGCCCGCGGCGACTTCGAGACCGCGGCCCGCCGGTTGCGCGGCGCGCTGGACCTGTGGACCGGCCCGGCCTTCGCGGGGATCGAGGCGGGCGGCTGGCTCGGCGCCCGCATCGCGGCCCTGGAGGAGTCCCGCCTCGCGGTCCTCGGGCAGTGGGTGGAGGCCGGACTGGCCCTGGGCCGCCACCGCGAGCTGCACACCGAACTCTCCGCCCTGCTCGCCCGGCACAGCGGCCGCGAGCAGCTCGATGAGCCGTACCTGGCGGCCCTGCGCCGGACCGGCCGGCGCGTCGGGTCCCTGCGCCACCTGCACTCCCTGGCCGCCGCGCTCGACACGGACCACGACCGCGGTCCCGCGGCGGCCGTACGGGCCCTGCGCCGGGCCGTGCTGCTGGGCCCGGCCGGCGCCCGGTGCGCCTGAGGGCCGCCCGCAACGGCCGGGGTGCTCAGTCGAGGACCGCGGTGGCCTCGACCTCCACCAGGTGCTCGGGGACGTCCAGCGCCGCGACGCCCACCAGCGTGCCCGGCGGTACCGGGGTGCCGCCCAGCTTCGCGGCGGCGCGGGCGACCCCCTCCTGGAAGAGGGGCATCTTGTCGGGGGTCCAGTCGACGACGTAGACGGTCAGTTTCGCCACGTCGTCGAAGGAGCCGCCCGCACCGGCCAGGGCGGTGGCGACGTTGAGGTAGCACTGCTCGACCTGGGCCGCGAGGTCGCCCGCGCCGACCGTCGCCCCCCGGGCGTCCCAGGCGACCTGCCCGGCGACGAAGACCAGCTTCGAGCCGGTCGCGATCGACACCTGCCGGTAGGCGCCGACCTCCGGCAGTCCCTCGGGGTTCACCAGGGTGATGGCCATGCTGTCCGCCTCCGTGTGCGTCGTAGTCACTTGTAGTTACTCGGGAACCGTAGGAGAGTGCCCGCTGACATGGAAGAACGCACTTTTCGGTGACGGGGGAACCCGATGGTGACCAAGCAGTTCAGCGGCTCGCCGGACGACGCGGACCTGACGCGCGCCGACTCGCTGGCGCGGGAGATCTTCTCGGACGTCGCCAACAAGTGGGCGTTCCTGATCATCGACGTGCTGGGCGAGCGGACACTGCGCTTCACCGAGGTGCGGGACGAGATCGAGGGCATCAGCCACAAGATGCTCACCCAGAACCTGCGCATGCTGGAGCGCAACGGCCTGGCGGAGCGGAAGGTCCACCCCACCGTGCCGCCGCGGGTCGAGTACACCCTCACCGAGCCGGGCCGCGCCCTGCGCGAGACCGTCCACAGGATGTGCGACTGGACCCACCGGTACCTCGGCCACATCGAGGCCGCCCGCCGCGGCTTCGGCGCCTGACGGGCCGAGGGCCAGGACGACCCGGTCGAGCCCGTCGAGACGGGTCCCGTCGTCGAGCCGGACGCTCCGGGGGCCGCCGGACGGGCCGGTGACCGCCACCGCGCGGGCGCGGTGCACCTCGACGGTGACGTGGGCGGGGGCGTCCCGCATCAGGCGCTCGAACGCGTCGCGCAGGTACGCGCCGTGCAGGGCGGCCGTGGGGCGGGTGGCGGGGCCGAGGCGGCGGGCCTCCTCCAGCGTCCACGGGTCGTGCTCACCCTCTTCGGCCGAGGCGGCCAGGGACCGGGCCCACGCGTAGAGGTTCGGGCCGGCCATCGCCGTGCCCGCTTCCGCTTCCGCTTGCGTTTGCGCTTCCGCTTCCGCTTCCGCTTCCGCGTAGACGGTGATCCGCGACGCGGAGACGGCCATGCGCGGTGCGCTGCCGGACCGCCCCGCGAACCGGTCGGGGTCCCCGCCGGGGACGGCCGGGTCGACCACGTGGACGACCAGGGAGCGGTGGCGCGCGGGGCCGTGCTCCCGGGCGAGCAGCCGCACCAGGACCGGGAGGCCGCGGGAGCCCGCTCCGACCAGGCACAACGCGGTGGGAGAGGAAGGGTTCATGCGGGGGCTCCGTTCCGCGGAGGGGCAGTGGGGCCGCGTGCGGCATCGCCGGAAGGGTGCTTTTCCGTTCGCGTCACCGTCAAAGCCGTGTCCGATGGTCCGTCAGGTCCGGGCTTACCGCGGGTTACCGGAGGAGGTGACGGACTTGCCCGCCCGGGAGTGCCGCCCGCTCCGGTCCGTCGCACAATCCGGACATGCGCACTCCCCCCGTCGACCGGTCCGGCACCGCGGTGGCCGCACCGTACGGCGGGTCGCCGGGCGGCGCGCTCCCCGGTGGCAACCGCGCCGAACGGCGCTTCTGCCAGGGGCCGTTCGCCGCAACCCTCGTCCCGGCCGGCTGAGCGCGGTGGGAGACCCCGGCCCGGCGACGGGCGACGGCGTCCTGGACCGCCTCGCGGCCGAGGGCGTGCACGCCTGGCTGGACGGGACCGGCGGGGCGGCCGGTCCGTACGCGGCCCCCGGTCGCGCTCCGCTCGCGGCCGCCGGGATGCGCGGAGTGCGCGGGGTGCTGTGCGAGGTGGACACCGTCCTGGAGGTCCTGCTCCGCACGGATCGGGCGTACGGAGCCCCCCGTCCCCGCCCCCGTCCTCGTCCCCGCCCCCGCCCCGGCCCCGGCGAGCCGGTCGAGGTGCTGCTCGCCGCGCAGGCCCGTACGGCCTGCGACGTGCTGCTGCGCCGGTACGCCGCCGGCCGCGGGGCGGACGGCCTGGTCGCGGTGCCGCTCGCGCCCTGGCACCGGGGCGCCGACGCGCAGGTGGCGGCCGCCCGGGGGCTCGTGCGCCGCGTCGGGCGGCCCAACGTCCTGGTCGGCGTACGGGCCACCCCGGACGGCCTGGCCGCGGTCGTGCGCTGCCTCGGCGAGGGGCTGGGGGTCTACTGCGGGCCGGTGTTCGGCACCGCGGCGTACGAGGCCGTGCTGGAGGCCTGGCTGACCGGTCTCGGCCGGGCGCACCGGGCGGGCCTGGACCTGGCCCGGATCGCCTTCGTCTCGGGGTCGCGGCTCACCGGGCCGCCGCGGGCCGCCGCCGACACGGCCCGGCTGCTGTACGCCTGCGCCGACCTGCGGTACGACGACCCGCGCTGGCCCGCCCTGGTCGCGGCGGGCGCCCGCCCGCACCGGCTGCTGTGGACGGGGTTCGACCCGGCGACGGCGGCCGCCGTCGTGCCGGGCCTCGTGGGCTGGGGCACCGGAGTGGCGCTGTCCGGCGCCGCGCTGGCCGCCGTCGTACGGGACGTGGTGCTGCGCGGGGAGACGCTCGGCGGGGCGGGTCCGGACGCGCCCCGCGAACTGGCCCTGGCCCGGGGGGCCGTGGCCGTGGCCGAAGCGGCCGGGGCGGCGGCCCGCGACGAGCGGCGGCGGGCCGCCGTGTGGTCGCGGGCCCGTGCGCTGGCGGCCCGCCGGATCAGGACCGCGGCAGGGTCGCCGTCCCCGGAGCCGACCGCGGACCCGTTCCCGGTGCCGAACGCGGACTCGTTCCCGGTGCCGACCGCGGAGCCTGCGTGGGGGCCGCCGTACGCGCAGCCCCGTCCCGGCGCGGTACCGGCGCCGCGGCCACGGTGATCTCGAACAGCAGGTGCTCCACCATCCCGACGCCCTCCCGGACCCGGCGGCTGCGCAGCACCCGCAGGTCCCGGCCGCACGATTCGGCGAGGTTCCACAGCCCGGGCACGTCCCCGCGGTCGCTGAAGTGCAGCAGCGCCGCCCCGCCGGGCACGGTCCACCGGGGCGCCTCGGTCAGGTAGCGGCGGTGCGCGGCGTACCCCGGGTCGGTGGCCCGGCCGTGGGCCTGGCGGTAGCCGGCCGGCCCCGGTCCCGAAGCGGAGTGCCAGTACACGGTGGAGAACCGCTCGTCGGCGCCGAGCCCGGAGAAGAAGTCCCCCTCGACGGCGCGCACCCGGTCCGTCACCCCGTGCCGGGCGGCGTTGAGGGCGGTGTTGCGCACGGCCCGCGGGCTGGTGTCCGTACCGACGACGCGGTGGCATCCGGCGAGGGCCGCGGAGACGGCGATGACGCCCGTACCGCTGCCCACCTCAAGGAAGGATCCGGAGCGCGGGGCCGTCAGGGGGTCTCCGAAGCCGAGCATCCGCATCGCCACGCCGGTGGAGCGGGAGTGCGGCGGCGCGGGCACGCCGGGCAGCCGGTCCCACGTACGGCCGCGCAGGGCGAAGGTGCCGGGCCCGCCGGGTACGGGTGCGTCCGGGCGGCCGGGTGCGGGGGCGTCCGGGGCGCCGGATGCGTCGGCCGCGTCCGGGGACGGGCCTTCGGCCGCCGTCCGCGCCGTCCGGCCGCCAGCCGCCGCCCACGACGGACGACCGCGCTCCGGTGACCGCCCGTACTCCGCGGTGCCTGTCATGACGCTCCCTACCCCCGTGGCGTCTCGCGCCCCTCGTTCCTACCGGGGCCAGCCTTCCGGCTGCCCCCGGACGGCGAGAAGGTGACCCGGCGACACTCCTGGCGGCTGCGGCGGTTGCGGGACCACCCCGTGGCCGTCGCGCGGCCACCGGGCGGTCGTCCGCGGCCCCGCGGGATCCGCTTGACCCCTCGCCACCCGGAACCTAGGTTCGGGGTCATCTGGCCTGAAAGCACTGGTCAGCCGGGGGGAGACAGAGATGGATCGGGACATAGGCGCCGCTGCCGGGCCGGGGGACGGTGGGGCGCTGGCCGTACTGGAGCTGCTCGCGGGGGACGCCCCGCAGGCCCGGTTCGACGCCCTGCTGGACGAGGCCCGCAGGGCGGGCGCGGGCGGGGCGGAACTCGCCGGGCTGACCCGGGCGCTGGAGCTGGCGCGCGCCGTGCGGACCGGCGTCGGCGCGCAGCGGGAGCCCGGCCGTCGGGAGCCGCACGGCCGTCAGGAGGAGGGCGGCCGTCGGCGGGAGGCGGCGCACACCGCGTTGGCGGACACCGCGCACGACCTCACCCTTCCGTACGACCTCGACGCCCTGCTGCGGGTCGTCGCCCGCCGGGCGAGCCGGCTGCTCGGCCTCGACGTGGCCTGGGTGTCGCTGGACCGCCCGGACGGCACGGCGTACGTCCGGGTCTCCGAGGGCGGGACCACCGCGCTCGTCGCCGGCCTGGACCTGGGCGCCCGTACCGGTCTGGGCGGCATGGCGCAGGTCCGGCGCGCGCCCGTGTGGACCGCCGACTACCCGGCCGACGGGGCCGTTCCGCGCGGGCCCGCCGTCGACGAGGCGGTGCGGGCCGAGGGGCTGCGCGCGGTCGTCGCGGTACCGCTGCGGGCCGGCGACTCGACCCTGGGCGCCCTGTACGGCGCCGCCCGCACCGCGCGCCGCTTCACCCCGGACGAGACCGGGCTGCTGCTGTCGCTCGCGGACCTGGCGGCCGTCGCCGTCGACCGGGCCGGGAGGCTGGAGCGGGCCCGCGCGGAGGTCGGGGAGCTGGAGCGGTTCGGGTCCCGCACCAACACGGCGCTGACCCGCGTGCGTTACCTGTGGGAGTGCCACGCCCGGCTGGCCGGGCTGGTCCTGGACGGGGCGGGCCTGTCGACGCTGGCCCGGGCCACCGCGGACGCGCTCGACGGCGTCCTGCAGGTGCGGGACCCCGGTGGCCGTCCGCTGGTCTCCACCGGGCCGCTGCCCGCGGCCCTCGACGAGGAGGCCGTGGCCAAGGCGGCGCTGGTGGTGCACACCGACCGGCGGCCGGTGGAACTGCCCGGCGACGTGTGGCTGGCCCCGGTGCTGGCCGGAGCCGAGGACCTCGGGGTCCTGGTGCTGCACGCCTCGGCCCCGCTCACCGCCGAGGACGTACGGCTGCTGCAGATGGCCGCGCAGACGGTGGCCGCGCTGGTCCTGATCCAGCGCGGTACGGCGGCCGCCGAGGGCCCGGTCCACGAGGAGCTCCTCCAGGACCTGCTGGACCGGACCGGCCGCTCCGACCGGTCCGACCGCTCCGACCGGCACCTGCTGGAGCGCACCCGGCGCCTGGGCGTGGAGCTGGAGCAGCCCCACGTGGTCGTGGTGGCCCGGCCGGAGGGCGGCGAGCTGGGCAAGGCGGTGGCCTGGGCGTCCTCGTACGCGTACCGGATGAACGGGCTCAAGGGCGTGCGCCGCGGCTGCATCGTGCTGGTGCTGCCCGGCTCCGACGCCTCGGCCGCCGCCCGGCAGGTGTCGGCCGAGCTGTCGCCGATGCTCGGGCACCCGGTGTCCACCGGGGCGGCCGGGCCCTCGGCGGGCGCGGGCGAGGTGGCCCGGGTGTACGCGGAGGCGGTGCGCTGCCTGGACGCCCTGACCGCGCTGGACGGGGCCGGGGGCACCGCCTCGCTGAGCGAACTGGGCTTCCTCGGGCTGCTGTTGTCGACCGACCACGACGTGGACGCGTTCATCGAATCGACCGTCGGGCCGGTCCTCGCGTACGACGCGACCCGCTTCACGGAGCTGACGCGCACCCTGGAGGCGTACTTCGACGCGGGGGGCAGTCCCACCCACGCCGCCGAGGCCCTGCACGTCCACGCCAACACCGTCTCCCGCCGCCTGGACCGGATCGCCGACCTGCTCGGCCCCCTGTGGCAGAAGCCCGACCGCGCCCTGGAGATCCAGATGGCGCTGCGGCTGCGCAAGGCCCGCGGGGTGCTGCACGACCGGCGTACGGAGGCGGACCGGCAGCGGACGGGCCCGGCGTAGGGCGCGGGCCCGGGCGGCTGTGGGCGTACGGACACCCGCGCACCGCCGGTCGGGCACCGCCGGTCGGGCACCGCCGGTCGGGCACCGCCGGTCGGGCACCGCCGGTCGGGCGGCGGTGGTGCGGGCGGGTCAGCGGCCCGGCCGCACCGGGTACGGCTGCTGCCGCGGCCCCTGCCCCTGCCGCTCCTGCCCGGCCAGCGCATGGGCGGCGTGGGCGACGGAGGCCATGGTGACGTGGCGGTGCCAGCCGTGGAGGGAACGGCCGGCGTAGTCGCGCAGCCCCACCTCCCGGCCGGAGTTCTGGGCGCTGTGCGCGACGCGGCGGGCCTGCTTGGTCATCCGCAGCAGCGGTCCCACGGGCGGCCGGGTCAGATCGGTGATCCACAGCTGGGACGGCAGCCTGCGCGGGTCGGTCCACTCGCCGATCAGCAGCAGCTGCCGGCGGCGGGCCGGCGAGGGGTCCGGCATCATCACGCGGACCGCCGCGGCCAGCGTGCTGCGGTGCGCCGGGGAACCGGCCGGGTCGGGCCATTCGACGGGCATCCGCAGGCCCTTGACGGACTGGAGGAGGTCCACGGCGCTGAGGGCGCCGGCGCCGTAGCCGGGCAGCGAGGGGTCGGTGACCAGGAGCCTGGCGGCCGGGCTGATCCGGGCGATGACGGGCACGCGGGCCTCGGCGAAGCGGTTCATGGTCAGCCGGGTGCCGATGTCCCGGATGTCGAGGACCACGGGGCGGACGGGCAGTCCGCTGCTCCGGACGGTCTCGATGACGCCGAGGGCGGCGCACTCCTCGTACGGGACGGGCTGCGCGGGCGCGTCCTCGGCGGCGGTGGGCCGGGCGGTGTTGGCCCGCACCCCCGCGTGGCCCTCGGCGTCGGGCAGGAACAGCCGCCAGCCGACGGGGGTGGCGACCTCGGGAGAGGCGAACCAGGTGCCGAAGGCCTGCTGGCCGCGGAACATCTGCCCCTGGTGCGGGTCGAAGCGGTGGCCCGCGCCCACCGAGTGCTCGCCGCCCTTGGGGATGGCCATCGGCTGGGCGACCCACGCGGCGAGCGGTCCGTCGGCCGCGAGCCGGTGGATCAGCGCGGTGCGGATCGGCTCCCAGTCCCAGGTGGAGCTGGAGATGAAGTGGTGCAGGCTCTGCTCCGCGGCGGGCCCCCCGACCTGCGCGGCGATGCCGCGGATCGACTTGCGTCCGCTGGTGGTGAGCAGGCCCCGTACGTACTGGAGGCCCTTCTCCCGCTGGTCGCGGCGGCGGAGCGAGGCGAACACCGTGGTGCACAGGTCCTCGGTCACCTCGTCGAGCGCCTCGCGGCGGACGCGGCCCGCTCGGCCCCCTTGCGCCCCCGCGGCGGTTCCTTCCTTCCGGACGATGGTGTTCATGACGGTGGTCACGACTTTGCCCCCCTTGGCTGAGTCTGCTGCGGTCCCACCGTCCACCGGCGGCCCGGTGGCGGGGGAGGTGTTCCGGCCACCTGGCTCGGGCCGGGGG
The DNA here is from genome assembly GCF_055587105.1 of Streptomyces sp. NPDC048461. NCBI lineage: Bacteria > Bacillati > Actinomycetota > Actinomycetes > Kitasatosporales > Streptomycetaceae > Streptomyces > Streptomyces sp. NPDC048461. Next base: position 242,834 of record NZ_JBVJGW010000009.1, on the reverse strand, counting down.
GTGGTGTCGGGCCACCACCCCCGGGGTACGGAGGGCTTCCGGCGGGGGCGGACGGCCCGGTGCGCGGCGGCCGCGGTGGCCCGACCACCGCGGAGGTGACATACGGGGGGCGCGGACGTTGTCCGCGGGGGAGCGGAGGCCCGAGGATCGCGGCACGTGACACGTCGGCCGATCGCCCTGCCGTGCACGGGACGCGGGAGGACTTCCTTGAGCACGATCCGGGAGCGGGGACCCCGCCAGGAGCGGTGCGCGCGCCGCGGGCCGGTGCGATGAGCGCGGGCGGCGCGGGCGGCGCGGGCGGCACCGACCGTACGGGCGCCCCGGCCGGCCGGGGCGGCACCGGCGGCCGCGGCGCCACGGGCGCCCACGGCAGCGCGCGCAGGGCGCTCGCGGCCATCGTCGAGGGCGTCCGCGCGGACCTGACCGTACGTCAACTGCGGGTGCCGCTCGGCGATCTGAAGAGCCTGGCCGCCGTCGGGCCGCCGCCCGTGGACGCGGTGGCCGCCCTGCGCCGGCCCGGGGGCGTCCAGGTCATCGCCGAGATCAAGCGCGCCAGCCCGTCCGCCGGCCCGCTCGCCGGCGTCCCCGACCCGGCCGCGCTGGCCGCCGAGTACGAGGCGGGCGGCGCCGCGATGGTCAGCGTCCTCACCGAGGAGCGCCGCTTCCGCGGCTGCCTGGCCGACCTCGACGCGGTCCGTGCGCGGGTCTGCGTACCGGTCCTGCGCAAGGACTTCGTCGTCACCCCGTACCAGCTGTGGGAGGCCCGGGCCCACCAGGCCGACCTCGCGCTGCTGATCGTGGCGGCGCTGCCCGGGGCCGAGCTGGCCGTGCTGGTCCGGCTCGCCGAGGACATCGGGCTGACCCCGCTGGTCGAGGTCCGCACCGAGGAGGAGGTGGCCCGCGCGGTCGCCGCCGGGGCCCGCCTGATCGTGGTCAACGCCCGTGACCCGCACACCCTGGAGGTGGACCGCCGGACCTTCGCGAAGCTCGCCGCCGCGATCCCCGACGACGTCGTCCGGATCGCCGAGTCGGGGATCCGCGACCCCGGGGACGTGGCCGCGTACGCCGCCGAGGGCGCGGACGCCGTCCTGGTCGGCGAGGCGCTGGTGACCGCCCGCGCCCCCCGCCGTGCGGTGGCCGCCCTGGTCGCCGCGGGCGCCCGGCGCCGCCAAGGCGTGTTCGGGAGGTAGCGCCGGGTGCCCGAAGGGCGCCGCGAACCAGGCGGGACTTCCCGCGCACGCCCGGGGAGCCCCGCTGAGCGACCCGGTCGGCGGTACGTCCCCGTACGCGTTCCGCCAGACTGTGCGCATGTCCATTCACCAGAACCTCCTCGGGGGCCCCGCCCCCACCCACCTCCCCGACGAGCCGGGCCGCGAGGCCATCGCCGCCGGGACCCCCGCCGTCGAGGTGGCGGCCGCGCACCCCACCTCCTCGCTCGCCTGGGCGGTCCTCGCCGACGAGGCGTTCGCCGCGGGCAACACCGTCGAGTCGTACGCCTACGCCCGTACCGGCTACCACCGCGGCCTCGACGCCCTGCGCCGGGCCGGCTGGAAGGGCCACGGCCCGGTGCCGTGGGAGCACGAGCCGAACCGCGGCTTCCTGCGCGCCCTGGGCGCCCTGTCCCGCGCGGCCGAAGCGATCGGCGAGAAGGAGGAGCACGAGCGCTGCTCGACCTTCCTGCGCGACTCCTCCCCGACGGCGGCGGACGTCCTGGGCGCCTGAGCGTCCGGCGGCGGACCGCCCGCGCGGGCGCTCGGCGGCGGGTGGCGCGGGCACGTATGTATGACCTGCGTCACTCCACGCTGGAGCGCCGGCGCGGGCGCGTCCTATGATGCGGGCAGGGGACCGGGGCTCCACTCACCCAACGGAAGGAGCGGACCGCTACCCGGAAGCACGTGTCGAGGAGACAGCGATGTCGAAAACCCTTGATGCCTCCGGAGCCGGTTCGGACACCCCGAACCTCGACTTCGACGGCACCACCCCGTACGAGGACTACGTCCAGGCGGACGTCCTCACCCACCTCCAGCACCTCCGCTCGGACGACCCCGGCGAGATGGTCTTCCTGGTCACCACCCAGGTCATGGAGCTGTGGTTCACGGTCATCGTCCACGAGTGGGAGACCGCCGCGAAGGCCGTCCGCGAGGACCGGCTGCCGGTCGCGATGGACGCGCTGAAACGATCCCTCCGCGAGCTGGAGGCCCTCAACGCCTCCTGGCGCCCGCTCGCCCAGCTCACCCCCGGGCAGTTCAACGCCTACCGCTCCGCCCTCGGCGAGGGCTCCGGCTTCCAGTCGGCGATGTACCGCCGGATGGAGTTCCTGCTGGGCGACAAGTCCGCCTCCATGCTGGTCCCGCACCGCGGCGCCCCGCGCGTCCACGCGGAGCTGGAGAAGGCCCTGCACGAGCCCAGCCTGTACGACGAGGTCCTGCGCCTCCTGGCCCGCCGCGGCCTCCCGGTCCCGTCCGCCGTCCTGGACCGCGACCTCTCGCAGCGCTACGAGCCCTCGGCCGAGGTCGAGGCCGTCTGGACGGCCCTGTACGCCGACCCCGACGCCCACCCGGACCTGCACCGCCTCGGCGAGGTCATGACGGACGTCGCCGAGCTGGTCTGGCGCTGGCGCAACGACCACCTGGTGGCGACCCGCCGCGCGATGGGCGCGAAGACCGGCACGGGCGGTTCCGCCGGGGTGACCTGGCTGGAGAAGCGCGCGACGAAGAACGTCTTCCCGGAACTCTGGACGGCGCGCAGCCATGTCTGAGCCGACCGTGTCGCAGCCGACGGCCCCGAAGGGCCCCGCCCGCGTGGCCCACGTCCCCGCCACCGCACCCGCTCCGGCCCCCCACCCGGGGGACCTGGCGGCCCGCGCCGCGCTCCTGGACACCGCCGACGAACTCGGCGGGCTCCGGGACCGCTTCACCCTCCCCGACGGCCTCGTGTACCTGGACGGCAACTCCCTCGGAGCCCTGCCGTCCGCGGTGCCGGGGGCGTTGGCGGACGTCGCCCGGCGGCAGTGGGGCGAGCTCCTCATCCGCTCCTGGGACGACTCCGACTGGTGGACCGCTCCCGAACGGATCGGCGACAAGCTCGCCCCGCTCATCGGCGCGGCCCCCGGCCAGGTGGTGGTCGGCGACTCCACCAGCGTCAACCTGTTCAAGGCGCTCGTCGGGGCGGCCCGTCTCGCCGCCCCCGGCCGCACCACCCTGCTGGTCGACGCCGCCACCTTCCCCACCGACGGCTACATCGCCGCCTCGGCGGCCCGGATGACCGGCCTGACCGTCACCCCGGTGGACCCCACGCACGCGGCGGAGGCGATGGACGCGGACACCGCCGTCGTCCTCCTCAACCACGTCGACTACCGCACCGGACGGCTCCACGACCTGGCCGCGCTGACCGCGGCGGCCCGTGCCGCCGGGGCCGTCGTCGTCTGGGACCTGTGCCACTCCGCGGGCGCCCTGCCCGTCGGCCTCGACGAGAACGCGGTGGACCTGGCGGTCGGCTGCACGTACAAGTACCTCAACGGGGGCCCCGGTTCCCCCGCGTACCTCTACATCGCCGAACGCCACCAGGCCGCCTTCGACTCCCCGCTCCCCGGCTGGACCGGGCACGCCGACCCCTTCGCCATGACCCCGGGGTACGCCCCGGCCGGTGGCGCGCGGCGCGGCCGGGTCGGCACCCCGGACATCCTGTCCATGCTGGCCCTGGAGTCGGCGCTCGACGTCTGGGACGGCGTCTCCGTCGACGCCGTGCGGGCCAAGTCCCTCGCGCTGAGCGACTTCTTCCTCGAATGCGTGGCGGCGTACGTCCCGAGCGGCCGCGTCGAGTCGGTCACCCCGGTGCGGCACGCCCACCGCGGCAGCCAGGTGTCCCTGCGCGCCGAGAACGCCCGCGAGATCATGGCGGAGCTCATCTCCCGCGACGTCATCGGGGACTTCCGCGGTCCCGACCTCCTGCGCTTCGGCTTCACCCCGCTCTACGTCGGATTCGCCGACGTAGAGCGTGCCGCGCGCACCCTGGGTCACATTTTCGGGTGACCCGGTAGCGAAACGTCACCTCACGCGGCGGGGGGGGGGGGGGGGGCCCCCCCCCCCCCCCCCCCCCCCCCGGGGCGGGGGGGCCCCCCCCCCCCCCCCCCCCCGCCGTACATCCCCGCCCCCGCACGGAACGCGCCGTTCCAGACTGATACGGTCCCGCTCTGCCGGAACACCGGAACATCTGTCCCCGCTGCCCCACGCGTTACCGAGAGGTTGAGCCGATGACGGACCCCGCCGCAGTGGAACGGGACGCCGCCGAGGCCGCCTCGGCCTTCGCCCACCCGCCCGTCGCCCCGGACGCGACCGCCGCGTACGGGGACCACCCCGACCAGGTCGTCGACTTCTACGCCCCGCGCGGCGCGGGGCGCGGCCCGGTCCCGCTGGTGGTGCTCCTGCACGGCGGCGCCTGGCGGGCCCCGTACGACCGGCAGCACGTCACCCCCTTCGCCGACTTCCTGGCCCGGCGCGGCTTCGCCGTGGCCAACGTCGAGTACCGGCGCGGCAGTCCGGTCCCGCACCAGAACGCCGACGGCCCCGTCGCGGGGCGCTGGCCCGAGACCTTCGACGACGTCGCCGCCGCGCTCGACGCCCTCCCGGCCCTCGCGGCGGCCGCCCTCCCGGACGCCGACCTCCGCCGTACGGTCGTCACCGGCCACTCGGCCGGCGGCCACCTCGCGCTGTGGGCCGCGGCCCGGCACGTCCTGCCGGCGGGATCGCCGTGGCGGCTGCCGTCCGCGCCGATGCTGCGCGGCGTGGTGGCGCTGGCCCCCATCGCGGACTTCACGGTGGCGCAGGAGCTGGACGTGTGCGGCGGCGCTTCCGGCCAGTTCCTCGGCGGGGCGGCCCACTTCGCGGAGCGGCTGCCGCACGCGGACCCCTCGGCGCTGCTGCCGACCGGGATCGCCACGGCGCTGGTCCAGGGCCGGGACGACATCGTGGTCCCGGAGCGGGTGGCGGAGTCGTACGTGGCCGCGGCGGCGCGCGCGGGCGAGCTGGTCGGCCTGACGCTGCTGGACGGCGTCGGCCACTTCCCCCTGATCGACCCGGCGGCGGACGCGTGCGCGGTGGTCTCGGAGGAGATCGCCCAACTGGCCTGGTAGGGCCCGGCGGAGGGAACGCGGAGGGGCCCGACCGATCTGACGACCGGTCGGGCCCCTCGTCCGTACGCCCCGGGAACTCAGCCGGTGAAGTAACCGCTCACGTCGGCGATCACGTCGACGGCGCCGGCGTGGTTGTAGAACGTCACCCGGCCGTCCACCACCGGGACGACCACCAGGTTGGCGACGGTCTGGCCGCCCGTGAAGTTGAGGTTCGACACGTTGGGACGCGCGACCCCGTACGGGTGGACGATCAGGTGCCCCGACGAGGTCGGGTTGGTGACCGTGACGTTCAGGACGACGGCGGTCACGCCCTTCGCGGGCACTCCCGCGACACCGGCCACCTGGAGGCTGACGAGCTCCCGCTGGCCGATGGCGCCCTGACGGGCACCGGTGCCGTCGCGGGTGTCGAGCAGCCGGACCGGGCCGGCTGCCGCGAAGGTCGAGCCGGTGGCCGCGTAGTAGCCGGTGACGTCGGCGATGAGGTCGACGGAGCCGGCGTTGTTGCGCAGGTCGACCTTGCCGTTGACGACGGGGACCGTCACCAGGTTCGGCACGATCTGCCCGGCCGCGAAGTTGAGGTTCGACACCCCGGGAACGGCCTGGCCGTTCGGGTAGACGGTGACGTGCCCGGGCGTGGTCGGTTCGACGGCGGTCACGTTCATGACGACCGCGGTCACCCCGGTGGACGGGATGCCCTTCACACCGGCGACCTGAAGGGTGACGACCCCACCGGGTCCGACCCGCTGCTGCTTCGCACCCGTACCGTCGCGCGTGTCCAGGAACCGGGACGGTGTGATCGAGTTCAGCGCCGAGCCCACACCGGCCTTGTCGGTGTAGTAGCCGGTGACGTCGGCGACGAGGTCGACGGAGCCGGCGTTGTTGCGCAGGTCGACCTTGCCGTTGACGACGGGGACCGTCACCAGGTTGGGGACGATCTGACCGGCGGCGAAGTTGAGGTTCGACACCGTCGGCACCGGCTGCCCGTTCGGGTAGACGGTGACGTGCCCGGGCGTGGTCGGTTCGACGGCGGTCACGTTCATGACGACCGCGGTCACCCCGGTGGCCGGGACGCCCTTCACGCCGGCGACCTGGAGGGTGACGACCCCGCCGGGCCCGACCCGCTGCTGCTTCGCACCGGTGCCGTCGCGCGTGTCCAGGAACCGGGACGGACCGTGCGGCACGAACCGGCTGCCCTTCTGCACGGGCGCGGGGGCGGCGGTGACCGTGTAGGCCTTGGGGATGTAGCCCGGTGAGGGCACCCCGCTGGTGTAACCGGTGCCGTCGAGGAGCAGGTCGTAGTGCCCCGGCTTCATTCCGTTCGTGTCGACCGTGACATTCAGCCGCGTTCCGTCCACGTCGGCAGCGTCGACCTCCAGGGCGCGCACCGGGGAGCCGCTCTGGACCAGCTTGAGCTTGGTACCGAAGGTGAGCCCGGTACCACGGACGACGGCGCCGGTACGGGTGCCGGCGGGACTCGTCGACGGGCTGATGTTCGTCAGGGTCGGCACGGGCGGGGGCACACACCCCTCTGCACAGACACCTTGCAGGGAGAACTGAACCGGGGTCGGAGCCTGGCCGGCACTCAACAGGAAGATCGCCTGGCCCGCTTCGTCGGGGGGTGCTGCGCAGTGGAAATTGAACGGGCCGAACGACCGGAGGCACCCGTACCTGTGTTCGTCGGCCGTCCAGTCCGATGCGCTCAGGAGGTCCAGCCACGGCTTCTGGGAGTCGAAGCCGGTGGCGCTGGTGGTACCGGAGACGTCGAGGACCTGACCTGGCCGTAGGTCGATCACTGCGCAGTAGGCGGTGGAAGTCTCGGAGAGGGTGCCCTTCCGGGCCGGGAAGTCGCTGACGGATACACGGTTGGCACTGCACTCCGGCGCCCAGCCCGCAGCCGTGCCGACCCGCCAGGTGTCGAGTTTCGCGATGCCGGGGCCACTCCCGTACAGGGTGGAGGTGATGATCGCCCTGTACGACGTGGAGCCGCTCACCTGACATGAGACGGTGTCCTGGCGGCACAGGCTCCGGCCCTGACCATCGACGACGGTCAATGTGGCACCGTACTGATCCGGCACACCGGAAGTCCGTGAGGCGATCCGGAACTTGTCCGTGACGGCCGCATCGACGTGTACGCAGAAGGCGTCCAGCGCCGAGGTCAGATCGAGGGAGAGGGACGGGCCGCCCATCTTCGTCGACGCCGGGGCCGCGCAGCGTGCGGTCTCGGAGACGTCACGCCGGACGAGCTGCGTGGTGCCCGCTCCGCCCGAGCTTGAGATCACCGCTGTGTAGGGCACACCGGCAGCCAGGGGGCAGACGGCGGACGTGCTGGAGGAGGTGGTCTCGCAGATCACGTCACCTGCCGCGTCGGCCAGCTGGACCGTCGAGTGGATGCCGTCGTTCCGGGGACCGCGGTGGTCGATCATCTCGGCGGCGGAGTGCTTGTCGCCCGGCAGGCTCAAGCAGGTCATCTGGCCGACCGCGGGAGCCGGAATCTGCATGCCCCAGGGGCCGTTGTCGAACGCGGACTGTGGCCACGTCGTGCAGCCGGCCGTCTCACCTGTCCGGTGGAGCACCACCCCGTAGGGCGTGTACGGACCACCGCTCAGCACCGCGCGGAAGGGAGCGGTGCCGGTCAGTTTGCAGATGACGTTCCCCGGGCACTGCCGGGTACCGGTCGCGTCGTACACCTCCACACTGACGATTCCGTCGGTTCCGTCCGGAGGCGGTTTCAGGATGTAGACGCCTTTTCCCGTGGCGGTCGGCAGGGTCAGGCAGACCTTCTGCCCGGGTGCACCGAAGGACCCGCCGACCGGTCCGGCCACCAGGCCGTTGTCGTGGGTCGGGGTGCAGCCCCTCGTTTCTCTGGTGGAGTGGAAGGCGATGCCGAAGGCGGCGCCTTCCACTCCGCCGGAGGGGTCGGCCGACCAGGTGTAGTCCCCGGGGGCCAGGTCGCAGGTCTCGTAGACGCAGCCGGGCACGGTTTCGCCGGCCTCGGACACGAGCGGCCAGGAGGTCGGACGTGCGGATGAGGCGACTGCGGCGACTGTGTACCCGGCTGCACGCGCGACCCGCAGGATGCGACAGGGGACTGCCGAGGTCAGATCCGGGGCGGTCCCGAAGGCCTGGGGCTCGACGATGGGACAGCCTTGCGGCCCGGAGAGGCGGGCCACGAGGTAGTCGTAGGAGACCGCAAGCCCCGCGAGCTGGAGCACCGAGATCCGGAAGGGTCCGATGCCCGTGAGCTTGCAGACGAGCGGGTAGGCCCCTCGGCCCTTGGAGGTGCAGACCTCCTTGCCCGAGGCGTCGTACACGGTCTGCAGGACTTCGTAGCGGGAGCTGTAGGAGCGCAGTACGTCACCGGACGCGAGGTCCAGTGCGTAGCAGTCGCCCGCGGAGCCGGCCGGCAGCGAGCTCTGGAACACCTTCGGTGCGGCGAGACGGTGATCGGTGGCGCCGACGTTCCTGCACGCGGCGGAGGACAGCACCGGGGTGTAGGAGACCGAGACGCGGTTCGCCCGTTCGCTGCGGTCCGTGACCCGCACCGTGTATGTCCCGGCCAGAGGGGCGGGACAGCGGAGCGTTCTGTAGCTGCGGTGGACGCTCTCACAGGTCACGATGGTGCCGCCGGGCGCGATCAGCTGGGTTTCGGACCACTCGGTCGTGATGACCTGGAGCAGTACGAGGTCCTGTTGCCGCGGCAGGGCGAGGGCGAAGGAGGCCGTTTCGGACGGGTCGACGGTGCAGGTGACGACCTCGTGCGCCGTCAGGGTCGCGGGACAGGCCCCCGACGGGTCGCTCGCGCGCAGCGCGCGGGCCGCGGCCTCCGCGGCGGCCTTCGGGTCCGGCTTCGGCGCGGCCCCGGGGCCGGCCTTCGGTGCGGCGGCGTCCGCCTGCCCGGGGGCCGGCGCCGGCGCGGTCGCGGCGGGCGGTGCGGCGGTGGCGGCCTGCGCGGTGCCGGATGGGCCCGTGAGCGTGGCCAGCAGGGTGAGCAGCAGGGCGCCCGAGGCGGCGATCGCGCGACCCCGACCCTGTCCGTTCCGTACTTTTCTGCCGATCGGCAGCGAATGCATGAACCCCCCAGTTCTTGTGGCCCGACCCCGGTGACCTGCACGGGATGACGGGCAGCCGGAGTGTAACCCCCGCTGGGGACGGTGCTCGGGGCGGGAGGGAATTGCGCCAACTGCCCGGTTCTGCCGCGGAAATCGCGGATCGGACGGCGAAGATCTCTGTACGCTGACCCCTCTGTCCTGAGCATGTTCAAAAAATGGGGGGCCGGTGCGCAGTCGCCGTCTCGTAATATCCGTGGCCGTCATCGCGGCCACCATCGCCCTCGCGCCGGGCACGGCCCTCGCGGCCGATCCGGTGGCACCGGGAGTGAGCGCTCCCGTCCGTGACCTGGGGAAGGCGGCGGAGCAGAACGTCAAGACCTTCGAGAGTCCCGCCGAGCGTACGGTCCGGCGGGTCCTGCCCGGCGGGAAGGCCCGCGCCGCCGCTCCGCAGGCCGACGGGAACCCCGGCCTGGCCATCGTGCTGCGCGCGGCCAGCACGACCGCGCACGCGGTGGAGCTGGAGACCACGGTCATCAGCGCGGACGCCGCGCTCGAAGTCGTCGTCGAATGGGGCGACCAGGCCTCGGACGTGTCCGCCGCGTCCGGCTCGACCGTGGTGAAGAGCAGCCACACGTACGCGGAACTCGGCGAGTACCCCGTCAGGGTCACGGTGAAGGACCCGGCGAACGGGGCCGAGGTCGTCAACGAGTTCACGGTCATGACCGCGGGCTCCGACTTCGTCCCGCACTCCCCGACCCGGCTGCTGGACACCCGCGACGGCACCGGCGCGGCCAAGCGCGCGGTCGCGCCGTACGGTTCGACCCGGGTGAAGGTCGGCGGCAACGGGGGGATCCCGGAGGGGGTCACCGCGGTGGCCCTCAACGTGACCGTCACCAACACCCGCAGCGGCGGCCACATCACCGCCTTCGCCGAGGGCGCCGAGCGGCCGACCACGTCGAACCTCAACTTCGAGGCCGGCCAGACGGTCCCGAACCTGGTGATCGTGCCGGTGGGCAAGAACGGCTACGTCGAACTGGCCAACCGCGGACCGGAGTCCGTCGACCTGATCGCCGACGTCACCGGCTACTTCACGCGCACCGCGGCCGGCGGCTACACCCCGATGACACCGGTCCGCTTCGTGGACACCCGCGAGGGCCTCGGCACGGCGAAGGCCATGCTGCCGGGGCAGTCCGTCTTCGGGACCCGGATCGGCGGACTGCGCGGGGTCCCGCGGGGCATCAGCGCCGTGGCGCTGAACGTGACGGTGACCAACCCGAAGCAGGACGGGCACCTGACGGTCTTCCCGGGCGGCGGCAGCGTCCCGGCGACGTCCAACGTGAACTTCACCGCGGGCCAGACCGTGGCCAACTCGGTGATCGTGCCCGTGGGACCCGACGGCAGCATCAACGTCCGCAACGGCGCCTGGTCGCCGACGGACGTCGTCGTCGACGTGGTCGGGTACTACAGCACCGCCGGCAAGGGTGCCTTCATGCCGCTCAAGCCGGGCCGGCTGCTCGACACCCGTGACCCGAGCTGGCCCCACGGCCCGCTGGCCGCCCGCGGCTACATCCACGCGGGCCTGTCCGCCGACGAGCCGGGCATCTCCGGCTACGTGCTGAACAGCACGGTCACGAACACCACCGGCACCGGCTTCCTGTCGGTCGCCCCGGACCCGAACACGGTGAAGCAGTACGAGGACGGGACCGCCGTCTTCCCCGCGCGTCCGGGCTCCTCGACCCTGAACTGGACGGCGGGCAAGACCGTGCCGAACCTGGTCCAGGCGAGCTCCGGCACCAACGGCATCGTGGACTTCTGGAACCAGGGCTGGGCCGACGTCGACCTCGTCGTGGACCTCTTCGGCTACTACGAGACCTCGTAGCAACGGGACAGGCGCACGCGAAGGGCCCCGCCCGATCACCGGATCGGACGGGGCCCTCCGTGCGCGCACTGCGGGGCGTCAGGCGCCGCTGCTCCGGCGGCGGACGCCGAGCCAGGCGGCGGCGGAGCCGAGCGCGACGAGGGTCGCGGCGAGGCCGGCGTACAGGCCGGTACGGGAGTCCGAGCCGGTGTGCGCGAGGGCTCCGCCGGCCGGCGCGGCGGCGCTCACCGGGGCGGCGGACGCCGACGCCGACGCCGACGCCGTGGGCGTGGCCGGGGCTGTGGGCGTGGCCGACGGGGTGGTGGCGGGCGTGGTCGCCGGGCCGGTCGGCGTGGCCGGGGCGGTCGGGGTGGAGGTGGGCGGGGTCACGAGGACCGAGGCCGAGGCGTCGGCGAAGGGGTGGCCGTTGCCGGTGGCGAGGCCCACCGAGGCCGTCAGCGTGACCTTGGTGGCTTGCTTGAGCGGGGTCTTCGGACCGACGGACACCCGCAGCCGCGTCACGTGCTCCCCGGAGGCGGAGCCGAAGCCCTCGGCGATCCGGGGCAGCCGGTAGGTGCCGGAGCCGTCGGACGTCAGGTCCTTCCACTGCCCGCCGACCTGGGTGCTGATCCGCAGGTCTGCGGCGGTGTTCGAGACGGTCCCGGCCGCGACGCCCGCGGTCAGGTGGGTGGCGAGGGCGGAGGCGAAGGCCCCGTCACCGGTCTGCCGGTAGGTGAGCTTCAGCTCCCGGCACCGGTCGGCTCCGGCGCCCGGCTCGCACGGACCGCTCTCCTCCAGGCGGGTGTTCAGCTTCCCGGGGGTCATCGACGGGCTCGCCTTGAAGGTGTGCGCGTCCGGCTTGGCCACCTCGTCGGCGTGGCTGGTGGCGGTCAGCGCGAGGTCGCCGTTGTTCGTCGGGTAGTCCCGGCCGAGGCCGATCGTCACCTTCCACGTCAGCGCCGAGCCCGCGGGGACGTCGAATCCGGTGCCGGGCTTGCCCGCCGGGTGGAAGAGGCCCTGCCACCCGCCGTCCTGCTGCCCGACGAGGTACTGGGTCGCGGGGGCGTCGACCGGCTCGACCTTGTAGACCAGGTCCGCCTCCTGGAGCGGGCTGGCGCCGGCCGGGGCGGCGAGCAGCCACGGGTGGAAGGGGGCCGCCTTGTCCGAGGGGTTCTTCACGGTCAGCTCGAACGTCTGCGCCGCACCACCGCGCGTCAGCGGACCGGCCGGGGCCGGGGCGCCGATCTCCACCGTCAGCACGGGCTCGCCGTCCGCCGCCGACGCGGCGTACGCGGTCAGCGGCAGCAGGGCGGTACCGGCCACGGCTGCGACGACGACGCTGGCGGCCGCGGCGGAGCGGAGGGGGCGGCGGGCGGTGCGAGCGGTGCGAGCGGTGCGGGCGGACATGGTGGACTCCCCCAAGGAATCTACGAGGACGCGCCGCGGAACGGCAGCGTGCCGGGAGGGACGAACGGAAGGCGTGCGCGGAGGCGCGGAAGGGCGCAGTGGCGGGAACGAACGGTCGGGTACCGGCAGAGCGCGGGCCCCGGGGGAGTGGTGCGGATGTCGTTCCCGGCCGGCTGTGGAGCTGCCCGGCCGCTGCGCTGTGCCGATCCTCGCGCATGCGTGATCTTGGAACTATCGGTTCCGTGTCACCGCTTCGCAACAGCCGCGGGCGGCTGCCGGCAGCCTCCGTACCCGGCGAATTCCCCGGTCGGGCCGGTGTCCGGGAACGACGGAGGGGCGGGGGGCGCGGGGGGCGGGCCCCCCCCCCCGGGGGGGCCCGGGGACCGGTGGGGCGGGTGGGCCCCCGCAGGGAGAAGCAACCTGTTTTAAC
>NZ_JBVJGW010000009.1:0-229949 GCF_055587105.1 Streptomyces sp. NPDC048461 | reverse complement strand
CCGCCCCCCCCGGGGGCCGCGCGCCCCCCCCCCCGCCCGCGCGCGGGCGCGCGGCCCCCCCCCCCCCCCGCGCCGCGCCCCCCGCCCCCCCCCCCCCCCCCCCCCCCCCCCCCCCCCCTCCGGGTGGGCCCGTGAGCCGGTGGGCCGGATGGGCCCGGGGCTGCTACAGGAACGAGTTGATCTCGATCGTCTCGGTCCGGCCGGGGCCGACGCCGATCGCGGAGATCGGGGCGCCCGACATCTCCTCCAGGGCCTTGACGTACGCCCGCGCGTTCGCCGGGAGGTCCTCGAAGGTCTTGGCCTTGGTGATGTCCTCGGACCAGCCGGGGAGGTATTCGTAGATCGGCTTCGCGTGGTGGAAGTCGGTCTGCGAGTACGGGAGCTCCTCGACGCGCTTGCCGTCGATCTCGTACGCGACGCACACCGGGATCTGCTCCCAGCCGGTCAGCACGTCCAGCTTGGTGAGGAAGAAGTCCGTCAGGCCGTTCACGCGGGTCGCGTAGCGCGCGATCGGCGCGTCGAACCAGCCGCAGCGACGGTCGCGACCGGTGGTCACACCGCGCTCGCCGCCGATGCGGCGCAGGTCCTCGCCGTCCTTGTCGAACAGCTCGGTCGGGAACGGGCCGGCGCCGACGCGGGTGGTGTAGGCCTTGAGGATGCCGATGACGCGGCTGATCTTCGTCGGGCCCACGCCGGTGCCGGTGCAGGCGCCGCCGGCGGTCGGGTTCGAGGAGGTGACGAAGGGGTACGTGCCGTGGTCGACGTCGAGCAGGGTGCCCTGGCCGCCCTCGAAGAGCACGACCTTGTTCTCGTCGAGCGCGTTGTTGAGGATCAGGGTGGTGTCGGCGACGTAGCCCTTGATCTGCTCCGCGTACTGGAGCATCTCCTCGACGATCGCCTCCGCCTCGATCGCGCGGCGGTTGTACAGCTTCGCGAGCAGCTGGTTCTTGCCCTCGAGCGCCGCCTCCACCTTCTGGGTGAGGATGGACTCGTCGTACAGGTCCTGGACGCGGATGCCGACGCGGTTGATCTTGTCCGCGTACGTCGGGCCGATGCCGCGGCCGGTCGTACCGATCTTGCGCTTGCCGAGGAAGCGCTCGCCGACCTTGTCGAGGGTGACGTTGTACGGCGTGATCAGGTGCGCGTTACCGCTGATCAGCAGCTTGGAGGTATCGATGCCGCGCTCGTTCAGGCCGCGCAGCTCGGAGAGCAGGACGGCCGGGTCGACGACGACGCCGTTGCCGATGACAGGGGTGCATCCGGGAGAGAGGATGCCGGAGGGGAGAAGGTGCAGTGCGTACTTCTGGTCGCCCACGACGACCGTGTGGCCGGCATTGTTGCCACCCTGGTAGCGCACTACATAGTCAACGGATCCACCGAGCAGGTCGGTGGCCTTTCCCTTGCCCTCGTCACCCCACTGAGCTCCGAGCAGCACAAGAGCGGGCACAGGCGTACACCTCTTCCGGATGGGGCATGTCCAAGGTCAGGGGGCGTACGACGATGTACACCGCAGGCTGAGCCGTCGGACCGGTACCCCGGAATAGACGAAGGCCCTGGCGCAATAGCGCAAGGGCCTCTTGCACAAAGATGCTACCCGAGGAAGGACCGAGGTGTCGGCTCCAGAGCCCACCATGAGCCATGCGGGCGCGCCGGTAGGCGGCCTGCTGGTGCTCGTCGACCCGGTCGCCCGCCGTCTTGACGGCGAGTCCGTGCGGATCGCGAAGGATGTGTTGTCAGCGGGAGCGGCGGCGAAAATCTGCCTCCCGGATTCGCAGGAGGAATTTGCGCGGGCCCTCGCCCGCCGGGGTCATCGCCGGCCGGTGATCGTGGGCGACGACCGGGCGCTGGTGCGTGCGGTCGGGCTGCTGCACCGTGAGCGGGCGCTGGCCGGAGAGACTCTCTCGCTGATTCCGGTGGGCCAGGCGGCCTCGCTGGGGCTGGCCCGGTCGCTCGGCGTGCCCCAGTCGGCCGTCACGGCGGCGCGGGCGGTGCTCGACGGTTCGGCGCGCATGTGCGACCTGCTGGTCGACGACAGCGACGGGGTGGTGCTGGGCGCGGTTCGGATCCCGCCGCTGCGGGCGGGCGCGTCCGGCGCGGCGTCCGGGTCCGGGGCCGGGTCCGGCTCGGCCCGGGGGGCGGGGTCGGGGTCGGGGCCGTCGGTGTGGAGCGCGTACCGGTCGCTGGTGCGCTCGCTGGTCCGCCCGGTGGGCGGCGGCGGCCCGGCGCCGCGCCGGCTGCGGGTGGAGGCCGACGGGGTGGTGCTGGTGGACGTGGACCGCCCGGTGGCGGAGGTCTCGGTGTCCACGCGGGACGACGGCGGCCTCGCGGAGGTCGTGGTGCGGACGGCCGGCGGCGTGGCGGGGGCGGGCCCGGCCGCGGAGGTGCGGGCCCGGGCCAAGACGGTGACGGTGTCGGGCCCCGACTTCCGCTACCGCGCCGACGCGGCCGTGGCGGGCCCGGTGCGCCGCCGTACGTGGACCCTGCACCCGGCGGCCTGGGCGCTCACCGGGCCCCGCTGACGGCGGGGGCGCGCCGGGGGCTCCGGCGGTTCCGGGCCTGGCCCGGCGGCCCGGCGGCCGGGACCGCCCGGCTGCGAGCCTTCGGCCGGGCCCGGCCGGGGGGCGGGAGGGGAGCCGGCCCGGGAGCGGGCGCCGGTCAGAACGTGACGATCAGCTGGTCCAGCCCCCGGATGACGTACCCGTCCCGCCACTGCGGCTCCTCCACGAGCCGCAGGGGCGGGACGCCGGGAGCCAGCAGCGCCCCGAAGGAGGCCTCCAGCTCCCGCCGCGCCAGGGGTGCTCCGAGGCAGTAGTGGATTCCGGCGCCGAAGGTCAGGTGCGGATTGTCGGCCCGCGCGAGGTCCAGCGCGTCGGGGTCGGCGAACCGTGCGGGGTCCCGGTTGGCCGAACCGAAGAGCAGCGCCACCTCGGCCCCGCGGGGGATGAAGGTGTCACCGATCTCGATGTCGTCGAGCACCCAGCGTTCGAACATTTGCAGGGGTGTGTCGAACCGCATCAGTTCATCCACAGCTGTGGACAAGTATGGGGACGTCGCGCCCTCGGGGTGCGGATGCGCCCGGAGCTCCGCGAGCTGATCCGGGTGCCGCAGCAGCGTCCACCAGCCGTTCGCGGTGGTGTTGACGGTCGCTTCGTGGCCGGCGTTCAGCAGGAGGACGCAGGTGGAGATCATCTCCTGTTCGCTGAGGCGGCCGTCCTCATCGTGGGCGGCGATCAAGCCGGAGATCAAATCCTCCCCGGGGCGGGCGCGCCGCTCGGCGATCAGCGCCCGCAGGTACGCACTGAACTCCACGCTGGCCCGTACCGCGCGCCGGGCCGTCTCCTCGTCCGGCCGCAGCTCGAACATCCCGCAGATGTCCGCCGACCAGGGCCGCAGCAGACCCCGGTCCTCCTCCGGGATGCCGAGCAACTCGGCGATGACCGCCACCGGCAGCGGTTCGGCGACGGCGGTGAGCAGATCCCCGCCGCCGTCCGCGACCAACTGCCCCACCAGCTCTCCCGCGAGCCGCCGCACGGCGGGCACCAGCCGCTCCACGGTCCGCGGGGTGAAGGCCTTCGCCACCAGCCTGCGCACCCGCGCGTGCGCGGGGTCCTCCAGGTCCAGCAGGCCGTTGCCGTTGAGCACGTGGAACGGCTCGTGCTCCGGCGGCGGGTCCGTACGGCCGAACTCCTCGTGCGAGAACCGGTGCAGGTAGGTCCGCCCCAGCCGCCGGTCCCGCAGCAGCGCGCTCACGTCGGCGTAGTGCGGCACGAGCCACTGCCCGGTCGGCTCGTACCAGACGGCCCGTCCCCGCTCCCGCAACTCCCGGTAGGCCGGGTACGGGTCGGCGACGAACGCGGGGTCCCACGGATCAAAGCCCATCCCCGCACCCTAGGGGGTGTCGTCTAACTCGTTCCTGCCGTGCGGTGTCCGGCACGCACGGCCCGCCCTCCGGGCGTACGAAACGACTTCGACGACACCCCCTGGATCCTGCCCCGCCGATCGGCCCGCCCTCCGCGCCCCCGGCGGTCTAGCTCGGGCGCACCAGCCGGGTCTCGTAGGCGAACACCGCGGCCTGGGTCCGGTCGCGGAGACCCAGCTTCACCAGGATCCGGCTCACATGGGTCTTGATCGTGGACTCCGCGACGACCAGCCGGTCCGCTATCTCGACGTTGGAGAGCCCCTGCGCGATCAGTACGAGCACCTCCGTCTCGCGCTCCGTCAGTTCCCCCACGCCCGCCGGGTCGGCGAGCCTCGGGGACTCGGCGAGTTTCGAGAACTCCGCGATCAGCCGCTTGGTCACCGACGGCGCCAACAGCGCCTCCCCGGCCGCCACCACCCTCACCCCGTCGGCCAGCTGGCGGGCCGAGGCGTCCTTGAGCAGGAACCCGGAGGCCCCGGCCCGCAGCGCCTGGTACACGTACTCGTCGAGGTCGAAGGTCGTCAGGACCAGCACCTTCGCGTCCGTGTCGGCGGCCACGATCTCCCGCGTCGCCTCCAGTCCGTTCATCAGCGGCATCCGGATGTCCATCAGCACCACGTCCGGCCGCAGCGCCGCCACCTGTGCGATCGCCTCGCGGCCGTCGACGGCCTCCCCGACCACCTCGATGCCGTCCATGGCGTTCAACAGCACGGAGAACCCCTCGCGGACCATCATCTGGTCGTCGACGATCAACACCCTGATCGTCATGGCGCACCCGGCCCGGAGTCGGTCCCGGACACGGTCCCGGACGCCTGCTCGCCGCGCCCGCGCACCGGGATGAACACCGCCACCTCGTACCCGCCGCCGGCCGTCGCGCCCGCCGTCATCTCGCCCTCCAGCATGGCCACCCGCTCCCGCATCCCGGTGATCCCGTGCCCGGCCCCGGGCGAGGGGCGCACGTCCCCCGTCGCCGCCTCGTTGACCACGCGTATCCCCAGGCCGCCGAGCACGTACGACACCTCCACCCCGGCCTGCGCACCCGGCGCGTGCCGCAGCGTGTTGCTCAGGGCCTCCTGGATGATCCGGTACGCCGACAGCTCCACGCCCTGCGGCAGCTCCCGGACCGCGCCCGTGATCGTCTTGTCCACGCTCAGCCCGGCCTGCCGCACGTTTTCCAGCAGACCGTCCAGCGAGGCGAGCGTCGGCTGGGGGGCGTCGGGCGCCTCGTAGTCCGCGGAACGCACCACGCCCAGCACCCGCCGCAGCTCCGTCAGGGCCGCCACCGCGTTCTCCCGGATCGTGACGAACGCCGCCTCCAGCTCCGGCGGCGGGTTCTTCACCCGGTACGGCGCCGCCTCCGCCTGGATCGCCACCACCGACATGTGGTGCGCCACCACGTCGTGCAGCTCGCGCGCGATCGTGGTCCGCTCCTCCAGCAGCGTCCGCTTGTCCCGCTCGACGGCCGTGACCTCCTGCTGCGCGGTCACCTCAGCCGTGGCGTACCGGCGTATCTGGACGCTGCTCGCGATCGCCAGCGCGATCGCGGAGGTCACCGCCATCTCCGGAAGGTTCATCCCGGACCGGGTGCCGAACACCAACGCGATCCCGAAGCCGAGGACGAAGGTCAGCGCCCACATCCAGGCCGCGATCCGCGGCCCGGTCCGCAGGGTCACCAGGACCAGGACGATGATGTAGGAGAGGAAGCTGCCCGGGGTCCACGGCCAGTTCCACGAATCGCCGAGCACGCCCAGGACAGCCGTCATTGCGACGGCCGCCCACCACGCACCCACCGGCCGTACCAGCGTCATCAGGATCGGAATCCCCGCGATGAGCCCCGCGGCGAGCCGGCCCAGGTCGCCGAGGAACGTCTGCTGGGAGCCCGCCGTGAAGATCACGGTGAAGGCGGCCAGCGCCGTCACCGCCGCGTACTGCCCCCAGGGCGCGTGCCTGCGTATCGCCGCGGGCATCCGCCGCATGAAGAACCCCGGGGCCGTCATCAGCGGGAGCGGCCGGTAGGCGAAGGCATCGGTGAGCATGTCCTGGCGCAGGGTCGCCAGCACCCCCGCGGCCATGCGGAACTCGGGCGTCCGGGGTGTCCCCCCGGCGGTCGTCTCGGTCATGCACCCACCGTAGGTCGCCGCCCGCATCGTCCGCGTCGCCGCTGATGGGGATATCCCGGGGTCCCTCTCAAGTACTACCCGGGTCCGTCAGTACCCCGTCAGTACCCCGTCGGGCGGATCAGACCCGTCTCGTACGCGAAGACGGCGGCCTGGGTCCGGTCCCGCAGGCCGAGCTTCACGAGGATGCGGCCCACGTGGGTCTTCACCGTCTGCTCGGCCAGGACCAGGTGCGCGGCGATCTCCGCGTTCGACAGACCCTGGGCGATCAGCGTGAGCACCTCGGTCTCCCGCTCGGTCAGTTCGTCGATCCGCGCGCGCGAGGGAGCGCGGGGCGCCCCCAGCCGGGAGAACTCCGTGATCAGCCGCTTCGTGATGTTCGGAGACAGCAGCGCCTCGCCGGCCGCCACCACGCGCACCGCCTCGGCCAGCTGGTCCGCCGAGGCGTCCTTGAGCAGGAACCCGGAAGCGCCGGCCCGCAGTGCCTCGTACACGTACTCGTCGAGGTCGAAGGTGGTGAGGACCAGCACCTTCACGGAGGCACCCGGGACGGAGGTGATGACGGACGTCGCCTCGATGCCGCCCATGCCCGGCATGCGGATGTCCATCAGCACGACGTCCGGCGACAGCTCGGCGACCCGGGCCACGGCGTCGGCGCCGTCCACGGCCTGGCCGACCACCTCGATGTCGGGCTGGGCGTTGAGCAGCACGGTGAACCCCTGCCGGACCATCATCTGGTCGTCGGCGATCATCACCTTGATGGGGCTGGTCATGGGGGTCAGTCCTTCTTCGTGTCAGGGGCGGATCCACCGGTCGGGTGCCGCGGGTCCATCGGGAGCACGGCGCTCACCTCGTACCCGCCGTCGGGGCGCAGCCCGGCGGCCAGCTCGCCCCCCAGCATGCCCGCGCGCTCCCGCATGCCCAACAGGCCGTGTCCCGCGCCCGGGGAGGACGGGGCGGGCCGCGTCGGCGCGGTGTTCGCGATGCACAGGTGCAGTTCGTGCGGCCCGTAGGCGATGCCGACCTCGACCTGCGAGCCGGGAGCGTGGCGCAGGCAGTTGCTCAGGGCCTCCTGCACGATCCGGTACGCGGTGAGCTCGACGCCCGGGGTGAGCGGCCGGCGCACCCCCGCGATCTCGGTGGTGACCTCCAGCCCGGCGCCCCGCACGTTGTCGACGAGGCCGTCCAGCTCGGCGAGGGTCGGCTGCGGATGGTGCGGGTTCGCGGGATCCTCCGGGTCCTCGGAGCGCAGTACGCCCAGCACCCGGCGCAGCTCCGTCAGGGCCTCCAGGGCGTTCTCCCGGATGCCGGCCAGGTTCTCCTTCAGTTCCTCGGACGGGTTCTCCACGAGGTGCGGCGCGACCTGGGCCTGGATGGAGATCACCGACATGTGGTGCGCGACCACGTCGTGGAGTTCGCGGGCGATCCGGCTGCGTTCCTCCAGCAGGGTCCGCCGGGCGCGTTCCTCCTCGGTCAGGGTCTCCTGCTCGACGAGTTCCCCGCGGGCCAGCCGCAGTGCGCGCAGGGCGTAGCCGAGGAGGCCCGAGAAGCCGAAGACGACGGCGGCGCCCACGATGGTGCTCTGGCTGTGCTCCGGCTTGAACAGCGCCTCGGCCAGGGCGGTGTAGCCGAGCGAGACGCCGACGACCACGATGGTGACCCTGGGCGGAACCCGGAGGGCGACCAGCAGGACCAGCGGCGCGAAGGCGAACAGCCCGCCGGGCGTCCAGGGCCAGGTCGCCTCCGGCGAGAGGGGGAGGGGAATCGTCCAGGCGATCAGGGCGGCGGCGACCAGTCCGAGCCACCAGGCGGCGATCGGACGGTACAGGGCCAGCCCGATGGACAGACCGGTCAGGACCGCCTGGAAGAACGCGAGATCGCCGCTGACCTGGTACGGGTCGAACAGCTGCGTCGCGGTGAGGAGGCCGAAGAATCCGGCCGCGATCATGACGACCACGTGCGGCAGCCGGGCCAGCCAGCGCGGCCGCGACATCGGGGGGAGCGGGTCCCGGCGCAGCGTGAACAGCTCCCGCACCGCCGCCCGCCAGGTGGTGTCCCCCAAGGCCGGGGCGCGGTGCGGTGGTTCGGCCGGGGTCCGCAGCTGATGGGTCACAGGGGTCACCCTAGGCACGGGTCGCCTCCTTGACGGGAGCCGGACAAGCAACGGCCGTCAGCCGCGCGGCCACCGTTCGGGCGCTGTCCACCGGCGCGCTCCCGGGCGGCCGGGGCCGCGCGGGCCGTTCGTACGCACGGAACGCGGCCCAGCACACCGCGAGCGCGGCGGCGAACACCGGCAGCCACAGCAGCCGGGCGGCTATCCAGCCCACCGAGCCGGGCACCGTGTGCAGCCCGCGCAGATCGGCCGGGGCCAGCAGCCCGACGGCGGTGACGGCCATCATGGCGGTCTGGTGCCAGAGGAAGACCGTCATGGCCGAGAGGTTCACCAGGGCCACCTTCGCCCAGGCCCTCGGCCGGGCCATGGCCCGGGCCAGCGGCTCGCGGACCAGCAGCGCCAGACCGCACTGGGCCAGTCCGAAGGCCACGGCGGCGAGGGTCGGCGGGTTCAGGTTCGAGACGGCGGCGCCGGGGACGCCCACCATGGACGCCGGGTACCCGGCCCAGAGGA
The DNA here is from genome assembly GCF_055587105.1 of Streptomyces sp. NPDC048461. NCBI lineage: Bacteria > Bacillati > Actinomycetota > Actinomycetes > Kitasatosporales > Streptomycetaceae > Streptomyces > Streptomyces sp. NPDC048461. Next base: position 221,287 of record NZ_JBVJGW010000009.1, on the reverse strand, counting down.
CCAGCGAGGCGGTCGCGGCCGTTGCGCCGACGAGCAGGAGCAGCGCCGGCCCGCGCCGGGCGAACGCCCCCCGCGCCCACGCGGCGCCCAGGGCGTAGGGGACCAGCCAGCCCACGGCCACGTTGATCCAGCCGAGGGCCTCGGGCCCGCCGAACCCGAACCGCCAGACGTCGACGCCCGCCACCACGGCCGCCGGCCAGAGCGGGCTGAGCCGCGCCACCAGCGGAGTCGCGGCGGTCAGCGCGGCGAAGACCAGCAGGAACCACAGCGGTGACAGCACCAGCCGGACCAGCGTCCGCACGGTGTCCAGGGCGACTCCGCCGAGCAGCATCCCGCCCGCGGCCACGGTCCACAAGACGAGCAGCACGGCCACCGGACGGAACAGCCGGCCCAGCCGCTGCCCGGCCCACGTGCCGTACGGGACCCCCCGCGCCCGGGCCGACGCGTACCCGGTCGCCGCGACGTGGCCGCCGACGAGGAAGAAGACGGCGAGGGTCTGCAACACCCAGGACACCGGTGCGAGCCAGGGCATGTACGCCAGCGGACTCGTGCCGCTCAGGCCGCCGTCGGCGGTGGTCAGGGCGGTGACGAGCCAGTGGCCTAGCACCACGCCGCCGATCGCCAGGGCCCGCAGCGCGTCCACGGCCCGGTCCCGCCCGGCCGGGGTGGCGCCGTCGACGCGGTCCGCCAGGACGGACCAGCGCGAGCGGAGCCTACGCACGGGGCACCCCCGCACCCGCACCCACGCCGGTGCCGGTGCCGGTGCCGAGGACGATGGCGGCCAGGCTGTCCAGGGACTCGGTGCCGGGCTTGAGGTAGTCGCTGTGCCCGGCGGAACCGGCGTCGAAGGCCCGGGCACCGAAGGCCGGATCCACCGGGTCGGCACCGAAGCCGATCCCCCCGAACCGCGCGTGCGGAACGCTGCCTATCCAGTCACCGCTGCCCCGGCCCGCCCAGATCCGGGCCCCGGTCGGCAGCTCGCGGGCGGAACGCGCCCCCGTGCCCGGGCTGCCGAACAGGGCCACGTCGGTGACCGCCGGCCCGGTGGCGGTCCGGGCGCAGACCACGGAACCGTAGGAGTGGCACAGCAGGGAGAGCCGCGCCCCCGGTCCCGACAGCCCCCGCAACCCGTCCAGGAAGGGGCCCAGTTCGGCCGCGGCCGCGTCCGCCCGGTCGGTGGTGAGGACGGTGGTGCTGACCGTGCCGGGAGGGCCGTACCCGAGCCAGGCGACCACGGCCGAGCGCGGGTGCTCGGCGGCGAGGCGCTGCTGGAGGGCGACGGCCCCGGCACGGAACCGCTGGTAGGTGTCGAGCGTGGTGTCCGATCCGGGCACGAGCACGGCGACGCGGTCGGCGCCCTTCAGCGTCCCGAACACCTCGACGGCGCGCCCTTTCCCCCGGCCGTCGAAGGCGAGGAACCGGGCCGTACCGCCCGCCTCCATGGCGTGGAGCTTCGCCGCCCGGCCGGTACGGCCGGCACCCCGCGCCGCACCGGCCGCCTCGGCGAGGTTGGCGAGGTTCGCGGCGTACCGCACTTCGGCGGTGGCGCCCTCCGTGAACGCCACGGGCGGCGGCGCGGGCACGTCGGGGGAGGCGGCGGCGGACACGGGTATCGCGACGGCGGAGGCGACCAGCGCGGCCAGCACCGTACGCCGCAGCCGTCCGCGAACCCGCCCGCCAAGCGGTGCATCCCCAGAAGCACCCGCCGTCGCCGTACCGCCCACCATCCCGGCCCCGGCACTGGCACCCGCCCCAGTCCCGGCCCCGGCCTTCGTCCCCGTCCCCGTCCCCGTCCCCGCCATCGTCTGTTCCTTCGATCCGGAAGAGCCGTCCCCGCCCCTCATCTGATTCCGAAGGTAGAAATCCAGACCCGTGGTTCGCGTCCCGCTGCGGAGCCGTGTTCGTACGTGGCTCTCAGGTATGACAGGGGTTACGCGAGAGGTGAGGTGAGGTGCTGACCGGCCCGATACACGCCGTTCAGTAGGGTCCCGTCATGATCGATACCGCATGGCGCCACGACCGCATCGGCAGCGCTCACCGGGGGGAGAACCCCACCGTCCTGCGCCGTCTCGACGCCGGCTTCGCCGTGATCGGCGACCGCCAGTTCCTGCCCGGGTACTCGGTACTGCTGACCGACGACCCCGCCGTGACCCGGCTCTCCGACCTGCCCCGGGCGCGCAGGACCGTGTACCTCTCCGACATGGAGCGGCTCGCCGAGGCCGTCGAACTGGCCTGCCGCCGCCTCGACCCGGCCTTCCGCCGCGTGAACATCGAGATCCTGGGCAACACCGACCCGTACCTGCACGCCCACGTTTGGCCCCGCTACGACTGGGAGCCCGCCGACCTCGTCCGGATGCCGGTCTGGCGGTACGACCAGGAGGCGTACTGGCGCGGCGCGGAACACGCCCTGGCCCCCCGCCACGACGGCCTGCGCACGGCGATCGGGGAGGAACTGGACCGGCTCGCGGCCGCCTGACGGCAGTCCGCCGCTCGAAGGCACCCGCCTGACGGGATCCGCCCCGGCGGAGTCGCGGATCAGTCCGCCACGAGGGGTTCCACGAGGGGTTCCACGTATCCCGCCCGCCAGCGCGGCGCGGGGTCCTGGCCGGGGCTGGTCCAGTACTCCCGCGCCCCCACGATCTCCCCGTCCCGCACGGTCCACAGGGAGACGGCGCGGTAGACGACGTGGTCCTGAGGTATCTCGACCTCAGTGACGACGAGGTCCCCGTCCGCCAGGATGCGCAGCAGTTCCACCGATCTCTCGTCCGAGTAGCCGTCGTCGCTGTTCACGGCGACGAAGTTGGCACGCCCCACGATGCGCTCACCGCTCACGGGCCATTCGATGACCGCGTCCTCGGCGATGAGCTTGGCCACCCCGTCCCAGTCGCGTGCCTCGATCCGCTCCCACAGTTGTGCCACTACGTTCAACGGCTCCATGTGCGGCAGTGTCCGACGCAGCCGTCATACGTAACAAGCTCTGCTTGCAGGCTTATTGACATCGACACAATCCGGTGGGCGCGCCCGTCGCCTCACTGTTTCCGGTACGTCAGCGGAGGGGCGTCGCTGGCGACGAGCTCCCGCTGCAGGGTCCCGTCGGGCAGCAGCAGCAAGCGGCTCCACCCGCCGGGCGCGCAGGTGACGGGGTCGCCGGAGGTGACGGCCGAGGCGTCCAGCTCCACCGGGTCGGCGGCGGTGCGCAGGGACGCCTCCCAGGAGCAGGCGAAAGCGGGGTCCTGGACGGAGAGGGACATCACGGTGTCGCCGACCGACCCGGGACCGAGGGTGAGCCGCCACGCCTGGGTGCCGTTGGCGGCGCGCCAAGTGCCGAGGTACGCCTCGGGAAGGCGGTCGGCGGCCGTCCCGGACGCGCCCGCCGCGCCGACGGGGGCGGACGGCGCCGGGGCCGAGGGGGCCGAGGGGGCCGAGGGGGCGCTGACGACGGGCGTACGGGTGCTGCTTCGGGGCGGCGCCACGTCCTGGCCGCCGCTCATTACGGCGTACACGGTGCCGCCCGCCGCGATCGCGACGACCCCGGCGATGGCGACGAGGAAGGCGGTGGACGCGGTCCGGGACCGCGGGGGCGGCTCCGCCCGGCCCGGTCCGTACGCGGGGTGCGCGGCCGGCAGCGCCGAGGGGCCGAAGCGGGTCGGCAGCGTCGACGGGTGCGCCGGGGGAGGGGGCGGCGGCGCCGAGGGCCCTGGCCCCGACGGGTACCGCGGCGCGGCGGCGGCCGGGTAGGGGGGCCCGTAGCCGGGCTGGTGCGCCGGCCCGTACGGCGGCTGGTGCTGCGGCCGGTGCTCCGGCCGGTGCTCCGGCGCGTACGGGGCCGCGGCCACGGGCTCCGCGCGGTCCGGGCCGGCGTCCTCACGGTCCAGGAGCTGTACGGCGTGCCGCCCGAGCTGGGCCACCAACGGGCCCGGAAGCCAGGGCTCCAGGGCCCTCCCGTCGGCCACGGTGTCGCCGGCGCCGACCCTGGCCAGCACCTCGGCGGGCGCCGGCCGCCCGGCGGGATCCCGGCGCAGGCAGTCCCTTACGAGGGCGTGCAGCGCGGCCGGAACACCGGTCAGGTCCGGCTCGGCCTCGGTGATGCGCAGCAGCAGCGCGGCCATGCCGCCGGGCTGCTCGCTGTCGCCGAACGGGAGCCGGCCGGTGGCGGCGTACGCGAGGACCGCGCCGAGGCAGAAGACGTCGCAGGCGGCGGTGACCGGAACGCCGTTGATCTGCTCGGGGGCCATGAACCCGGGGGAGCCGATGAGTTCGCCGGTCCGGGTCAGACCGGCGTCGGGCTCGGCGGGGGCGCGGGCGATGCCGAAGTCGATGACGCGGGGGCCGTCGAGGGTGAGCAGGACGTTCGAGGGCTTCAGGTCGCGGTGGATGAGCCCGGCGCGGTGGATGTCCTGGAGGGCGTACGCGAGGCCCGCGGCCAGGATCCGTACGGAACGCTCCGGCAGCGGGCCGAAGTCGCGGGCGACGGCCTGGCGGAGGCTGGGCCCGGCGATGTAGCCGGTGGCGAACCAGGGGGTCGGGGCCTCGGTGTCGGCGTCGAGCACCGGGGCCGTCCACTCGCCGCCGACGCGGCGCGCGGCGGCGACCTCCTGGCGGAACCGGATCCGGAACTCCTCGCGGGCGGCGAGCTCGGGGTGCACGAGCTTGACGGCGACGGTGCGGCCGCGGTCGGAACGGGCCAGGTAGACCTGGCCCATGCCGCCGGCGCCGAGGCGGGACAGCAGGCGGTACGGGCCGATGCGGTGCGGGTCGTGCGGGTGCAGTTGTTCCATGGCCGGGTGGCCCCTCCCCCTCGGACTGGCCGTGGATCCGAGCCTAGTGCGGGTGGCTCCGCCGGGGGGCCGGAATGCGTGGTCCCGGCGGGCTGCCGCCGCGGGCCCGCCGCCGGGCTCTGCCCGGGCCCGTGGGGGCGGGGCCGGGTCCTTGGCGCCGGGCGGGGCGGGGCGGGGTGGGGTGGAGGTGAGGGACAGTACCGGGCTGCGCGCCGGGGCCGCCGGGCTCTGCCCGGACCCGCGCCTCAAACGCCGGCGAGGCTGGGGTGGCGCCGGATGTCCCGCGCCTCAAGCCCCGCGCCTCAAACGCCGGCGAGGCTGGGATGGCCGGCCCCGGCGAGGCTGGGGTGGCTCCGGCGAGGCTGGGGTGGCTCCGGCGAGGCTGGAGTGGCCCCGGTGGCGCCTGGGATGGCCCCCGGGGGCGCCGGGGGTGGCCCCGCCGGCGCCGGGGGTGGTCTCGGCGTCAGGGGTGGGTGGGGTCCGGGAGGGTGTCCATGGCTGCCGTCAGGCGTTCCAGGACGCGTACCGTTTCCGCGAACGCGTCGTCGCCCAGCGCGTCCGCCAGCCGGTTCGCCAGGGCGGCGTGGCCCGGGGCGATGCGCGCGATCGCCGCGCGCCCGGCTTCCGTCGGGCGGAGCAGTTTCGCCCTGCGGTGGGCCGGGTTCGGGGCGTACTCCGCGAGTCCCTTGTCCGCCAGCAGGTCGGCGATGCGCTGGACGCTCTGCCGGGTGATGCCCATGGTCCGGGCTATCCCCGAGACGGGCAGCGGCTCCCGCAGCACAGCCCCCAGCACCTGCCACCAGGCGGCCGTCAGCCCGGCCGGCCGGGCCAGTTCCTCCGAGAGGGCGAGGAACTGGCCGTTCAGCCGGAACACCTCCAGTGCGGTGCTGCTCAGCAGGTCCTGCCGGCCGCGGTCGGTCCGGCCCGGTATGCCCGCGGCCGCGCCGGTGCCGGCCGGCGCACTCGTCGCCAGGTCAGGCATTGCCGGCCGCCGCTGCCGCCATCAGCACCGGGTAGGCGCTCGCGTCCGAGTCGCGGAAGAGGCGGTACCAGGCGTCCAGGACGTCCGGCTCGTAGACGTCGAGCCGGGAGAAGACCTCGCGCGCGAAGGCCACCGGGTCCGTCGGACCCGCCGTGATCAGGTCGCCGTCCGTGACCGCGTCGGCGTCGACGTAGTGGTCCGCGCCGCCGTAGCCCGGCTGCTCCGCCAGGTAGAAGGAGACCGCGCTCGTGTGGGTCCGGCCGTCCAGCAGGCCCTCGCGGGCGAGTCCGGCGGTGGCCCCGCAGATCGCCGCGACCGGCACTCCGGCGGCCAGGAACTCACGGGCCTTCGCCGCGAACGGCGCCAGTTCCTCGCCCGAGTCCCAGAGCTCCGCGCCGGTGAGGATCAGCAGCGCCGAGTCCTCCGGTCGCAGGTCCGCCAGGGCCAGGTCAGGCTGGATGCGAACACCGCCCATGGTGGTGACCGGCTCCCCGGCGGCCGTGCCGACCGTACGGACCTGGTGGCCGCGCTGGGTCAGGTGCGCGGTGGTGTAGCCGGTCTCCCAGTCCGCGTACGTGTCGTAGACCGCGAGGTGGACGGGCTTGCGGGGGGTCTCGCTCATGGTGCTCGCCTCCAACATCGATTCCGGTGACGGCTCCGGGGCCCGACGTTCGGCCTCGTTTCCACCACCGACTTGCTATGACAATAGACTGTCATAAAGGCAGCATGCTGTCAATCGCACACCCGGCCGGACGCACCGCGAAAGCCGCCGTCGAAAGCTCGTCGAAGGCCGCCCGCCGGGCCGCCGCAAGAGCCCCCGGGCATCCCTCCGGGCGCCCCCCGCCAACGCCCCCGCAGCGCCCCCGCGCAGACAGACTGCCGAGACCGGCCCCCCGCCCCCATACAGTCCGCCGATATCGCTCCCCACCTGCGCACTTCTAGCGTGGCGCCATGACCCCTCATGCCACCCCGCACACCCTTGCCGCCGTGAAGGACGCCGACCGGAAGCACGTCTTTCACTCCTGGTCCGCCCAGGCCCTGATCGACCCCCTCGCCGTAGCCGGGGCCGAGGGCTCGTACTTCTGGGACTACGACGGGAAGCGCTTCCTCGACTTCTCCTCCCAGCTGGTCAACACGAACATCGGCCACCAGCACCCCAAGGTCGTCGCCGCCGTCCAGGAACAGGCCGCCCGCCTCTGCACCCTGGCCCCCGGATTCGCCGTCGACGTCCGCTCCGAGGCCGCACGCCTCATCGCCGAGCGGACCCCCGGCGACCTCGACAAGATCTTCTTCACCAACGGCGGCGCCGAGGCCGTGGAGAACGCCGTCCGCATGGCCCGGCTGCACACCGGCCGGCAGAAGGTGATGTCCACCTACCGCTCCTACCACGGGGCCACCGCCGCCGCGATCAACCTGACCGGCGACCCGCGCCGCTGGCCCTCCGACACCGCCGCCGCCGGCGTCGTGCACTTCTGGGGCCCGTACCTCTACCGCTCCGCGTTCCACGCCACCACCGAGGCCGAGGAGTGCGCGCGCGCCCTCGCCCACCTCGCCGACACGATCGCCTTCGAGGGGCCGCAGACCATCGCGGCGATCATCCTGGAGAGCGTCCCCGGCACCGCCGGGATCATGACCCCGCCCGCCGGCTACCTCGCGGGCGTGCGCGAGCTCTGCGACCGCCACGGCATCGTGTTCATCCTCGACGAGGTCATGTCCGGCTTCGGCCGGACCGGCGCGTGGTTCGCCGCCGACCACTGGGGCGTCACCCCCGACCTGATCACCTTCGCCAAGGGCGTGAACAGCGGGTACGTACCGCTCGGCGGCGTCGCCATCTCCGCCGCCATCGCCGAGACCTTCGCCCGCCGCCCCTACCCGGGCGGGCTGACGTACTCCGGCCACCCCCTCGCCTGCGCCGCCGCCGTCGCCACCATCAACGCGATGGCGGACGAGGGGATCGTCGCGCACGCCGCCCACCTCGGGGAGAACGTGATCGGCCCGGCGCTCGCCGAGATCGCCGAGCGGCACCCGTCGGTCGGGGAGGTCCGGGGACTGGGCACCTTCTGGGCGCTGGAACTCGTACGGGACAAGGAGACGCGCGAGCCGCTCGTCCCCTACAACGCGGCCGGGACCGACAACGCCCCCATGGCCGAGTTCGCGGCCGCCTGCAAGGCGTCCGGCCTGTGGCCCTTCGTCAACATGAACCGGACGCACGTGGTCCCCCCGTGCACCATCTCCGAGGCCGAGGCCAAGGAGGGTCTCGCCCTGCTCGACGAGGCGCTGACGGTGGCGGACCGGCACACCACGAGGGCGTCCGCATAACGGGCCCTAAATCCGCATAACGATCCTCGACCGCTCGGTTTCGGCCGCGCTGCCTGGCCTAAGGTGTCCGAAGTTCTCACTGAGGAAACGGACCCCTATGCCAGGCAGCGGAGCTGTCACCCGCAACACCCTTCGCCAGCAGATCGCGGACGCGCTGCGGGACGAGGTCCTTGCGGGACGCCTGCCGCCGGGGACCGAGTTCACCGTCAAGCAGATCGCCGAGCAGTACGAGGTCTCGGCCACCCCGGTGCGCGAGGCCCTCGTGGACCTCTCCGCGCAGGGGCTGCTCGAACTGGTCCAGCACCGGGGGTTCCGGGTCCGCGCCTACTCCGTCGACGACTTCCGCGGGATGATCGAGGCCCGCACGCTGATCGTGGACGGGATATTCCGCCGGCTCGCCGAGCGCGGCACCGCGCCCGGTTCCGGCGAGATGCTGGTGTCGGTGCGCCGCCGGGCCGAGGAGGCGCGGCGGGCCGCGCAGAGCGGTTCGCTCGAAGTGCTGATCGGCTACGACCTGCGCTTCTGGCGGGAGCTGAGCGGGCTGGTCGGCAACACCTACATCTCCGAGTTCCTGCACCGCATCCGGGTCCAGTGCTGGGTCTTCGCCGTTCCGCACCTCCAGCGCGAGCCGCAGCTCCGGGCGGCCCTCTGGGACCGGCACGGGGAGCTGGTGGACGCCGTGACCCTCGCGGACGCCGAGGCCGTGCGCAGTCTGGTCCTCGACTACAACCGGCACGGGCTGGACTGGGCCGCGGGGCTGTAGCGGGCGGGTCGCGGCGCCGGTCCGCACGCGGTGCGGAACGCGCCGGACGCCGACGGGGTTCTGCGCACCCCTTCGCGGAGGGTGTCCGGCGCACTACGCTTGGCCGATCGGCGGCAACGACTGATCGGAGCCCGCGTGGCCTGTGACCTCTGGCTGGTCCCCCTTGTCGACGTGCTGTGCCACAGCCCCGACAACCCCTTCGCGGAGGAGATCGCCTCGTACGACAAGGCGCTGGGCGAGGCCGGGCTGCCGTCCGTGCCCGTCTTCTCCTACATGCCGGGTCTGAGCGGGGACGTCGCCCCGGTCGCCGGCTTCGACTACGACGCCCTGCACTTCCTGCGGCGGGCGTACCTCCTCCAGCTCTGCGGACTGCCGGTGACCCCGGTGGACGAGCTGGGCGGGGACTACGAGCAGCTGCTGGAGATGTTCGAGCCGACGGCCCAGCAGTCCCACCTGGTCTGGCACTACGACCACGCCGGGGCCTACGTCCCGGTGGACTTCGCGGCGCCGCTGGCGAACGAGGAGCTGCTCGCCGGGGGAGGGCCGCTGGGGTCCGCGCAGGGCCTGCTGCGGGAGCTGGTGTTCGTGGCTCCGGCGATCGGGATAGACCCGGCGAACCCGCCCGCGCCGCCCGCGCCGCCCGGCCGTCCGACCTCGCTGGAGGAGCCCGCGGGGCCGATCCCGTACGACGACAGCCCCTTCGCCCGGGAGCGCCACGTCTGGCTCGGGCTGCACGCGGCCGCGACCCGCAGCCTCGGCCAGGGGTCGATGATCATCTTCAGCTGACCCGGACCCGGACCCGGACCCGGACTCCGATTCCGATCCCCGGGACCGCGGCGCCGCCCCGCCGGACGGCTACCTCGGCTGCTCCGGCGGGCGCTGACGCGGCATGTTCGGGCGGGTGCCGGGCGGCAGCGGGAACCGGGCCGGCGGGATGCCCGCCTCCACGCGGCCCCCGGAGGCGCCCAGGCACTGCATGACCAGGGGCGCCGGGCCCGCCCGGAACTCCACCATCCAGTCCGCCGTCTCGGAGCGCACCAGCTCGGTGATGTCCTCGGAGAACCGCCGCAGCACGGTCAGGCAGCGCTCGGCGGCCTCGCTCGCCGTGCCCTCGGTGGGCCCGAGCACCTCCCGGACGTTCTCCGAGGCCCAGTCGAACTGGAGCGTCTGGAGCCGCCGCTGCACCGCCTGCGCGGTCGCCACGTTCCGCATCCACCCGGACGTCAGCCCGAAGAACCGGTCGCAGGCCAGCGCGGCCGCGCCCAGCAGCAGCGCCAGGTACCCGTACGAGGCCGCGCCGGGCACCGAGCCCGTGAGGTCCAGCAGCGGCAGCGCGGCGCCCGTGACGGCGCCCACGGCCGCGCTCCCGCGCAGCACCCGCGCGCCCAGGCGCTTCCAGGCCCGGTCGGCGAGGTACCACTCGGCGGTGCGCAGCGCGTCCGCCTCGACCCGCCGGTACAGCTCGTCGAGCCGCTCCGCGGGCTCGCCCCAGTCCCCGAGGGGGAACGGCCGGCCGATCAGGTCTCCGGCCGCCACCGGCCCGTCGACCTCCTCCCGGGGATCCCGGGGTGGCCCATCGGGCTGCATCTCCGGCTGGCTCACCCGGCACTCCCTCTGCCTGCGCTGACGACTGGTGGTGCGCGTGTGCGCAATGATGCGCATGCTCTTCCTACCTTCGAATGACGGGCAGTGGACGACGATTCCCGCGATTTCCGCCCGCAGGGAGGTCCCCAGCAGGTACGCGCACGCCTCGTACCTCACTCGAAAGAGTTGGTCCTCACGGCGTAGGGCGCCGCGCCCGGGGAGCACGTAGGCTCGGATTGACCAAGCGTCCCGACGGTACGGAGTGAATGACCTGTGATTCCCGGTGGTGGCCAGCCCGACATGCAGCAGCTGCTCCAGCAGGCCCAGAAGATGCAGCAGGACCTCGCCGCGGCCCAGGAAGAACTGGCGCGCACCGAGGTCGAGGGCCAGGCCGGCGGCGGTCTGGTCCGGGCGACGGTCACCGGTTCCGGTGAGCTGCGCGCGCTGGTGATCGACCCGAAGGCCGTGGACCCGGCGGACACCGAGACCCTCGCCGACCTGGTCGTCGCGGCGGTCCAGGCCGCCAACGAAAACGCCCAGGCGCTCCAGCAGCAGGCGCTGGGCCCCCTGGCCCAGGGCCTGGGCGGCGGCAGCGGCATCCCCGGCCTCCCCTTCTAGTCCCCAGCACCCGCCTCGCGGCGGAAACCGAAACGAAAGAAGGCAGTCCGTTGTACGAAGGCGTGGTCCAGGACCTGATCGACGAACTGGGCAGGCTGCCCGGCGTCGGGCCCAAGAGCGCGCAGCGGATCGCCTTCCACATCCTGCAGGCCGAGCCCACCGACGTCCGCCGCCTCGCGCACACGCTGCTGGAGGTCAAGGACAAGGTCCGGTTCTGCGGGGTGTGCGGGAACGTGGCGCAGGAGGAGCGGTGCGGGATCTGCCGCGATCCGCGCCGCGACGTCACGGTCATCTGTGTCGTGGAGGAGCCGAAGGACGTCGTCGCGGTCGAGCGGACGCGCGAGTTCCGGGGCCGGTACCACGTCCTTGGCGGTGCGATCAGCCCGATCGAGGGCGTCGGACCGGACGACCTGCGCATCCGCGAGCTGCTGGCGCGCCTCGCGGACGGGGTGGTGACCGAGCTGATCCTCGCCACCGACCCGAACCTGGAGGGCGAGGCGACCGCCACCTACCTCGCCCGGATGCTCAAGCCCATGGGCCTCAAGGTCACCCGCCTGGCCAGCGGGCTCCCCGTCGGGGGAGATCTGGAGTACGCGGACGAGGTCACGCTCGGGCGGGCCTTTGAAGGAAGGCGACTTCTCGATGTCTGACGCAACCCTGCACGCAGCGGGCCCCGATCCGGGCGACTTCGCCGTTCAGATCGCGGACCAGATCGGTTCGTTCATCGTCGCCGTCACCGAGGTGGCCAAGGGCGAGGATCCGGACCGCGCCGTGCCGTTCCTGCTGCTGGAGATCTCCCAGCTGCTGCTCGCGGGCGGCCGCCTGGGCGCGTACCAGGACGTGCTGCCCGACGAGCGCTACGAGCCCGACCTGGGCCCGGAGCCGGACGTGGACGACCTGCGCGAGCGCTTCGCGGTGATGCTGGAGCCGGTCGACGTCTACTCCGAGGTCTTCGACCCCTACGAGCCGCGGAAGGCCCCGGTCCCGCACCGGATCTCCGACGACGTGGCCGACGTGGTGGCCGACCTGCGCCACGGGCTGATCCACTACCAGGCCGGGCGGATCACCGAGGCGCTGTGGTGGTGGCAGTTCTCGTACTTCACCAACTGGGGTCCGACGGCCTCGGCGACGCTGCGCGCCCTGCAGTCCCTGGTGGCGCACGTGCGCCTGGACCAGCCGCTGGCGGCCCTGGACGGGCTGGACACCGACGAGGACCTCGCCGAGGACGACCTGGCCGAGCAGGCCGGGGTGGTCATGGCGGAGGAGCTCGGAGGCCTCGGCCGCAGGTGAGGGGCATGGTGACGGTCCCCACGGATGCTCCGGCGCGGGAACTTCTCGGCTGATCTTTTCGTCTCATGATGTGGTACGAAGCGGTCGGATCGCGGCCGCTCGTTAGACTGCACCAGCAATGAGACGGATTGAGCGAGGAGCGCACGTGGGCCTTGTCGTGCAGAAGTACGGAGGCTCCTCCGTAGCCGATGCCGAAGGCATCAAGCGTGTCGCCAAGCGGATCGTGGACGCCAAGAAGAACGGCCACCAGGTGGTCGTCGTGGTTTCCGCGATGGGCGACACGACGGACGAGCTGATCGATCTCGCCGAGCAGGTGTCCCCGATGCCTGCCGGACGAGAGTTCGACATGCTGTTGACCGCCGGAGAGCGGATCTCCATGGCCCTGCTGGCCATGGCGATCAAGAACCTGGGCCACGAGGCCCAGTCGTTCACCGGCAGCCAGGCAGGCGTGATCACCGACTCGGTCCACAACAAAGCGCGCATCATCGATGTCACGCCGGGCCGTATCCGCACCGCGCTGGACGAGGGCAACATCGCCATCGTCGCCGGCTTCCAGGGCGTGTCCGCGGACTCCAAGGACATCACCACCCTCGGCCGGGGCGGCTCGGACACCACCGCCGTGGCGCTCGCCGCCGCGCTGGACGCCGAGGTCTGCGAGATCTACACCGACGTCGACGGCGTCTTCACCGCGGACCCCCGCGTCGTGAAGAAGGCCCGGAAGATCGACTGGATCTCCTCCGAGGACATGCTGGAGCTCGCGGCCTCCGGGTCCAAGGTGCTGCTGCACCGCTGCGTCGAGTACGCACGCCGCTACGACATCCCGATCCACGTCCGTTCGTCCTTCTCGGGACTGCCGGGCACCTGGGTCAGCAACGAGAATCCGCAAGGGGACGCGCAGGTGGAGCACGCCATCATCTCCGGAGTCGCGCACGACGTCTCCGAAGCCAAGATCACGGTCGTCGGCGTCCCGGACAAGCCGGGCGAGGCCGCGGCGATCTTCCGCGCCATCGCGGACGCCGAGATCAACATCGACATGATCGTGCAGAACGTGTCGGCGGCCTCGACGGGCCTCACCGACATCTCCTTCACGCTCCCCAAGGCCGAGGGCCACAAGGCCATCGACGCCCTGGAGAAGGCCAAGGACCGGATCGGCTTCGACTCCCTGCGCTACGACGACCAGATCGGCAAGATCTCCCTCGTCGGCGCCGGCATGAAGACGAACCCGGGCGTCACCGCCTCCTTCTTCCAGGCCCTGTCCGACGCCGGCGTGAACATCGAGCTGATCTCCACCTCGGAGATCCGCATCTCGGTCGTGACCCGCCAGGACGACGTCAACGAGGCCGTCCGCGCCGTGCACACGGCCTTCGGCCTCGACTCCGACAACGACGAGGCCGTCGTCTACGGAGGCACCGGACGATGACCCCGCCCCGGTCCTCCGGCCCGGCGCTCGCCGTGGTCGGAGCGACCGGAGCGGTCGGTTCCGTCCTGCTCGGGATCCTGTCCCAGCGGGCGGACGTCTGGGGCGACATACGCCTGATCGCCTCCGCCCGCTCGGCCGGCCGCACGCTGACCGTCCGCGCGGAACGGACCGAGGTGCTCGCCCTCACCGAGGACGCCTTCCACGGCCTCGGTGCCGGCGACGTCGTGGTCTTCCTCACTCCCGCCGCGGTCTCGGCCCGGTGGGCGCCCGTCGTCACCGCGCGCGGCGCCGTCGTCGTGGACCAGTCCGCCGCGTTCCGCGCCGACCCCGAGGTGCCGCTGGTGGTGCCCGAGGTCAACGCCCGCGCCGCCCGGATCCGGCCGCGCGGGATCGTCGCGGGCCCCGACTGCGTGACCGCCGCGATGAGCGCGGCCCTCGGCGCGCTGCACGCCGAGTACGGGCTGACCGAGCTGGCCGTCTCCTCGTACCAGGCCGCGGGCGCCGCCGGCCGGGCCGGCTCCGAGGCGCTGCGCCGCCAGCTCTCGCTGGTCGCCGGCACCTCGCTGGGGGAGCAGCCCGGCGACGTGCGCCGGGCCGTGGGCGAGGACACCGGCCCGTTCGCGGCGCCGCTCGCCCTCAACGTCGTTCCCTGGTCGGGGGAGTTGTGCGAGGACGGCTGGTCCTCGCACGAACTGGCCGTACGGGCCGAGACGCGCCGGATCCTGGACCTGGAGCGGCTCCAGGTGTCGGTGACCTGCGTGCAGGTGCCGGTGGTGGCCGGGCACTCGCTGACCGTGCGGGCCCGGTTCGAGAACCCGGTGGACGCCGCGCACGCCCGGGAGATCCTGGACGCCGCCCCCGGCGTGGTGCTCGTGGACGATCCGGCGGCGGGCGAGTTCCCCACCCCCGCGGACGCCGCGGGGACCGACCCGGCCTGGGCGGGGCGGGTGCGGGTGTCGCTCGACGACCCGCACGCGCTGGAGTTCTTCGTGTGCGCCGACAATCTGCGCAAGGGCGCCGCCCTGAATGCCACGCAAATCGCGGAACTGATCGCGGGTGAATTTGCGTAATTCGCTTTGTAGGATCGGTGCTGATCCCTTGATCAAGGTGATGGCCCGACTGCCGTCTCGATAGAACCGGGGCAATCGGGAAGAGCGGGAACGCATGAGGGCAATGGGGATGTTGCGGGTGAGGTTGCCCGGCGCGTACAACCCTCACGGGAGGACGCGCGTCCTACAGGCGTGGCAGAGGCACTTCTCGACCTGGCCGTCCTGCCGGCGCGCACCGGGATCCTTCCGCCGCGCCGGAGTTCCCGTACGCCCGGCGGCGGTTTTCCCGTGATCGTCCCCGTCCCGCCGACGGGGCCTTCCGAGGCGTCCGTACGGGCTCCCGCGCCGGACCTGGGCGGGCGCGTGCCCGCGCCGCGCGACGGCGCCGGAGCGACGGCGGACGACGGCGAGGCGGCGGCCCGGGACGGCGACGCGACCGCCCGGGACGGCGGGCCGGCCGCCGCGGCCGGGAGCGCCGCCGAGGCGGCGCCGGTGGTGGCGGGCACCACCGTCGACCACCTCACCGCGACCTACCAGGCGCACTACCGCTCGCTCCTCGGCCTGGCCGCGCTGCTCCTCGACGACACCGCCTCCTGCGAGGACGTCGTCCAGGAGGCGTTCATCCGCGTGCACTCGGCCCGCAACCGGGTCCGTGACCGGGAGAAGACGCTGGCCTACCTGCGCCAGACCGTCGTCAACCTGTCCCGGTCCGCGCTGCGCCGCCGCATCCTCGGCCTCAAGCTCCTGTCGAAGCCGATGCCGGACATGGCGAGCGCCGAGGAGGGCGCGTACGACCAGCTGGAGCGGGACGACCTGATCAAGTCCATGCGGGGACTCCAGCGCCGCCAGCGCGAGGTGCTGGTGCTGCGCTACTTCGCGGACATGACGGAGGCCCAGGTCGCCGAGACGCTCGGGATATCGATCGGTTCGGTGAAGGCGTACGGATCGCGGGGGATTGCCGCGCTGCGGGTGGCGATGGAGGCTGCGCAGTCATGACGGACGACCACACCCCGCTGGGCGGGGCGAGCGAGGAACAGGCGCTGCGGGGCCTGCTGCACGGAGCCGTCGGGGGCCTGGAGCCCTCCGAGGGCGCGCTGGAGCGGCTGCGGTACGCGGTCCCCGCGCGCCGGACCCGCAGGCGCCGGGCCGTCGTGGGCGCCGCCGCGGCCGCGCTGCTGGCCGGCGCCGGGATCCCCGCCGCCGTGCACCTGAGCGGCGGCGGCAGCACGGCCGCCGACCGGTCGGCGGTGGCCGGGCACGGCGAGCGGGCCGGAGCCACCGGGGGCACCGGTTCCTCCGACCCGCACCAGAACGGCGCCGGCACCCACCCCCGGGCCACCGTCTCCGCGGGCGCGCCCGACGCGGGCGGCACCACCGGGGAACCGGACCGCGCCGCCGCCGGTGCGCCGACCGGCGGGACCGGGGCCTCCGCGGGACCCTCGGGCGCCGGCACGCCGTCCGGCTCCTCCCTCGGCCGGGACGGGCAGGTCCCGGTCACCGGGCCCCAGCCGCCGGCCGCCCAGGGGGTCGCCCGGTGCGGCGCCGACCAGCTGGGGGTGGTGGGCTCGGCCCGCACCCCCGGGGCCGACGGCAAGGTGTACGGCAGCTTCAAGGTGACCAACGTGTCGGTGCGGGGCTGCATCGTCTCCGGCGCGGACACGGTGACGGCGGCCGCCGCCGCGTCCGGTACGGGAACGGGCACCGCCGTCGTCGGCCACACCGCGGGGGATCCGGCGAGCGGGCTGCTGCCCGACCCGTCGTCGGAGCCGCCGCTGCTCGTGCTCCAGCCGAACACGGCCTACGAGGTGCGCTTCGCCTGGGTCCCCTCGGGGGAGCCCTGCGCGGCGACCACCCCGGCGGGCCCCAAACCGCCGCAGGGCGACTCCGGGGACGCCGCCGCCGGCTCCCCGGGCGGCGCGGACGGTACGGGGGGCGCCGCCGCGGGCGCGGACCCGCAGACGGGCCCGCCGGCCCCGGAGCCGGCCGGGGTCGCGGTCGCGCACACCCCGGCGGCGGGTTCGCCGACCACGCAGACCACGATCCCCGAGGCCTGCGGGGGCACGCTGTACCGGACGGGCGCGATCCCGCTGGACGCGCCGGCGCCGTAGCGGCGCGGGCGGCACCGGGGAACGGTCCGCGGCGTCAGGCGCGCTGCGGGGCGGCCTCGGCGGCCGTCTCCTCCGCCGGGAGGAGGCCGGCCTCGGCGTCGCGGAGGGTCTCGATCTCGCGGCGGTAGAGGCGGAACCACATGAACAGCACGAAGGCGGCGAAGACGAACCACTCGCCGGTGTAGCCGAGGTTCTGGAAGGCCTTCAGATCGAGCCCGGTGTCGTTCGGGGCCTGCGGCGGCACCGGCAGCATGCCGTCCGCCGGGGTCTGCACCGTCAGCCACGCGTCGTACAGGTCGTACGGGACCAGGTTGGCCAGCGACGCGGCGCCGATCACCCCGAGCTGTCCGGCGGGCAGCCCGCCCTCGGAGTGGACGCCCTTCGTGCGGGAGTTCTCCGGGGGCTGCAGCGCCCCGGTGACGTCGACCCGCCCGGCCGGCGCGGCCGGCGCGACCGCCGGGTCCGCGGTGCCCGGCAGCCAGCCCCGGACCACGGGGACGGCCTTGCCGGCATCGGTCTTCAGCAGGGTCAGCACGTAGAAGCCGGACTTCCCGTCGAGCGTCCGCTCGGGAACCAGCAGCTGCTCCGCGTACTCCCCGGAGACGGAGGCCGGCTGCCCGGACGTCTTCTTGTCCACCGGGAGCAGCGAGGCCAGCGGGGCGGCGGCCAGGTCGGCGGGCCGCTCGGCGGTCGCCTCCCGGTGGGTGTCGACGCGGTCCTCGAACCGGCCGAGCTGCCAGGTCCCCATGAACAGGCAGAAGGGGACGCCGAGCACGACGAAGACGTTGATCCCCCACCAGCGCGGGGTCAGGAGAAACCGGTGCACCCCACCACCGTACGGGGGGTGCGACCGGTTCCGTCTGCCGGGGCTCGGTTCGCCGGGGTCAGCGGGGGAGGTGCTTCAGGGCGAACTCCAGCTCCATCCGGACCTGCTTGATCCGCTCCTCCACGACCAGCGAGCCGTGGCCCGCGTCGAAGCGGTACACCTCGTGCTCCGCGCCGCGCGCCGCGAGCCGGTCGACGTAGTTGTCGATCTGCCGGATCGGGCAGCGCGGGTCGTTGACGCCCGCCGCGATGTACACGGGGGCCTTCACCGCGTCCACGTACGTCAGCGGCGAGGACGCCTCGAAGCGGTCCGGGACCTCCTCCGGGGTGCCGCCGAAGAGCGTGCGGTCCAGGGACTTCAGCGCCTCCATCTCGTCGTGGTACGCCGTCACGTAGTCGGCGACGGGCACGGCGGCCAGGCCCACGGCCCAGGCGTCCGGCCGGGTGCCGAGGCCCAGCAGCGTCAGGTACCCGCCCCAGGAGCCGCCCGAGAGCACCAGGCGCGCCGGGTCCGCGAGGCCGGACTCGACCGCCCACGCGCGGACCGCCTCGATGTCCTCCAGCTCGATCAGGCCGACGCGGTGCTTGAGGGCGTCGGTCCACTCGCGGCCGTAGCCGGTCGAGCCGCGGTAGTTGACGCGGACGACCGCGAAGCCGTGGTCGAGCCAGGCCGCCGGGGTCGCCAGGAAGGCGTCGCTGTCGTGCCAGGTCGGACCGCCGTGGATCTCGAAGATGGTCGGGAAGGGGCCGTCGCCGTGGCCGACGGGCCGCTGCGCCAGCGCGTGGATCCGTCCGCCGGGGCCCTCCACCCACACGTCCTCGACCGGCACCGAGCCCGGCGGCCGGAAGCCGGGCGGGTCCAGGACGACCCCGCCCGCGGTGGACCGCACGGAGGCGGGCTCGGCGGCCGAGGACCACTGGTACTCCACCGTGCCGTCGGGGCGCGCCGTCGCGCCGGACACGGTTCCGGCCGGGGTCTCCACCGCGACCAGGGACCGCTCGGCCAGGTCGTAGCGCCACAGTTCGCTGCGCGCCTCGAAGCTGTGCACGATCAGCAGCGCCGACCCGTCCGGGTACCACTCGGCGCTGACGTCGCCCGGCAGCTCGATGCCGAGTTCCGTCTCCGTGCCCGTGGACACGTCCCACACCATCGGCTCCCACCGGCCGCGCCGCTGGTGGCCGACGAGCAGCCGGGTGTCGCCGTCGACGGGAGCGAAGCCGAGGACGCCGAGGCCGAGGTCCTCGGTGCCGCCCTTGGAGTCGTCGAGTTCCGCGACCGCGGCGCCGTCGAGGGTGACCACGCGCAGCGCCGAGTGCATCGCGTCGCCGTGCTCGGTGTGCTCGATGACGAGCAGGGAGCCGTCGCGGGACAGGTCGCCCACTCCGGCGGACTCGCGGTGGCGGTAGACGACGGAGGGCGCGCTCCCGTCCGGCCGCACCACGTGGATGGTCGTGCCGTCCTCGTCGGTGGACCGGCCCACGACCGCCGTCCCGTCGCGCCCGATGGCCAGGCCCGCGGAGTACGAGGGCTCCAGCCCGGGCGTGGCCGGCTCGTCGGGGCCGCCCGCGAAGGGCTGGCGGACCCAGGTGCCGAACTCGTCGCCGTCGGTGTCGGAGAACCACCAGATCCACTCGCCGTCGGGGGAGAGCGTGCCGTCGGTGGTGCCGTTGGGGCGGTCCGTGGCCTGCCGCTGGGCGCCGGTGGCGCGGTCCCAGGCGTAGAGCTCGAAGGTGCCGGTCGCGTTCGAGACGAAGAGCGAGCGGTCCGGTGCGTCCTCGGCCCACTCGGGCAGACCGACGCGCGGCGCGCGGAACCGCTTCTCCCACTCGGGGACCCCGTCGGGGGCGGTGTCGGGGGTCTCGTCGTTGCCGGTCACATCGCTGTCGCTGGTCATGCCTCCCATTCTTGCCACACGCGGTCCCCGAACGGCGACCCCGCCGGACGGGCGCCGCCCGGAACCGGCCGCCCGCCGCTTCCCGCGGCCTCCCGCCGGGGCGCGGGCGGCGTGCGTACGCTGGCGGCATGCGGATGATCGTCCGGGGCGCCCGGCTGCTGCACACCGAAGGCCACGAGCGGGGACCGGGAGCCCTCTGGGACGTGGAGGTGGGCGAGGACGGCCGGATCGCCCGCGTCCTGCCGCACGACGACGCGAAGGAACCCCCGGCCACCGGCGTCCTGATCGAGGCCCACGGGTCCCTGCTCACCGCCCCCTTCGTCGAACCGCACATCCACCTCGACACCGCCCTGACCGCCGGCGAGCCGCGCCCCAACGCCTCCGGCACCCTGTGGGAGGGCATCGCCTGCTGGAGCGAGCGCAAGCGGACCCTGACCCGGGACGACGTCGTCGACCGGGCCACCGAGGTGCTGCGCTGGCAGGCGGCGCAGGGCGTGCTGCACGTGCGCACCCACTGCGACACCACCGACCCGGCCCTGACCGCGCTCGACGCCCTGCTCGAAGTGCGCGACCGGGTGCGTGACTTCATGACCCTGCAGATCGTGGCCTTCCCGCAGGAGGGCATCGTCTCCTTCCCGGACGGCGAGGCGCTGCTGCGCGAGGCGGTCCGGCGCGGTGCGGACGTCGTCGGCGCGATCCCGCACTTCGAGGACACCCGCGAGGACGGGATCGCCTCGCTGACCACGGCCTTCGCGCTCGCCGAGGAGCACGGGCTGCGCGTCGACGCGCACTGCGACGAGATCGACGACGAGCAGTCCCGCTTCGTGGAGGTGCTGGCCGCCCTGGCCCTGCGCTCGGGCCTGCGCGGACGCGCCACGGCCTCCCACACGACGGCGATGGGCTCCTACGGCGGCGCGTACAGCTTCAAACTCCAGCGCCTGCTGTCGCGTTCGGGGATCAACCTGGTCTCCAACCCCTTCGCCAACCTCAACCTACAGGGCCGCTTCGACGCCTATCCCAAGCGCCGCGGCCTCACCCAGGTCAAGGAGATGCTGGCGGCGGGGGTGAACGTGGCCTTCGGCCACGACGACGTGATGGACCCGTGGAACGCGCTCGGCACCGGCAACCCGCTCCAGACCGCCCTCGTCGGTGTGTACGCCGCCCAGCTCACGGGCACCGACGAGATCCCGGAGGCCTTCGCGATGGTGACGGACCGCGCCGCGCGCGTCCTGGGCCTCCCGGAGGCGGAGTACGGCATCGCGGAGGGCGCCGTGGCCTCCTTCGTCCTGCTCCCCGCGCCGACGCCGCTGGAGGCGGTCCGCCGGCAGGTCCGCCCCCGGTACGTCGTCGCGCACGGGCGCGTCCTCGCGGAGAACCCGCCCGCCCCGGCCCGCCTGTTCTGGCCGGGGGAGCCCGGGTCCGAGGTCGACTTCACCCGCCGCCCCCGCTGACGACGCGTCGGGCGGCGGTTCGGCGGCGGTGCGGCGTAGCCTGCCCGCATGTCGTGGGACGAGGACGGAACGCCGCACCCGCTCGCGCAGCGCCGCTCCGGCCGCAGCGAGCAGGAGCCGGACCGGCTGCCCGAGGTCCGCGAGCTGGAGGTGCTGGGCTGGGAGCGGGCCCCCGAGGGCGCGCGCTGGGCGTTCCTGCCGTACGTCTGGCCCGCACCGGCCCGTACCTGGGTCCCGGACCGGTCCACCCGCTGGGCGGTGGAGACCTCGCTCGACGGACACGGCCACGTCACCGCCGTCGCGTGCGCCCCGCTCGACGGCGCCGACCTGGCCGGCCTGGACCGCGAGGCCGACGAGGCGCTCGCCGCCCTCGGACTCCCGCCCCGGCCGCCGGGCCGGCTGTGGCTGCTGCGCCCCCTCGGCGGCCTCCCGACGCTCGGAGCGGTCCTGGCCCACCTCGACGCGGCGGCGACCGCCCGCGGACTGGACCCCCACGACGCCCCGGCGCTCCTCACCCTGACCCGCACGGAACTGACCGCTCTGGCCGCGCCCCCGCCCGCCTAGGCGGGCGGCGGGGGCGGCGGTCAGACGTCCCGGCGGGCGAAGAAGCGGTGGGCCAGGAGCGCCGTGCCGGCGCCCCAGGCGACCAGGAGCAGCAGCCCGTACGGGGCGTCCAGGGCGCTCGGGAAGGTGAGTTCGTCGCCGAGCACGCTCAGCTGCGCGCCGTCCGGGAGGAAGCGCCCCACCTCCGGGAACTGGCCCAGCACCATCAGCTGTCCGAAGGTGCCCCACACCACCAGGCCGAGCACCGCGACCAGCTGGCTCCGCACGACGAACCCGATCGCCGCGCCCCACGGCGCGGCCAGCGCGCAGACCGCGACCACGGCGGCCGCGATCACTCCTGAGCGCCCGTCCAGGACCGGCGAGGCGTCCTTGGCGGCGAACGCGGCGGCGCCGACCGCCAGTGAGCTCAGCACCGAGACGACCCCGAAGAGCGCCCCGGCCAAGCCCGCCACCAGCAGTTTCGCACCGACGACGGCGCCCCTGCCGGGGGCGTAGAGGACGCTGCGGCCGATCGAGCCGGACTTGAACTCGCCCGTGACCAGCAGCGCCCCGAAGAGGGTCGAGAAGAGCGTCGCCGAACCGGCGAGGGTCATCACCCGGTGGGAGGTCTCCAGGGCGGTGGCGGCGAGGTCGGCTTCGGCGTAGACGGCGCCGAGCTGGCCGAGCGCGCTCAGCGCCACCGCGGCCAGGAGCAGCCCGGGCAGGGCGGCGCCGGAACGTGCCTTGAGGGTCTCGGCGGCGAGCTGGTTCCGCATCGGGTTACGCACGGGAGGCCTCCCGGCCGGTGAGAAGGTCGTCGGCGGGCCGGTCGGCGGCGCCGCGCACCGGGCCGTCGGCCGCGCCTTCGACGAGTCCGAAGTACGCGTCCTCCAGGCGGCCGTCGCCGCGCCGCACCAGGTCCCGCAGGGAGCCGGTGAACAGCACCGAGCGGCGCAGCACGACGATGTCGTCCACGCTCTGCTCGACCTCGGAGAGCATGTGGCTCGCGATGAGCACGGTGCGGCCGCGGGCCGCGACCTGCTCGACGAGGCGGCGCATCCAGCGGATGCCGTCCGGGTCGAGTCCGTTCAACGGCTCGTCCAGGATGAGGAGTTCGGGGTCGGGGAGCAGAGCGACCGCCAGCGCGAGGCGCTGCCGCATGCCGGTGGAGCAGCTGCGCACGCGCTTGCGGGCGGCGACGCCCTCCAGGTCGACCTGTGCGAGCACCTCGTCGACGCGGGACGCGGGCAGGCCGAGCGAGCGGGCGGATATCTCCAGCTGCCGCCGTACGGTCAGGCGGGGCGGGAAGCCGAGGGCGTCCGCGACGACGCCGATCCGCCGGGCGCGCTCCGGCGCGGCGCCGGGCGCCTCCCCGAGGACGAGCGCGGTACCGCTGTCCGGGCGGGCGAGGCCCAGCAGGATCCGGAGCAGGGTGCTCTTGCCCGCGCCGTTGGGCCCGAGCAGACCGGTCACCTTGCCCGGCCTCAGCTCGAAGGTGACGTCCTCCAGCGCCTGGTGGGCGCCGAACCTCTTGCTGATGCCCGACAGGGCGACGCTGGCGCCGACTCCCCGGTCGGGGTGTTCCCTGCTGTTCACGAAACGGTTCTTCTTCCTGCTCGGACGGACGGACGGACGGAAGGACGGAGGTGGATGCGGAGGCGGATGCAGAAGCGGAACGCCTCCTCCGTACGTCCCAGCAAAGCAGCGGGCGGGGGCCCGACAGGGCTGCTCAGGCCGCAGCTTGCTGCCGCGGGCGGGGCAGGATCCTGTCGCAGGCGGCGAGGATCTCCTCCATGTCGGCGACGGCCGCCCGCACGCCCTCGGTCATCAGCACGCCCGACGGGTTGAGCATCACCTCGTCCACCCCCGCCCGGCGGTAGCCGTCGAGCGCCTCGGCGATCTCCTCCGGCGTGCCGGTGACGACGACCTGCCCGCGCAGCAGCGCGTCGGCCGTCCCCGCCGGATCGTGCGGGTCCACGGCGACGCCGGCCCGGCGCAGCATGTCGGCGTAGTGCGGTGCGCGCAGGTGGCTGCCGGCCGCGGCCAGGGCGAGGCGGCGGGGATCGCGGCCGGGGCGCGCGACGGCGACGTGCACGGCGGTGGCGATCCTCGGCCGGCCGGCGCGCCCCCCGGACGCCGCGCCCTCGTCGAGGGCGGGCCGGAGCGTTCCGGCGAGGTAGGACGGCGGGGTCATCCAGGTGATGGCCACGTCGGCGACCTCGCCGGCGGTACGGGCCATGCCCGGCCGCAGCACCCCGGCGCCGACCTCCACCGGGGCGTGGTCCAGCGGCATCAGGCCGCCGTGCATCTGGTGGTACGGGCCCTCGTGGGCGACCGTTCCGCCGTCGAGGAGGGCGCGCACGGAGGTGAGGTAGTCGCGGACGGCGGTGCGCGGGCTGGCGTACGGGCTGCCGGTGAGGCCCGACACGAAGTCCGGGTTGCCGATGCCGAAGCCCGCCACCACCGGCCGGCCGGTGATCAGGGCCAGGGACCGGGCCTGGAGCGCTGCCTCGTACGGGTGGCGCAGCGGCAGCAGCGTCACGCTCGTGCCGACCGGAACGGTGTGGCCCCTCCCCGCGAGGTGGGCCAGGACCTGGTGCGGCTCCGCCTTGAAGGACTGGCACAGCCACAGCCGGCGGGCGCCGCTGCGCCCCACCAGGGAGGCGAAGGGGGCGACGAGGTCGGGGTGGTCGGGCTGCAGGGGGTAGAGGACGGCCGGGAGCCGGGGGTCCGGGTCGGCGGGAGGCGTCGCGTTCACTGGGTCCACCGGTCGCTCTCTTCTCTCTCTTCGTCCGTGTCCGCGCAGGCGTCTGCGCCTGCGCCTGCTTCCGTGTCCGCGGGCGCCGCGTCGTCGTCGAGGGTCGCGACGAGCGCGCGGGCCGGGTCCAGGAACCGTGCGGCCGCGTCGGCGACCTGGTCGCCGGTCACGCCGCCGAGGGCGTCGCGGTACCCCGCCAGCCAGTCGAGGGGCAGCCCGGCGGCGGCGAAGCCGGCCAGCGCGCTCGCCTCCTCGGTACGGGTCGCGAGCGCGAAGCGGGTGAACCCGCCCGCATAGGCGCGCGCCCGGTCGAACTCCCTTGGACCGGGGCCGTGTTCGGCGAGGTCCCGCAGGCAGCCGGTGACCTCGGCGGCGACGCGGGCCGCCGTGCCGGGCGCCCCGGCGCACTCGATCTCCAGCCAGTCGCCCGCCCTGTTGCCGCGGATCTCCGCCGACACCGCGTACGCGAGCCCGTGCCGGTCCCGGACGCGCCGGTGCAGCAGCGAGGACGCGTATCCGCCGAGCACCAACTGGGCCAGGTGCAGCGGAGCGTGACCGGGGTCGGCGGCCGGCACGGCGGGGCCGGCCGTGAGGACCAGGGCCTGACCGGAGCCCGCGGGAACGTCCCCGCCGGGCACCGCGAGCCGGCCGGGGCGCGGGGTGCGGCGGGCGAACGGCGGCAGGACCAGCCCGGACGGGCCGCCCTCCCAGCCCGCCAGCCGCTCCCGGACCAGGCCGGTGACGGCGTCGGGCGTCCGGCCGGACAGCACCAGCAGCACCGAGCCCGCCGGTACGACGGCCCGGGCGTGCAGCGCGTACAGGTCGCCGGCCGTGGGCGCGCTCCGCGGGCCGGGCGGGTCGACGAGCGGGTGGCTGCCGAAGGCGCGGCCGAGCAGTGCCCGTCGCAGTCGCTGCCGGGGGCCCGGCGTGCGGGGAGCGGCTGCCGCGCGCGCCCGGAACAGGGCGAGTTCGGGCTCCCGGTAGGCCGGGCGGAGCAGCAGGTCGGCGAGGAGGTCCAGCGCGCCCGGCAGGCCGGCGGACAGCACGCTCGCCGCCATGACCAGCGACTCGGCGGTGACCACGCTGCTCAGCTCCGCACCCAGGTCCGCCGCCCGGTCGGCGACGTCCTGCCGGGTGCCGTCGCCCGCGGTGGTCCCGGTGCCGAGGCACCCGGCGAGGGCTTCCTGAGCGGCGCCGAGGTGCGGCGCGGTACGGGCGTACGGCAGGACCAGCCGCAGTTCCGCGAGCGGCGCGCCCGGGGCGTGGACGGCGAGGACGCGCAGGCCGTTGCCGAGGGTCGTGTCGGTGGTCGTGCGGTTCACCGGGTCTCTCCGAGTTCGGTCGCCGAGCAGGGTCCGGACAGCAGGGCGCGGGCGGCGGCGGCCACGTCCCGCGGCGTCACCCGGGACAGGTCGCCGGGGAGCGCGGCGAGGCCGCCGCTGCCGGGGAAGAGCAGCGCCGTACGCCCGTGGGTGACGGCGCGGGCGGTGAGGGAGTCGGCGGTGCGGTGGCAGGCGAGCAACAGGCCGTTGACGGCCCGCCGGTGGTCGTCGGCGCCGGCCGGCCGCGCGGCCGCCCCGCGCAGGACGTCCAGCCAGCCGTCGACCGCGTCGGCGGCGGACGCCCCGGGGGCGCGGGCCAGCAGGACGAGCGCGAGGTCGGGCGCGGCCGAGGAGAGCCACTGCCCGTGGTAGCCGCAGGTGATCCGGGCGGAGGCGAGACGGGGGTCGCGCCGGGTGAGGCGGGGCAGCAGACTGCGGCCGAGGTGTTCGGCCAGGACGACCCGGGCCAGGTAGGCGTCGCGGTCGGAGACCGGGTCGGGCAGGGGGTACCCGAGGGCGACGCCGCTTACGGGGGAGGACAGCGGCGCGGTCCGCACGGAGAACGCGCCGGCAGCCGCCGGGTCCGGGGCCGCAACTGCTCTGCCCGGGCCCGTGACCGCGGCGCCAGGGCCCGCAACTGCCGGCCCTGCGACCGTGACCGCCGTACCCGGAGCGGCAACCGCCGCGCCTGCGGTCGCGAGTGCCGTCCCCGTGGCGGAACGCAGCGGTGCGAAGAGCGCGTCCACGGAGGCCGCCACCCGGTCCGCGTCCACGTCCCCGACGACCGACAGGACCATCGCGTCCGGCCGGTAGTGGCGCCGGAAGAAGGCCGTCGCCTCGGCCGCGGTGACGCCGGACAGCTCCGCGGGCGTCCCGAAGCTGTCGCGGCTGCCGGGGTGGAGCGCCGCCAGCGCCGTCTCCCAGACCCGCCCGCCGGCCGCCGCCCCGCGTATCTCCTCGGTGATCGCGGCCGTCTCCGTACGGAGCACCGCATCGGTGGGGGCGAACTCCCTCAGCCGCCGCGCCTCCCACTCCAGGACGTCCGGCAGCATCCCGGCGGGCACGGTGGTGTGGAAGACGGTGTGGTCGCGGTGCGTCTCCGCGTTGCAGAAACCGCCCGCGCCCTCGACCCGGGCCACGTGGGAGTCCGCGCCGCCGTCCGCATCCGCGCCGCCGTCCGCGCCGTCTCCGTCGCCGCCGCGCGGGAACATCAGGTGCTCGACGAGGTGGGCCATGCCGTGCCGGCCCGCCGGATCGTCGTCGCCGCCCACCGCGACCGTCAGCGCGACCGAGACGAGGCCGCTCCCGTGCCCCGGCAGCGGTTCCACCGACAGCCCGAAGCCGTTCGGCAGCCGGTGGGCGTACGGGCTCATGCCAGCGGCCGGAAGACGGAGACGCACATCTTGCGGCTGTCACCGCCGTCGAACGGCTGCTCCTGCCAGCCGGAGTAGCGGCCGACCAGCTCCAGGCGGGCGATCGCCGCCAGCAGGTCCAGCTCGCTGGGCCACAGGTAGCGCATGACCGTGGAGGAGGACTTGGGCGCGGCGCCGTCCAGCAGCAGCGTGCTGTTCAGCAGCATGTTCTGCGACGCGGGGAGCACGTCGAGGGACTCGATCACCACACCGCGGGTGCCGACCGGGCGCGTCTTGAGGTCGCTCTTGCGCTGGACGTGGTAATCGCTCGGGTCGAACGTCTCGATCACCACGTGGCCGTCGGCTGCGGTGTGCCGCGCCACGGCGTGCATCAGGGCGATCTGCTCGTCGATCGCCATCGCGCAGCACAGGACGTTGAAGGGCGCCAGCACCACGTCGAAGGTCCGCCCCAGGTCGAGGCCGGCGAAGTCGCCGAGGATCGGCGTGATCCGCCCCTCCGGGTCCTTCTCGGCCAGGCGGGCGAGCATGCCCTCGGAGGTCTCCACCCCGTGGACCTCGAAGCCGTGATCGGCGAGGGGCACGGCCACGCGGCCGGTCCCGACGCCGAGTTCGAGGACGCTCGCGCCCGGCTTGGTCAGGGTCACCAGGTACTCGGCGATCTCGGAGCTGCCGGGGTAGATGTCGTCGTACACCTCGGCAAGGGCGTCGCTGTACGCCGTGGTGATGGCGGTACCGAGACCCGGCCCGCCGAGCGCACCGGGCGCGTCCGCAGCCTCCGCCACGTCTGCCTCGCCCGCCATGCCTGCCTCACCCGTCACGTCGGTCTCGCCCGTCACGTCGGTCTCGTCCCTCGTGGTCGTCTCGCTCATGTCAGTTCCCCTCCGTCGTGGAGATGTTGTTCTCGGGGTGCAGCGGGTCGATCCCCGCCGCCCGGAATTCCCGCGCGATGTGCTCCTCCAGCGGCCCCCGCGGTGAGCCCGGCCCCCAGCCCCCCGACGCCGACGCGTGGTCGACCAGGGCCGTGGCCAGGGCGAAGCTGCGGTGCTGGCCGAAGCTCATGCTGCTCTGGCCCGGTCGCGGGTCCCGCGGGTCCCACGCGGCCGCCACGCCCGGCGCGAGCTGCTCGGTGTACAGCGAGGTGTCGGCCCCGCGCCCGGGCAGGTCCCGGACCGCCTCGACCACGGCGCGCTCGGCCGGCCCGTGGGCGCCGTGCAGGTAGACGACGAGGCCGTCGCGGCGCGGGAAGTCGTCCGGGTCCGACAGGGCCTTCGCGTGGTACAGCGCACCGACCCGCTCCAGCGCCTTCAGCGCGGCCGCCCACAGCGCCGCCGCGCCGTCCCCGTCCAGGGCGTGCAGGAACAGCCTGCGGACGGCCCCGGTCGGGCGGGGCAGCGGGCGCGACCCGAGGACGTAGAAGAACCCGGGCGACAGCGCGGGCCGGGCGGCCTCCAGCGCCAGTTCGACGAGGTCCCCGGGCCGGGGCGGCTCGGCCCCCGCGTTCAGGAGCCGGTCGGCGGGCACCCGGGCGGTGATGTCGGGAAGCCGTACGACGAGCTGGTCGCCGGAGGGCCGGTGCAGCACCTCGACCAGCCGCCCCCGGGTGGGGGTGTACGCGTGCGGCACGCCCGCGGCCAGCCGCTCCTCCAGGTGCGGGTCGCGCAGGCTGCGCCGCGGCGCCCCGCCGGGGTCCCGGCGCTGTGCGCCGTTGCCCGCGTGGAACTCCTCGTACAGCGCGTTGGTCAGGCGCCCGCGCAGGTCCCGGCGGCTCTCCGCGCTGAGCTCGCGCCCGTCCACGGTGGCCCGCAGCGCGTCGCCCCGTACGGACACCAGGTCCAGGGCGGCCGCCAGCCGGGGGGCGAGAACCAGCGTGTCGGTGACGGTCATCGGGAGCTCCCGGAGGGCGGGTCGAGCCGCAGCGTGGCGACGGCACCGGACGGGTTGAGCAGCAGGACGCGCCCGATGCCGGCCGCCGCGCGGGCGACGGGGTTGAGGACGGCGTGGGCCTGGGCGGTGGCGATCAGCCGGTCGTACATGTGCCAGCCGGCGAAGCCGACGGCCCGCTCGGCCAGCTCCGGGTCGGGGGTGCGGCACGCGAGGTAGCCCTGCCAGAACGCGGCGATGCGGGGGATGTGCCGGCGCAGGCTGGCCGATCCGCGGTCGACGATCTCCTCGTGGTCCAGGTCGAAGCCCAGCACGGGCGCGCCGGGGTCGCCGGTCGGCGCGAACACGGAGTACGTCGCCTGGAAGAGCCACTCGCCGATGAAGGCGCCGACGTCGCGCGCCGGGTCGGCGATCCTGAACTCCTCCCAGTCGCACAGGTAGAGCGTGCCCTCGTGGTGGATGAACTGGTCGAAGCGCAGGTCGCAGTGGGCGGGGGTGTGCGGCGCGGACCGCTCCCGCTCGCGCAGCAGCCGCAGCGCGGCGTTGACCTCCGCGTCGTCCTGGACGAGCTTCCAGGCGGCGATCTGCGCCATGCTGCGCTCGTGGACCGCGCTCCAGGGGAACGCCTCCAGCCAGCCCAGCGGCGGCAGGGGGGCCTCGCCGGCGTCGATGTCGGCGCCCGCCGGGTCCAGCGCGTGCAGCGTGGCCACGGCACGGCCGGCCTCGCGGCACAGCGCCTCGTCGAAGTCGCCGTCCAGGGCGACTTCGGAACCGGAGCGGGCGCCGGCCAGCAGCCGGTAGGCGCTGAGGGCGGCTTCCGGGTGCGTGCCGAGGTGGGCGGGGGAGCGCAGCGGGGAGTCCGCGGGGAGCCGCCCCGCGAGGGCCTCGAAGGCCAGCGTGCGGTCGAGCTCGGGGCTGCTGCCGTCGGGGGCGCGGGCGACGGTCTTCACGAAGACCCGGTCGCCGCTCGTCGTCGTACCGGCCCAGTTGTCGTTGCGGCCGCCGAACGAGGTGAGTCCGTCGGCGACGAAGCCGCCGAGGCCGAGCCGGTCGAGCAGCTCCGTCACGTCGGGAGCGGTGTCCAGGTCGGTGGGCTGGTACCGGACCAGCGCGGGCTGCTGCCCGGCCGGGGTCGCTGTAGTCATGACACTCCCTGGGGGACCGCTCTGCGGCCCTCCTCGTCGATCAGTTCGGCGGTAAAGGCGATGTAGCCCAGGAGCTCGTCGTCCCACCCGCGGTAGGTGGCGAAGTCCTGCATGTGCGTGACGACGCGCAGAACGGCGGACCGTCCGACGAGCACCGGGTCCGGCCCGGGCCCGTAGGCGTCCAGCAGCACCCGCTGGAGGTCGGAGCAGTCGTGCGGCGGAGCCGCCCAGGCCAGCTCGACGAGCTCGCCCAGCAGCCAGCCCAGGTCCAGCTCGGGACGGCCGGCGGCCAGGTCCTCCCCGGTCAGCAGTGCCACCCGGCCGCCCCGCCCGAGGGGCGGGACCAGGGCGCCGACCGATGCCCAGCCGTGGACGAGGGACCGGGTCCCGGTGGTGGCGGGCCCCGTGGTGGCGGGCGCGGCGGCTTCGGCGGGCGCGGCCTGGTCGGCCCAGCCGAGCAGCCGCTCCAGCCGCTCCGGCCCCCAGGCCGCGAGGGTCCGGCGCCTCAGCTCACCGCTCCCGTCCGCCCAGGCCCGCAGCCGGGTCAGGCCGGGCGGGGGGCCGAGCGGGACGTCGTCCGGTACGGGTACGGCGTGCAGCGCCCGCAGCGAGCGGCCCGCCGAGGCGAGCGCGTGGGCCACGAGGGCCCGGGCCTGGGGCCGGAAGTCCCGCAGCCAGGCCGCGGCGGAGGCCGACCCGGAAACGCGGTGCAGCAGGCCGTCGCCGGCCCGCTCCGGAACGGCCAGCACGGCGGCGCCGCTCTCCGGGGGAAGGCCGGGCACCAGGTGGGCGGCGGGCGCGGTGAGCGGCCCCGGAACCTGCGGGCCGGGGCCCTGCCACCAGAGGAACCCGCCGTCGGGCGCCCGGTGGATCCGGGTGGCGGACAGGCCGGTCCCGTACGCGGCCACGAGGTCGAGGCCGTCGGCGTGCGCGAGGGCCGGGGAGGTCATGAGCCGGCACCCTTCGCGGCGGCGGCGGCGACAGCGCCGACACCATCGGCCTCGGCATCGGCATCGGCCTCGGCCTCGGCATCGTTCGCGGCCCGGGCGGCGACGGCCGCGGCGTGCGCGACGCAGAGGTCGTACAGCTCGTTGAGCGGCGCGGAGCCGCCGTCCTCCAGCTCCCCGGTGCTCGCGCTGACGGCGGGGATCGTCGGCGCGACGACCACGCCCGGCCGGGCCCGCAGCACGTCCAGGTGCCCCTGTACGACGGGGCTCCGGTGCGCGCCGGGCGGCAGCGAGGGGGCGACGCCCACCACGGCAGCGGTGGACTGGAGGGCGAGCATCAGGGGCGTGTCGGTGATGCCGAGGGCGTACCGGCCGACGAAGTGCAGGGTGGCGGGGTGCACGAGCACCAGGTCCGCCCAGCGCGCCAGTTCGACGTGGGGGACATCGACGCCGGAGAACGCGCTCCAGTCGTCGACGAAGACCTCCTTGCCGGACAGCACGGCGACCGCGTCCGCGGACACGAAGCGCAGCGCCGAGCGGGTCAGCGCGACCCGTACTTCCGTCTCGGGGAGCGCGCTTCTCAGCCAGTTGATCCAGAAGGGGAGGAAGGCCACCCCGAGCGCCCCGGTTCCCACGACGAGCACCCGCCTGAATCCGGTGTTCGGAACGTCCATGACTCCTCCTCTCGGGCGATTGCGGTGGTGCACGGGCGCGGAGCGACGCCGTGCCGGGGCCGGCCGGTGGCCGCGGACGTGGTGTGTCGCGGTCCGGCCGGTCCCCGTGGGTGGTGCGGTGGTGCTGCTCAGCTGCTGAGCGGAGGGTCGATCAGGAGGTGATCGGGGGAGGTGATCAGCACTTCTTCTCGACGGTCTTCGCGGCGAGCGAGCCGAGTGCGGCGGCGCAGGCCTGCGAGGAGCGGGCGGAGATGATGCCGGCCTGGATGGCCCACGGGATGGTGGGGCTGAAGGCCGGGCCGGCGGCCTGGCCGTCGTGCAGGCCGAGCTCCTCCGCGGAGGTGTAGGCGGTGTAGCCGTCGAACAGGTCCTTCTCGCTGACGTTCTGCATGGGGTTTCCCTACTTAGCTGGTCGAACGCGGTACGCCGGCCCGGCCCGGTCGGCCGGAGGCGCGGTGCGGCACGGGCGGGGGCGGGTGCCCAGCCGTCCGTGCCGGGGCCGGCCGGTGGCCGCGGACGTGGTGCGTCGCGGTCCGGCCGGTCCCCGTGGGTGGTGCGGTGGTGCTGCTCAGCTGCTGAGCGGAGGGTCGATCAGGAGGTGATCGGGGGAGGTGATCAGCACTTCTTCTCGACGGTCTTCGCGGCGAGCGAGCCGAGGGCGGCGGCGCAGGCCTGCGAGGAGCGGGCGGAGATGATGCCGGCCTGGATGGCCCACGGGATGGTGGGGCTGAAGGCCGGGCCGGCGGCCTGGCCGTCGTGCAGGCCGAGCTCCTCCGCGGAGGTGTAGGCGGTGTAGCCGTCGAACAGGTCCTTCTCGCTGACGTTCTGCATGGAAAGGCTCCTCCAACAGGGGCGGATAGGGGATTCCGGTGGCCGTCACGGCGACCGGTGTCCGCTGGGGACAGACCGATACTGACCCGCCGCCGAGACCCCGCACCATTGCCACTTGCGGCATTGCCCCAAGCGTCAACTCCGCTCCGGTCCATGCCGTTTCGGCGGGTCAGGAGCCCGCGCGGGTACCCGTCCGGCCCTCGCGGCATTGCCGCAAGTGCCAATTCCGCTTGCGCGCGCCGGGGATTAGAAATGCGGGTGTGAACACTTCTGACGCAGAACAGCCCAAGCCCAAGGCTGAGCGGCCCGCGCTGCGCGCGCTGCTCTCGTACGCGCGGCCGCACCGCGGTGTTCTTCTGCTGGTGCTGCTGCTGACCCTGCTCGGGAGCGCCGCCGGCCTCGCCCAGCCGATGGTCATCCAGTCCGTCCTGACGAACCTGATGACCGGCGCCGGACTGCGCGATCAGCTCCTGCTGCTGATCGGCCTGCTCCTCCTGTCGATCGCCCTCATGTGGGGACAGGCCTGGCTGAGCGAGCGCACGGCCGAGCGCGTGGTCCTCCACGTGCGCCGCGGCCTCATCGCCCGGCTGATCCGGCTGCGGACCAGCGAGCTGGACCGTACCGAGCCCGGCGGCCTGACCACCCGGGTGACCTCCGACAGCACCCTGGTGCAGCACGCGGCCACCGGCGGGCTGATCCAGATCGTCGACGGCTCCATCCACCTGCTGGCGACCGTCGTCCTGATGGGCGTCACCAGCCTGCCCCTGCTCGGGATCACCTCGGTGGTCCTGCTGGTCGTCGGCGTGGCCATGGGCGTGGTCATGCCGAGGATCCGCCGCGTCACCACCCAGTCCCAGGAGTCCGTCGGCGCGATCGGCGCCGCCCTGGACCGCGCCCTCGGCGCCGCCCGTACGGTCAAGGCGAACGGGGGCGAGGCCAAGGAGACCGAGCGCGCCGTCGCCGCCGCCGAGCAGGCGTACCGCGCGGGCCTGGTGGGCGCCCGCTACCAGGCGATGATCGCCGTGCTCGCCGGGCTGATCGTCCAGGCCTCGTTCCTCGCCGTCATCGGCTTCGGCGGCGCCCTGGTCGCCACGGGCGCGCTCGACCTCGCCGCGCTGATCGGCTTCCTGCTCTACCTGTTCAACCTGGGCGGCCCCATCCTGTCCCTGGTCTCCGGCACCACCGCCCTCCAGCAGGGCCTCGGCGCCCTCACGCGCATCGAGGAGGTCCGGGAGATGGAGACCGAGGACGACGTGGACGCGACGCCCGCCCGCCCCACCGGTCCGCCGCCGGAAGTCGTCGTGGAAGACGTGGAGTTCGCCTACCAGGGACGCACGCCTACCCTGAAGGGGACCAGTTTCACCGCGCCGGCCGGCGCCGTCACCGCGATCGTCGGTTCCTCCGGATCGGGAAAGACAACGGTGTTCTCCCTGATCCAGCGTTTCTACGACATGGACGGCGGCAGCATCCGCCTCGACGGTACGGACATCCGCTCGCTGAGCCGCGCCGACCTCCGGCGCCGCATCGCCTACGTCGAGCAGGACTCCCCGATGCTCGCCGGAACGCTCCGGGAGAACCTCCTCTACTCGGCGCCCGACGCCACCGACGAGGCCGTGGCCGACGTGCTGCGCAAGACCCTGCTCGACGAGTTCGTCGCGGGCCTCCCCGACGGCCTGGACACCGAGGTGGGCTCGCGCGGCCTGGCCCTGTCCGGCGGCGAACGGCAGCGCCTGGCCATCGCGCGGGCGCTGCTCCGCGAGCCGCAGGTGCTGCTGCTCGACGAGGTCACCGCGCACCTCGACGGCCGCAGCGAACTGGCCCTGCGCAAGACGGTCGAGCAGGCCGCCGAGCACTGCACGGTGCTGCTGATCGCCCACCGGCTCTCCACGGTGACGTCCGCCGACCAGCTGATCGTCTTCGACGAGGGCCGGGTGGGCGCCCGTGGTTCGCACCGGGAGCTGCTGGAGGGCAACGACCTCTACCGCGAACTGGCCACGACCCAGCTGGTCTCCGCCCGCTGAGACGCCCGCGACCCGGCCGCAGGCCCGGCCGTACCACCCGTGAAGAACCGCGGGTTCCGACCGCACCGAAGGACTTGACTCATGAACGACTCGGACCGAACCCCCATCGAGGACACGCGCTTCGGCGCGATCATCGTCCGACAGGACGGCCAGGAGGCCGTCCAGGTCGAGGGCGAGGGGATCCCCCGCGTCACCCTGGAGCGCGACCCCGGCTCCGAGGTGGACCCGCAGACCGCGATCGGCACCCGCGACCCCGCACACCTCACGATGCGGATCGACGGCCGCGAGGTCGAGCTGAAGCCGGCCAAGGGCGGTGTGACCAGGCGCTCGTACCGGGTGGACGTGGAGTACGAGGGAGCGCTGTACCGCCTGGTCCCGGACTCCGTCCCCAGCAGCCGGCTCACCCGCGACGGCAAGCACATCGGCGACTTCTCCTCCGACGGGGACGAGCTGGTCCTCGCCGAGTGGCAGGAGGACGCCGAACTCCGCCCGGCGGACGCGTCGATCGGCTACGCGCTGGCCTCCGCCTTCGGCACGGGCGGCCAGCCGATGTGGATGATGATCGCCGACGGCGTGAGCAGCGCCCTGCCGTAGGGGCGCCGCCCCCCTGCCCGCCGCGCAGGCGGAAGGCCCCCACCGACAGCCGGACGCTGTCGGTGGGGGCCTTTTCCGCTCCGTCCGCCGGACGGGGTGCCCGTCAGGCGGCCCTGCGGGGCGCCGGGTCGAGGCCCCGGATGTCGTCCGCGTACAGGTGCGAGACGATCGCGGCCTCGAACCGCGACTTGAGGTGCAGCTTGCGCACGATGCTCGCGGTGTGCGCCCGGATCGTGCGCTCCGCGATGCCGAGGCGCCGCGCGAGCCACCGGTTCTGCTCGCCCGAGGCCAGCAGCAGGAGCACCTCCACCTCGCGGCCGGTGAGTGTGGAGAAATCGAGTGGGTCGTGCTCGGCGAATGTCTTCAAAGTAACTTCCCCCGTAAGAAGATCCATGATTCATGTCACTTTCGGCTACTACGCCGGACTTGGTCTTTTACCTCGGCATTACCCTTCGTTCCAGTACGTAAGACCGCACGCCATCTGACCCATGCCGCGCGGTCATCGACCGGACGGCCTGCGGGGGCAGAAGTGAACGGGACCAGCCTGCTCGTATTCGGACTCACCAGCACGGAGGAGCGGATATACCGCCACTTCCTGCGCAACCCGGGAACGCAGGGCGAGGACATCCACGTCCTCCTGCACGCGCCCCGGGACGGTGTCGAGGCCGCCCAGAGCCGGCTGTCGCGGCTCGGCCTGCTGCACGGTGATCCGGGCGCGGTCTTCGCCACCGACCCGGAGACCGCCGTGGACCGGCTCACCGACCTCCGGCTGCGGGAACTGCACGAGCAGCTCCAGCAGGTCACCCAGTCCCGGCACCTGATCGCCGACCTGCGGGCCGAGCAGGGCTCCAAGTCCACGGCCCCGCAAGGGGTGGAGCGGCTGGAGGTCCTGTCCGAGATCCGCAACCGGATCGACGACCTGGCCTTCTTCGCCCGCGAGGAGATCCTCTCCGTGGAGCCGTACACCGCGCTCACGGCCGACAACATCGCCCACTCCCGCCCGCTCGACACCCGATGTCTGCGCCGCGGCGTCCGCGTCTGCAGCGTCGTGCGGCGGGAGGTCCTCGACCACCCGCCCACCGTCGCGTACCTGCGCGAACTCACCGCGCAGGGCGCGCTGATCAGGGTCGCGGAGGACCTCTCGGAGCGGATCCTCGTGTACGACCGCCGGACCGCGCTGGTACCGGTCGACCCGGCGGACACCTCCCGCGGCGCGCTGGTCACCCGGCAGGCCGGGCTCGTCTCCAACATCCTGGCCCTCTTCGAGAAGATCTGGGACCAGGCCGTCGACCTGTCCCAGCTGATCGACGCGGGAGCCGCGCCGGCGGACGTGCTGTCGGACATCGAGCGCCGGGTGCTGGAAGAACTGTGCCGCGTGGGCAAGGACGAGACGGGCGCCCGGAACCTCGACATCTCCGTCCGTACCTACCGCCGCCACGTCGCCGACGTCCTGCGCATCCTGGACGCCACCAGCCGCCCGCACGCCGCACTCCTCGCCCGCGAACGCGGCTGGATCTAGGCCGTGTCTTTCGGATCATGGCGGTCCGCCGGGTCCGGCCCGGCCGTTCCGCCTGACCCGGCGGCGCGCCACCCGCGCAGCGACCCGTCCGCGAGCGTCCGCGCCAGCCAGACCCGTACCGCGTCGGCCCCGTCCTCACCCGGGGCGTCCGCCGGCCGGATCAGCATCCTGATCCGGCCGGCCCCCACCTCCTGCGCGCACGTCCAGCCGGGCGGCAGCAGGCCGACGGCGCGGATCACGGCGATCTCCTCCGGCGCGGCGGCCGGACCGGCCCGGAGCAGGGTCACCTCGTGCGGGTGCCGCTCGGTCATGGCGCCCTCACTGCCAGCCGTTGACGCAGCTCAGCCGCGGCAGCAGCCCCGCGGCGGCCCGGGGCACGAACTGCGCGAGCAGATCGGGCAGGGGCAGCGACACGGGAGCCGAACAGAACTTCTCCGGCGCGGCCCCGGCCGCCCCGGTGGCCGCCGACGCCTCGGCCGGTACCAGCAGAACCAGGAGAGCCGTGGCCGGCACCAGCGCTGCGGCGATCTTCTTGACGCTCATCGGTGTCTCCGTGTCGTGGAAGAACGGGTGTGGTCATCCGGCTGTCGGCCGGTGAGAACCACCCTGTCAGCGCCGCAACCCACCCACCACGAAGACCGCTGTCAGCTTGTTGCACCCCGCCCCCAACTTCGTGCCACCACCCCGCCGGCGCCGGCGAGGGGGCGGTCACCCAAATCGGCCACCAACGCAGAAAGAGCCGGCGCAAGTTTCCTTGCACCGGCTCTCACCTGGTACTACAGCGTCGGGGTGGCGGGATTTGAACCCACGACCTCTTCGTCCCGAAGCATTCCGGGGCAAGGGGCGACGTGCCCATCCTACGGCGCTGACCTGCGCCGGAGGTCCGTTAGCGTCCGTGGACGTCTGTGTTCGTGCTCATCGGTTGTCACCCAGTTAGACACTCACTGCAGTCGAGCCGCTGAGAAGCCGGCAACTGAGCCGTCCACCGTCGCGAACCAAAGCCCGTACTGAGGCACCCGTGGCTCGCTAGCATCACGAATATGGGCCACGAAGCAAGTGAGACAAGGGCAGGACCATCGGCTGAGTCTGGGGTCAAGGCCGCAACCGGAGCGATTGTCGCAGTAGTCGGAGCGGCTAACCCCATCGCAGGCATAGCACTCGGGGCACTCAAGGAGTTCGTCGATGCCCCGCTCCTACGCCTTATAGAAAGGGATCGCGCACGCCGAGCGGAGCGAGGGCGACAGGCACTCGCTGCTAGTTCCCAGGAAGCGGGTCAGTCGCTGGACAGACTTGTTCAGACGATCGAGACCAGCTCTGATCTCCTGACGTTGATGTCAGAGACTGTGCAGAGCTCCATGGCAACGCCCCTGAACGAAAAGATCATCGCGCTCGGGCGGTGCTTGGGCCGCGGGGTGCGTGACGAAACCACCGTTGATGCCGAGCGTCTCCGCGTTCGCGGACTCGCGAGCATCGAACCACCAGAGGTCAAGCTCCTGGAGGTCATCTCCAGAGAGACGTACCCGGCACCAGCAGGCTGGGCGCCAGGGCGCCTACCTGGGTGGAGGCGACCAGAGATTCTCAATGAGCTCCCCGGCTTTGCCGCAGCTCTAGACGCCTCGATCGCTCGTCTGACTGCGGAGGGACTGGTCAAGGACGACGGGATCCACAGGCTCCCCGGTGATGATGCCCCTGACGCGCATGAGCTGTGGGTCCTGACTGACTTTGGGCGGGACTGCTTTTCCTTGCTCAAGGCGGTTTCCCCTGTGGCGGAACGCGGCACCCCGTGACCTGGCGCAGATAGAGGTCCAGCCCTAAGTGGAATGGGGTCGAGTTTCTCGGAAACGACCACCTAATCGGTAGCGCCGTACAGGAGAATGCATGCCTGGGAGAATCTCCTGCAGGGCATAGTGTGACGCGAAATGATCCAACCAAGCGATTATGGAGGGTGTATGAACGGCGAATTCAGCCCGCTCGACTCTGCGCTTTGGGGCGCCTGCAAGCCTCTAGTCAGGGATGCTATCGCCGCACTGCAAGAAAGGAAGAAGAGTGGGGGATACATCTCGCCTCATCTTAACTTTCCGAACCTTCATTCTCTTGATAATGGGATGCCAGGGATCCAGTCAAGCTTCAATTCCGGACCGCCCCATTACGATTTCACCCTGATGCAGTATTTTCGTAAAGATGGGGCTGCGGAATGTGAGGAGTGGGATAGCTATCTAGGGTACATCGCGTATGCGAAATCTTCCGCCAAGGTGAAGGGGTATTTCAATCCAAATTACCAAGAAGCTACGAATGACGGCCTTCTAGAACGCGTTCTCACGCTTCTTCCCTTCGAGTTGGTAGATAGGTACTTGAGTGTCAAGGGGGTCGATGTTGCTGATATTGAAGATGAGACCCTGCTGTCTATCTACCTGCAGCTTGAGGCTCCGATTTTCCGAGATGAGTTGCCGGTCTCTGCGGTGGTTCCACTGGCCCTTACTGCGATGGATATCGATCGTCTAGACATTCTGCCAAACGTCCGCATTGAACGACTTTCGGACGAAGAGCAACTGGCGCGATCTGTTTCCGAGTATGGTGACTCGAACGTGGCGATGAATAGGTGGCTTGTCCATGCTGCAACCCATGCGCTTGTCATTGACGGCCTCTCGATTTCCCACCAGCATCGTTGGGACTTCGACTATCTCCCGGTGCATTCGGGTGTGACCGACATTGCTGACGACTTTGTTCGGGCCCTTGCCATCTCCGAAAATAGGTCAGCGGGTTACGCGCAGATCTACTACAGGCCGGTGGGGTGGGCGCGTGATTTCACTGCGAGCTTGCCGCCCGTGGTGGGCGTCAGCTTTCTGCGCAAGTATCCGCCGCATTTTGATCATTCATGGCGCGAATTTACCACCCCCTTGACGCCTGATGAATGTCAAGCAGTTGTTGAGGTGTTTAAGGGTCTCCGCTCGTGTGATGCCAGAGTGAAGCTGGCGGCGAGGCGGCTCGGTATGGGGTTGCTTAGGGAAACCCAAGAGGACTCGATCCTCGACTTTTGTATCGGACTGGAGGCAGTGTTTGGTGACCTTGGCCCGGGCGAAACGACGTACAAGCTCGCCATGCGGGGAGCCAAGGTCTTGTCGTCTCAGCTGGTAATCTCGGAAGCTGAAGCGTTCACCTGTTTCAAGAAAATCTATGCATATAGGTCAGCGGTGGCTCATGGTAAGAGCAACGCCGAGAAGCAGCGTTCGATTAAACTTCGAGACGATTTTGAGCTGGCGGCAGAAGTGGCGGCCAGACAGTTGCTTCGGATGGGATTGATTTCTGTCCTGAAAGACCCCCGGCTGACCGTGGAATATATTGACAGAAATCTCTTGCTGAGTTCTGAGAGTGGTCAAAGCGCTGTTGACTCAGGGCTGTAGGGGTTTCTCGGCGAAGCATTCCGGGTCAACGGGTGATCTGCCCATTCTGCGGTGCTGACCTGCGGCGGAGGTCCGTGATCGTCCGTGGACGTCCGCCACCCCTCGTGCTGGTTCACCCGCCTAAGCCGAGCCATGCCGCCGCTCGGGTGTCTTCACGTCGTCTACTAACGGACGTAGGAGACGATGAGTAGCACCACCGCTGCGACACCGAACCAGAGAGGTATGCCGGTTTTCGTGTACCGCCCTCGATTGTCCCTGGGCTGCGGTCGTCGGCGCCTTGCCATTCAGCCTCCTCAGTGAACCCGGTGTTTCTCAGGCCAGGGTGTTGCCCGGGGTGTAGGGGGCGACAGGCGTACGGCGAGCGCGGCGGATGCACTCCGGGGCGCAACGCCCCCGGCACCTGAGCGCGCTCGGGCTGTCTCGAATCGCTGCCGCCTGTATCGCGAGTCCATAGTCTTGAAGGTGGTCTGGTCGGGCAGCGGACTGGTCAACCAAGTTGCTCAGTCACGCCGTTGGAGCCACCGCCTTCCCCCGAAGGGACCAGAAGCTCATGACTGTTGCCCCGCCCGCACCGTCTCTCTGCGTCAGGTGCGGCACGAAGCTGGGCCGAAGCAACACCGACACCGTGTGCAGTCCCTGCCGCAGGGCCATCGGCCCCGGAGCCTCAGGCAGCCCTGTGCGCGCCGTAGGGGCTGAGCCGTCGCCCCACTGGCTCGCCAGCGATACAGAACGGGCGACTCCTCCCGACGGCTCGAACCTGGCCGACGTTCTCAAGGCCTACCGGGCACTCCACAAGCTCAAGCAGCAGGATCTAGCGGATCTGCTCGGCTACGACCAGTCCTACGTGTCCCTCCTCGAACGCGGAAAGCGCAGTATCCGGGACATGGACGAACTCCGCAGGCTGGCTCGTGCGCTGGCGCTTCCGGAGGATGAGCTTGGCTTACTCCCATCGGTCGAGGCTGTGGTCACGGTGGCGGTCCCGGCTGGTGCCCCGGCCGAGGAGGGGCCACTGGCCGCAGTCGACGACCAACGGCGCTGGCGCATGACGCGTCGCGAGCTCAACCGGCACCGGGCAGACCTGACGAAGGCCGCAGCCCGGCTGTATCCGGACCTCTCCCGGGCCGGCAACAGTCCGGTGCTCACCCGCGATTCTTGGATGTGGCCCGCGCCGGTCGACTTCGAAGACATCGAGCTGGCCTGGCTGACACAGACCACTCCACCGGAAATCACCGGGCGCGAGAGGGAGTCTGAGGGCGTTCGCCCTCTCGCCCCTCAGGGCACCAAGTTCGATCGCTACACCCAGGCGATCCGGATGATCGACCGCCCGTCCCTGTTCGTCAACCGGCCGAGCTTCCGGTTGCTTGATGTGGCGCAAGCGGAGGGGCACCCCAAGCTGTCCTTCGGCTACACGACCTACTTCGACATGGCCGACGTCTGTGAAGGCGTGGCGCACGAGCTGGCGAGCGCCTGGTTGAAGACCGGCAGCGATCCAGGATGGATCAGCGATCCAAGCTGGGCGGAACTTCCCTTCCGGGGCTTGGTCGGAGATCCCTTCGACCTCGGCCACAGGGCGTTGCTCCCGTCCATCGACACCCTGACCATTCGGCTCGGCCCCGAAGGTGCTTCGTTCCCGCTCCACCACCGCTCCGCGAGCAACGTCGCGCTTGCCGGCGGGAACTACCACGTCATGCCGGCCGGGGTCTTCCAGCCTTCATCGGTGATGCCCTGGGACCAGTCGAACGACTTCAACCTCTGGCGCAACGTGCTCCGGGAGTACGCGGAGGAGTTCCTCGGGGACCCCGAGGCCGACGGCAGCAGCGGCGAACCGATCGACTACGACTCCACCGAACCGTTCCGGACCCTCAACCAGGCGCGCCGTGAGGGCAAGGTGCGCCCGTACTGCTTCGGGATCGGGCTGGACCCGCTCACGCTGGCCGGCGAGATCCTCAGCGTGGTGGTCATCGACTCAGACGTCTACGACTCCGTCTTCTCCGGCATGGTGTCCCGGAACTCCGAGGGGACGGTGGTCGCCGGGCGTCCTGGCGACAGCAGTGCCGGGGTCGAGTTCACTGAGGCCAACATCCGGCACCTACTGGAAAATGAACCCCTGGCATCCGCCGCCGCCGCGTGCCTCGACCTGGCGTGGCAGCATCGCGGGCTCATTCTGGGCTGAGAGGTAGATCAGTGCGCGTACTTGTGACCGGCGCCTACGGATTCGTGGGCAACGCGGTTGTACGACGGCTCGCCGAGGCAGGCCACGATCCTGTGGTGCTCACGCATCGGCCGGCTGATACCCCCCTGCCGGAGCTGCCGGTGACCCAGGTCTTCTACGGCGACATCAGGGATGAGGCGGCCCTGAGGGCAGCTCTCGACGGTGTCATAGGTGTCTGCCACCTCGCGGCTCTTACCCGCGTCCGTGAATCCTTCGAGCGGCCGGATGAGTACCAGGCCGTCAACGCTGGCGGCACGGTGACGCTGCTCGATGCGCTGGCTGCCGCCTCGGCAGGCTCGGAGACCCCTACGGTCATCCTTGGCTCGACGGCGGCGGTCTACGGAGCGCCCGATCGGCAGCCCATCGGTGAGGACACCCTGCCCGCCCCGAGCAATCCCTACGGGACGTCGAAGCTGGCCGCAGATGAAGCCCTCCGGGCCCGAGCGGAGGCCGGAGGGGTCAAGGCCGTAAGCCTGCGGTGCTTCAACATCTCGGGGGCCGTCGGTGGCGTGGGGGACTCGGACGAGAGCCGCATCATCCCGAAGGCGGTCGCCGTGGCGGCTGGCCGCTACCCCCACCTTGAGATGAACGGCGACGGCGACGCAGTTCGGGACTTCGTGCACGTAGACGACCTGGCGCGCGCCTACGTGTTGGCTCTTGAGGCCGACGCTTTTGTCCCGTACCGGGTCTACAACGTAGGTGCCACAGCAGCCAGCATGCGGGAGATCGTGGCCATGGTTGAGCGGGTGTCCGGAAGGGATGTGCCTGTAGTCCACCGCGCCCCTCAGCCCGAACCGCCGCGGCTGGTAGCCGACATCTCCAGGATCACAACTGATCTCGGCTGGAAGCCGGAGCGGTCCAGCCTTGAGCAGCTGATCGGCGACGCATGGTCGGTCGTATCCGCCGGCAACCGCTAAGACTTCTCCAAGCGGTCCTTGACGCTCTCCGGCAGGTTGGCGAACGCCGCATGCCAGCGCTCAAGGGCCGCTTCGCTGCTCGCTGCGCTGGCCCCGACCTCGCTCAGCGCTTCGCGTAGGGCTGCTTCAACCTCCACGCCTGCCTGCAGAAGCGGCAAGGCCCAATCTGCGGCGCCGCGCGAGTGATCCGAGAGCCGAGGCGGGAACTGGGCAAAGACCCCCTTGCCCTGGTGTCCGACTACGTACCCC
Source organism: Streptomyces sp. NPDC048461 (assembly GCF_055587105.1). Taxonomy (NCBI): domain Bacteria; kingdom Bacillati; phylum Actinomycetota; class Actinomycetes; order Kitasatosporales; family Streptomycetaceae; genus Streptomyces; species Streptomyces sp. NPDC048461. The sequence continues at coordinate 177,818 of NZ_JBVJGW010000009.1, read as the reverse complement.
TCCGCTCGCAGCAGAGACACGGCGTTCTTCACGACGGTGCTTGAAGCGCCGGAGCTGTTGATCAGATCCTGCGCCGAAGGCAGTGCGGAGCCGTCGGGCAGGTCGCCGCTTCGGATGCGTTCCCGCAGGTCGTCGGCCAGCTGAAGGTATGCCGGCTGCCCTCGAAACTCGGTCATCGGGGTATTCCTCCACTCGCAGGTGATGTACCTAGTACACCAGTCTCCCCGGATCCATTCCCGCAGACCTTGGCCGAGCCACTTGCCAACATGGTGCACTAGGTGCACCATGCTGTTCAGAGGGCAGCGAGCAAGCGGCAGACCTCATATGACAAGCCGTCATTCGATTCCGGAGCCCTGCGCGGACAGGCTTGTCGCAAGCAACGAGGCCGCCGGAAACGCTGGCTCAGTCGCTGACAACCAACTCGTGAGGGGCCTTCTTTGGGCTGCTCCGAGTGCCCGCAGTACCACTTGGCGTCCGGCGTGTCCCGTTCCTACGGGAGCCCTTCGGGGTTACCGCACCCGTCGGAGAGCCACCGGCTTTTCCTTGAGAACTCAACAGTGTGGTCACCGCCTCCTCTAGCTGAAAAGGCGGTCAGCGCGACAACGGCTCGCGCACTCGACTTCCGCAGCGTCGCGCTGCGGCCGGTTGCCTCCTCCGCCCGTCTGGCGCCTTTGGCGCTGTACGGGCGGGGTGGAGGGGAGCCGCGGAGTTCGGGCTTCACACCGAGGCTGGTCGCCTCTCGCCAAAAGACCGCGACCGCTCCGGCATCCCTTCGACTTCAGGAGAACAGTGATGCGTACGTACATCGGCGGCCAGGAGGCCGTCAGCGTGAATGAGTTCATCGAACTGGCCCTGGGTACCCCGCTGGAGCTGTGGCTCGGCGTGGAGGGGGAGAGCGCCGAGGAGCGCGCGGCCCGCCTGGACGCGGCCCGCGACATCCTCGCCGACAACCCGGACCTGCCCGACGACGTAAGCCGGATCGCCGCTCAGGTGATCGAGGCCAACGCCCCGGAGCTGTTCAACGTCGTCCCGCTCATCCGGCCGGCGGCCCGCCGTCGGACCCGCTCCCGCAAGGGGGCCGCGGCATGAGCGCCATCCCCCGCCGAGCCTTGGACCACTACGCGATCTGGGCCGGTTCGCTGACCGTGCTGGTGGCCATACCGGGCGCCGTCGCGCTGCACGAAGCCTGGCTGCTGGCAGCCGCCGGGGCTGGCTGGTGCGTCCAGCACGTCGGCTGGGCCCGGCACCGCCGCGCAATTGGCGGTGCGGCATGAACCGTACCGCCAAGGGGTTGCTGGTCGCCGCTCTCGTCGGCGTGGTCGCGATGGCCTTCAGGGTCTCGTGGAACGCTCAGCGGGACGTGGCGCGGACGGTCGGCGCGGACGGAACGGCCGCCCTGCTCTACCCGTTCGTGGTCGACGGCCTGATGGCCCTGGCCCTGGTCGCCACCCTTGTCCTCACCGGCAAGGACAAGACGTTCGCCCTGCGGGTGCTGGCCGGGTACACGGTCGCCTCCCTCGTCCTCAACTACGTCCACGGACTCGTCCCCGAGCTGCACGGCGGCGGCCGGGTGCAGTTGGCCGACTGGGACCCCGCCAACTGGGTCCTCGTGCTGCTGGCGACTTCGCTCCCGGTCGGGTCCATCTTCTTCGGCTCCGACCTCGTCGCGAAGGTCCTGCACCACCGACCGGCCCGCATCACAGATCAGGATGAATCAGATTAGCCCACCGTAAATCGGTTGGGGTCTGACCTGCACAAGTCGGCCCCCGTCGCCCCGGCAGGGGTGCCCGAACTCTCCGCCATCGAGTCGGCAGACCCCGCGCCGGTCGGGCTGCCGCAGTCGGCCCCGGCGCTGGCGGTAGCCGCCGTGCAGCACGCTCCGCGTCGGGCGACTGGTCGGGTGCCGGAGTCGGCGCGGACGCCCCGACCGACTCGGACCCCGGACGAGCTCCTCGGTGAGGCCCGGTCGGCTACCGCCGACTGGCCGGACGCTGAGCTGACGGCGGAGGCGATCCGCAAGGCGGTCCGCACCTCCTCGGCCAACGGCCGCACCTTGCGCGACACCCTCAAGGCCGAGCGCACCGACCAGGCCACCGCGGCCGGGGCGGTGGAGGTATGGGCCTGACCTTCGCCCGCTGCTTCGACCCGACCGGGGCCGTCCACGGGGTACCCACCTTCCCCTGGCGCCTTGCCCCGGACGGCCTCGCAACCCGTCGTCAGCTCCGCGCCCTCGGGCTTCGACCCGGCGGCCAGGACATCGCCGGTCAGGTGCTCCGCCCGCGCTTCCGGCGCGGCCCGTTGGCCGCGTTCTTGTACCGCGTCGACCGGGCCAAGCCGGTCCGGCCGATGACGCCGGCCAAGACCGCCGCGCTGGCCAAGGCCAACACCGCCCGCCGTACCTGCCCCGAATGCCGGCGCGATGCCGGATACGTCATCCCCGCCCAGCTCGGCGTGTGCATCCCCTGCGCCTACCCCGAAGGAGTCGAACCGTCGTGACCGAGACCACCCCGTTCCCGCACGCCGAAGGCCCGGACGAGCACACGGCCAAGGTGATGCCCTTCCCCAAGAAGTCCCCCGGACCCGACGCCGCCGGCGTGGGGGAGGTGCGGCCTGGTGAGTGGCAGGCCGAACTCCCCGACACCGAGGACGACTCGGACGACATCGCCGACGGCGCCCCGGTCGACCCGCCCCGGGAGGTGTACCCGCCGTCGGTGGCGGAGTGGATGCAGGCCCACGACAAGACGCGTCAGCCGGTCCTGCCCGACTGGGTCAAGCTCCCCGACCAGCGGACCGCCGTCCGACGGTGGGCCGTCCGCCACTACTCCACCCTCGTCGGCTACCACGCGCTTCGGCTGCCGGTGGTCTACACGCCGAAGATCCTGGCCTACGCCCCGCGCGGTGCCTGGCGCTGGTCGGCTGCGGCCGGCCGGTGGGTGTTCGACGCCGAGGGCAAGAACCTGAGGCTCGCCGCCGTCCGGGCCGAGGACGCGGGGGAGTACCTGAGCCTGTCCCGGCAGCGCAACGACCGCGTCCGCCTGCGCGGCATCGTCGCCGCGGTCGCCGGTTTCGTCGGCCTGGCCGCCGCCCTGACCGTCTACGTCATGGCCCCGTCCTGGATGCTCATGCTGTCCATTGCCGCGCTGACCACCACGCTCGGCGTGGTCGGGGCCCCGGCGGACAAGCCGCTCATCGACCGGGCGAAGGTCACCTTCCGCAAGCGGCGCCTGTCCTCCGACATCATCACCCGCGCCTTCGCCGCCGCAGGCCTGACCGTCAAGGACCAGGGCATTGCCTTCCCCCGCCCGATCGGCCGCGACGGCGACGGCTGGAGGGTCGTCGTCGACCTGCCCTACGGCAAGACGTTCGAGGACGCGCTCAAGAAGCACGTGCCCTTGGCTTCGGGCATCGACATCTCGCCCACCCAGCTCTTCCTGGACCGCGATGAGACCAGCGCGCGCCGGGTGTCGATGTGGATCGCGGACCGCGACCCGCTCGCCGTTCCCGCCGGCCGGACCCCGCTGTTGGGGGCGACGAGGGTGGACTTCTGGAAGCCGTTCCCGTGGGGCGTGGACGAGCGTGGCAACCCGGTCATGGCCAGCATGCTGTGGCTGTCTCTCCTGGTCGGAGCGGTCCCCCGCCAGGGAAAGACGTTCTCTGCTCGCTCCATCGTGCTGGCCGCCGCGCTGGATCCGTACGTGCGGATCATCTTGTTCGATGGGAAGGCCTCGCCGGACTGGAGGTCGTTCTCCAAGGTCGCGCACCGGATCGGGTTCGGCATCGTGCCGCGCAACGGCTTCGACCCCGTAGAGCACCTCATCAACGCCCTCATGGAGCTGAAGGCGGACGTCGAGGACCGCTACCACCGGCTCTCGGAACTGCCCCTGCACATCTGCCCCGAGGGCAAGCTCACCCCGGAACTGTCCCGGGACAAGAAGATGAACATGCCCCTCACCCTCGTGGTGCTGGATGAGGTGCAGGAGTACCTGCAGCACCCCGTCCACGGCAAGACCATCCTTGACCTGTTGGTCTACCTCGCCCGTGTCGCGCCGGCCGTCGGGGTCTCGGTCATGAACTCCACCCAGAAGCCCGACGACCAGGCCTGCCCCTCCGTGCTCCGTGACCAGCACCAGGCCCGGTTCTCCCTGCGGGTCGGGTCCTGGCAGGTGTCCGACGTCGTGCTGGGCGCCGGTTCGTACTCCGAGGGCCTGGACGCCTCCCGCCTTCTGAAGTCCCACAAGGGCGTGGGCCTCCTCAAGGGGATGAGCGACGACTCCGGGATCGTGCGCACCTACCTCGCCGACGGCCGCGACGCCGACAGCATCCTCGTCCGCGCCCGCGCCCTGCGCGAGGAGGAGGGCACCCTGACCGGCGACGCGATCGGTGACGTGCCCGCGGCCCGTAGCGCTGACGCGGTTCTGGACGACATCGCCACCGTCCTCGGCCGCTCCGAGGACAAGGTGTGGTCTGAGGTCATCGTGGACCGCCTCGCCGAACTCGACCCCGGCGCGTACGGGGCGTGGGCCGAGCTGGAGGGCCGCGCGAAGGCCGACCAGCTCGGTGCTGTCCTCAAGCCGTTCGGCATCAAGACCGACCAGGTGTGGGGCAAGACGGAGACCGGCAAGGGCGCCAACCGGCGCGGCATCGAGCGTCAGCACATCATCGACGCCATCACCAAGCGTGACAAGAGCCGGGCCGCGAAGTAGCCCGAAGAGCCGCTAGGTCTAGCAACCCACGTCGCTAGACCTAGCAACCTCGCTAGCGACCCAAACCGCATCTGATCAGGTCGCTAGCGTCTAGCGGCCCACCTGCGAAAACCCTGAAACCCCGCCCAGGAGGGCCCCAATGAGCCTTGCCCTGCTCGCTAGCGCCTGCCTGCTCGTCGTCACCCTTGGTTACGGCGTCAGGTGTTGGCTGTCCCCGTTCGGCACCTGCCGCAAGTGCGACGGCGTCGGCCAGCTCCTCAAGTTCGACCGCAAGGGACGACCCAAGCGCGGCAAGGTCTGCCGCCGCTGCCACGGCCACGGCATACGCGTCCGCGTCGGCCGCCGCCTCCACAACCGCGCCGCCCGCATCCACCGCGCCGGCACCCGCTAACCCCAAGGGAGCACCGTCATGGCCCGCGAGAAGTTCGCGCTCACCGACAAGGACCCGCACAGCCTCGGAGAACTCGCCCGCGTCGTCTACCTCGGCGCCAAGGCCGTCCGCCGCCAGCAGCGCGGCAAGTCCACCAAGCGCATCGAGAACGAGATCGACCGCATCCGCGAGGTCGCCCAGGCCCGCGAGGACGCCCGCGCCAACCGCCGCAAGTAGCTCCTCCTCCACCCCCGAGCAAGGAGGCCTTCCTTGGCCGTCACCGTCACCCTCGTCGCCCTCTTCGGGCTCCTCCTCGCGCTCCTCCTGCGCTCCAAGACCCTCGGCGTCGGCTCCGCCTTCGTCGCCGTGATGTTCGGCTTCTACCTTGCCTCCACCGGAGCCGCCCCCGCCGTCAACGAAGTCATCAACTCCCTCATCAACGCCATACCCGACCTGTAGGAGGCACCCCTTGAACCACCACGACCCGACCCGCTGGGAGACCGCCGAGATTCACCGGCCGGTCCCCATGGCACCGGCACCGCTCGCTCTCCAGCAGCCGCACCCGATGCCGGACGTCCAGACGATCCAGCTCCCGGACGGCCGCATCATCACCGGCTACGCCATCGCCCCCACGAAGGCCCCCGAGCCCATCGCGGAGCGGCCGGCCATCAACCCGCTCGCCGTCAACATCGCCCTCGGCGGCATCGGCTTCGCCGCAGCCTGCGGAGGACTGATGCTCCTGACCACCTTCATCACCGCCGTCGCCGCGCTGATCCAGCAGCTCGTCATCCTGGCCGCCGTCATCTTCGGCGGATGGATCGCCACCCAGGTCCTCGGCACCAACCACGGGACCAGCAAGGGCAGCACGGTCGTCAACATCCGCCGGGCCGTCATCAAGCGCAACCACTTCCACAACTGAAGGAGCCCTCCATGAGCCCGAGCCCCACCCTCGCCGCGACCCAGCACCCCACGCTCCACACCCAGGTTGACGGGGCCAGGTACCGGCCCGAACGCCTCACGGTGATCTCGGTTCTGTCCCACCTCCGCAGCGCCCGTAAGAGCCCGCAGAACGTGGACGCGGTGAACGTCTACGCCTTCACGAGCCGCGACGGCATCCCGCTGCACGTGGTCTACATCCACCACACGCCGGGCCGCTGGCACGGCGTGCAGGACGTCATCGACGTCTACGAGATCCCCACCGCCGCGCTCACCGACCTGTAGCTGTGCCCGGGGCGGTCGCCTCTCGCCAAAGACCGCGACCGCCCCGGCTCTCCGTCCCTTCGACAGAAACAGGAGAACCCCAGCATGACCCACCCCATAGACATTCCGCGAGAGACCACCGCCCGCCCCCCTCGCCTGTCGGCGTTGTGCGCCGGGTACGGCGGCGTCAGGAGCACGTCATGAGCGTGCCGACGAACGCACAAGGACAGCTCCGTACGGCGCTCTGGCTCGCGGAGATCGGCCTGCCCGTGCTGCCGTTGCGGGAAGGGAAGGAGCCGTTCGGGAACTGCCCGGCCTGCACCCGCTCGGCGTGCGGGGACCGGCCCCACATGAAGGCCACTGGCCCCTGCCAGTGCCCGGCCCCCTGCCACGCCTGGGGCGCCGCCACCACCGACCCGGACGTCATCACCGGCCCGGCATGGGCCCGCGCCTGGCGTCAGGCTGGGGCCGTCGCCTATTACCCGGGTGGGGCCGGTCTGACCGTGGTCGACCTGGACGACAGCGCAGCCATCACCTGGGCCCGGAAGACCCTTCCCGCCACCACGGTCGTGTCGACGATGCGGGGCGAGCACTGGATCTACCGGGGCGCCATGCAGTCGAAGAACGGGGTCCGCCCCGGAGTCGACGTGAAGTCCACGATGTCCTACGTCCGCTGGCGCGGCCCCGGCACCGGAACAATGGCCGCGCTGCCTGACGACGTGCGCGCGCTCGCGGTGAAGGAACTCACCGTGCAGCGGGCCCGCCCCGTCATCGTGGCGGTGCCAGCCGGGGGCGGGCAGTGCCCGCACCGCTCGCCCGTCTACCTGGAACGGGGCATCGCCATGGCAGAGCAGCGCATCACCGCGGCGGCCGAGGCCATCCACACGAGCGTGTACCGGACCTTCCTTGCCGTGCTGTCCGCCCATGGCCGGTGCGGCTGCCTGACTGAGGCCCACACCGCGCGCCTGTTCACCGCCGCGCAGGGCAAGGGCGAATCCGTCCGGAACTGCGAGGACGCCTGGACCAACGCCCGCACCACATTGGGGATGTGATCGTGCCCGAGGACGAGAAGAACCCGGCACGGCAAATCATCACCGACTACGCACAGGACCACTTCCGGTACTTCCGCACCACCGAAGGCACCGTCTACGCGCAGAAGAACGGCCACCCCGTCGCCCGCCCCATCCGCTCCCAGGGCACGACCGGCAGCCACCGCCAAGAACTCATGGTCGGCCTCTTCCGAGATGGATTCGGCGTGTTCAACGGCACCGCCCTCAAGGAGGCGTTGGACTTGATCGAGGCGCTCGCGCTCAGCCAGGACGTCCAGGCCACCCACATTCGGGTCGCCCCGGGATTCGACGGCGCGACCTGGCTCGACTTGGGCCGCGATGACGGCCGGTCCGTCCGGATCCACCCCACCGGCTGGGACATCCGCGTCCCCGACCCGCGTGAGGTGTGCTGGCGCCGGACCCAGCTCACCGGGGAACTCCCCCTCCCTGAGAAGGGCACGGAGGGTAAGGGCATCGATCGACTGCTCAGGTTGTGCAACTACGCCAGCGCCGAAAGCGAGTGCCTGGCCGTCGCCTGGGTGATCGGCTGCTTGGAGCCGTCCGTCCCCGTCCCCGCGCCGTTCCTCACCGGCCCCCAGGGCGCCGGGAAGTCCACCGCGGCGCGCATGCTGATGCGGATCGTAGAGGGCATGACCGGCGACCTGCGCCGTGCCCCGAAGGACGAGGAGAACCTGATCACGGCCGTGGCCGCCGGATGGATCACCGCACTCGACAACCTCTCCCACCTGCCCCCGGACCTGTCCGACCTGATGTGCTGCATCGTCACCGGAGCCGAGAGCATCAAGCGCGCGCTGTTTAGCGACGGCGACGTCTACCGCTCCCGCTACCGCCGGCCGCTCCTGCTGACCGGCATCGACGTGGGCGTCATCCGCCCCGACCTCGCCGAACGCCTCCTCCCCCTGCGCCTTGAACGGCCCCGCGTGCGGCGGACCGAGGCCGAGCTGTGGGCGGAGTACACGGAAGTGCTGCCGGTCATCCTCGGCTCCTTCCTCGACCTCACCGTCCAGGTCCGTGCCACGCAGGCCGACATTCCCGCGGACCTGCGCATGGCCGACTTCGCGCACCTCTGCGCCCAGCTCGACACGGCCACTGGCCTCGGAGCGCTGAGCGCCTACCGGGTGGCCCTGGACGAACTCAACGACGACGTCATCGAAGGCGACCTCCTCGCCCAGACCGTCCTCAAGCACGCCGCCGGTCTCGAACCGGGCGCCGAAGTCAAGATGACCTCCACCGAGTGGCTGCACGCCCTCACCCAGCTCTACGCCGGCGAGGACTTCCGCCCTCTGCCCAAGGGGTGGCCCACCACCGGCAAGGTCTTCTCCGACCGACTCAAGCGCCTCCAACCCACCCTGGCCGCCCGCGGCGTCCTCGTTGACTGGGGCCGCACCAAAACCGCCCGCTACATCGAAATGGCCCGCCCCACCGCCCCGCCGCCCGGCCAGCAGGAGGCAGCGTTCTAACCAGCGCCACCGAGACCGGCCGGGCATAGGCAAGAGGAGCACCCACCCCCGGCGGGGCGTGCTCCTCTTGCTGTTCCGGCGGCTTGCCGCCGCTGCAAGAGACGTGCCGCGCAGCGGCTCTCTCTTCACGTTCGAAGACGCACCGCACCACAACAGAAACCACCCCTCTCTTTTTCCTAAGAGAAGAGACGCTGCGTCACCCACGTCACCACCGGCTTCCAAACGGCCCGTGACCTGCCGGTACGTCGGTGACGCAGACGGCCAACGGCTACGTCATCACGCGTCACCCGCGTCACCCGCGTCACCGGTCTGTGTTGCCCCCCGGTGACGGTGACCCAGACCGGTGACACACGATCCATCCGCTACGTCACCGAAAACTGCAGGTCAGACCAGCAAGTGACACAGCTGACGCGGTGACGCAGAAATCCCCACCTCGGACACATGCGGGCCCCTGCCCCCGGCACCGCGACGCCCGCGGCGAGCAGGACACCGCTCCTCCCACGCCTTGAAGGAGAACCAGTGAGCGCCACGACCACGCCGCCGGTAGAGCCGGTCCTGCTCAAGGTCGAAGCCGCCATGCACGCCTTGAGCATGAGCCGCTCCGTCATCTACGAACTGATCCGCGCCGGCCGCCTCCGCACCGTCAACGAGGGCAGGGCCCGCTTCATCACCCGATCCGCCATCAACGACTACATCGCGCTGCTGGAGCGTGAGGCAGGAGTGCGTACGTGACCAAGCGCCGCAGCAGGGGAGACGGTGGTCTCCACTGGGACGAGACGCGGCAGCGGTGGATCGCCACCGTGACCCTCGGGTTCGACGCGAGCGGCAAGCGCGTCGTCCGGAAGGGGAGCGGCAAGACCAAGACCGAGGCCAAGAACAAGCTCAAGGAGGTACTCCGCGACCACGAGGACGGGCTGGCGGTCGCGCCGACCAACTACACCGTGGCGAACGCCGTGGAGGACTGGCTCATGTACGGGCTCGCCGGCCGTGACGCCAGCACGGTCGCGACGTGCACCTCGCTCAGCCGGACCCACGTCATCCCCGCCCTCGGCGCCCGGAAGCTTCGGGAGCTGAGCGGGGAGGACGTGGACAAGTGGCTGGCCGCGAAGGCGAAGACGCACAGCACGCGCACCCTGCAAGCGATCCACTCCTGCCTGAACCGAGCCCTCAAGCGGGCCATGGTCCGGGACAAGGTGAAGCGGAACATCGTGGAGCTGTGCGCCATCCCGACCGGCCAGCCCGGCCGGCCGTCGAAGGCGCTCAAGCTGGCCGAGGCCGAGGCGGTGCTCAAGGCAGCCGAGGGGACGTCCGCGCACGCGTACATCGTGGTCGCTCTGCTCACCGGGGCCCGGACGGAGGAGATGCGGGCGCTCACGTGGGATCACGTCTTCCTGAAGGGGGACCCGGGCGCGGTGCCGCCCGTGCCGCCGCACGTCGCGGTGTGGCGGTCGGTCCGATCCACCGGGGACACGAAGACCCGGAAGTCCCGCCGGACGATCGCCCTGCCGGCCCGGTGCGTGGACGCGCTGTGGCAGCAGTTCGAGGAGCAGGGGTGGGACCGGCTCGCCGCCGGTGATCAATGGACGGAGAAGGGTCTCGTCTTCTCCTCCGCGACGGGGACGGAGCTGGATTCCACGAACGTCCGGCGCGCCTTCCGGCAGGCCATCACCGGCGCCGAAGGGGTCGATGCGAAGGAGTGGACCCCGAGGGAGCTGCGGCACAGCTTCGTGTCCCTACTGTCCGACAGCGGGGTCCCGCTTGAGGAGATCTCCCGGTTGGTCGGACACTCCGGGACGGCCGTCACTGAGGCGGTCTATCGGAAGCAGATCCGGCCGGTGATCCAGACCGGAGCGACGGCCATGGACGAGATCTTCAGGGCCGCCCCGAACCCGTAGTCACTCAGTTAGTCACCCAGACGCAGAAGAGACCACCTACTGAATTAGTAGGTGGTCTCTGACCTGGTCTTACGAAGTCGGGGTGGCGGGATTTGAACCCACGACCTCTTCGTCCCGAACGAAGCGCGCTGCCAAGCTGCGCTACACCCCGAGCGTCGCCTTGGCAGCGTGTGCTGTCCTGGCGACATCGATTACTTTAGCGGACCTCCGGCCGGAGACGAAATCCGGTTTTCGCGGGCCGGGCGCACGGCCAGGGGCGACGCCCCGCGGAAGCGGTCCGCCGCCACCAGCGCGAGCCCCAGGGCGTAGAAGGCGAGGCCCAGGACGGCGGCGTTCAGCGCGACCCCCGCGTAGCCGTACCGGGCCACGTCGAGGAAGGGGTACGGGTAGCGGCCCTTCGTGCCGGGGGCCAGGAGGGCGCCCCGGACCAGGGCGAAGGTGACGTAGGCCAGCGGGTAGGCCAGCCACTGGGCGGCGTGGCGCGGGCGCAGGGTGCGCGGGGCCGTCAGGAGGAGGAAGTCCAGCGCGGCGCCGAGCGGGGTGACCGTGTGCAGGAGCTGGTTGGCGACGGCCTTGGCGCCGGTGAGCCGGTCGAGCTCGGCGGCCACGTTGAAGGGGCTCGACGGGTTGTCCAGGACCAGGTGGAAGACCAGCCCCGTGATCAGGATGAAGAGGAGCACGCCGCCCCTCCACAGCGGGGCGACGTCCGGCCGCCGCTGCCAGGTGCGGGCCGCCGAGAGCGCGAAGACGGCCGCGACCAGGATGTTCGTCCAGATGGTGAAGAAGCTCAGCACCAGGGGCACGCTGCCGAGGACGCACTCGATGACGATCCCCGTCACCGCCGCCGCGGCGATCAGGGCGCGGAAGCCCGTCGCGGCGGCGAGGGTGCGGGAGGCCGGCGGCGGGATCATGCCGTCACCGTACGGGGGCCGGCCCCCGCAGGTCCCCGGTGCCCGGCGTCAGCGTCAGGAGCGTCGCCTCCGGCGGGCAGGCGAAGCGGACCGGGGTGTACCGGTTGGTGCCGCAGCCCGCCGAGACGTGGAGGTACGCGCGGTTGCCGTCCGCCTCGTGCGTGGAGAGCCCCTTCACCCGCTTCGTGTCCAGGTCGCAGTTGGTGACGAGCGCCCCGTAGAAGGGGATGCACAACTGCCCGCCGTGGGTGTGCCCGGCGAGGATCAGCGGGTACCGGTCGGCGGTGAAGGACTCCAGCACGCGCAGGTACGGGGCGTGCACCACGGCCATCGAGAAGTCGGCGTCCGCCTCCGGACCGCCCGCCACCCGCTCGTAGCGGTCCCGCTTGATGTGCGGGTCGTCCAGGCCGGTGAAGGCCAGCTCCAGGCCGTCCAGCTTCAGCCGGCCCCGGGTGTTGGTGAGGTTCAGCCAGCCCGCCGCGTCGAAGGCGTCCCGCAGGTCCTCCCACGGGTTGTGGACGGCGCCGACGACCGGCTTGTTGCCGTTCAGCCCGTGCCGGCCCTGCGTCTTCTCGATGAGGTAGCGCCCGGGGTTGCGCAGCCGCGGCCCGTAGTAGTCGTTGGACCCGAAGACGTACACCCCGGGGAAGTCCATCAGGGGGCCGAGGGCGTCGAGCACCTCCGGCACGCCGTCGGTGTCCGAGAGGTTGTCGCCGGTGTTCACGACGAAGTCGGGGCGCAGGCCGGCGAGGGACTGCAGCCAGGCGCGCTTCTTGCGCTGCCCGCCGACCATGTGGATGTCCGACACCTGGAGTACGCGCAAAGGGCGCATCCCCGGGGGCAGGACGGGCACCGTGACCCGGCGCAGGCGGAACGACCGCGCCTCGAATCCGGCGGCATAGGCCACACCAGCGGCCCCCACCGCCGCGATTGAGGCAGCAGCCTTCAGGGGTACTCCGTAACGCGCGCGCATGGACCCATCGTCGCAGACGGGGAAAACACCCGGGCGCCATCCGCCCCGCACCTGGCAGACTCAGGGGCATGACCACGCTCAAGGCCAAGCTCCAGGAAGACCTCACGACCGCCATCAGGGCGCGCGACGAGCTGCACTCGTCGACGCTGCGCCTGACCCTCTCCGCCATCACCAAGGAGGAGGTCGCCGGCAAGGAAGCCCGCGTGCTCTCCGACGACGAAGTCCTCAAGGTGATCGCGAAGGAGGCGAAGAAGCGCCGCGAGGCGGCGGACGCCTTCGCCCAGGGCGGCCGTCCCGAGCAGGCCGCCCGGGAGACCGCGGAGGGCGAGTTCCTCGACACGTACCTGCCCAAGCAGCTCACCGACGACGAGCTCGTCGCGATCGTGACGCAGGCCGTCGAGGAGGCCAGGGCGGCGGGTGCCGAGGGGCCGCGGGCCATGGGCGCCGTCATGAAGATCGTGAACCCGAAGGTGGCCGGGCTGGCGGAGGGCGGCCGCGTCGCCGCCGTCGTCAAGCAGCAGCTGTCCTGACGGGACGACCCGGTCGCACGGGACGACCCGGTCGCACCGGCCGCGCGTGTCGCGCGTGTCGCACGCGCGGAACGGGTTGAACGCGCTGAACGGGTGAGGGCCCGGCCGGATCGCTCCGGCCGGGCCCTCACCCGTTCGTTCCACTGCCTCCGGCCACCTCGTGCTCCGGACTCCGGCAGGCCGCGCCCTACTGCCCGATCCCCGGGAAGGGGAAGGGGTTCTCCGGGCCACCGCCGCCGGTGCCGTTGCCGTCACCGTCGCCGCCGCCGTTCGCGGCCCCGGCGTTGGTCTGCCCGCCGGGGCGGCCGCCGGGCTTGTTGTCGCCGCCCGGCTTGCCCGGCTTCCCGGGCTTGCTCGGGTTCGTCGCCGGCGGCTTGGTGCCCCGCGGGCCGCCCGCCGGGACGTTCGGCTCGGGGATGCTGACCGTGGTGAAGCTGGGGGCCTCGCGCCCGGACAGCGCGCCCGAGACCGCGTCCTTCCAGATCGGACCGGGCAGCCCGCCGCCGAAGACCTTGTCGTAGGACCGGCCGCCGATCACGATGTCCTCCATCGTGATCTTCTTCGCGCCGCCGGAGCCGACCCACACCGCGCCGGAGACGTTCGGCGTGTAGCCGACGAACCAGGCGTTGTAGCGGTTGTCCGTCGTACCGGTCTTGCCCGCGCTGTCGCGCTCGCTCAGGCCGGCCCGCTCACCGGTACCGGAGTCCACCACCCCGCGCAGCAGCGTGTTGATGGTGTCGGCGGTGTCCTGCGACATCGCCCGGTCGCACTTGGTCTTCGGCACCGCGAGGGCCTTGCCGTGCGAGTCGGTGATCGACTCGATGGCGACCGGGGTGCAGTAGGTGCCGCGGTTGGCGAAGGCCGCGTACGCGTTGGCCATCGTCAGCGGGGACATCTCCTCCGAGCCGAGCGCGATGGCCGGGCCGTCGGCCAGCTTCGCGCCGCTCGCCGGGACGACACCGAGCTTCTTCGTCATCTCCGAGACCGGGCACAGGCCGATCTCGCCGATCATCTCGACGAAGTAGGTGTTGATCGACTTCTCCATGGCCGTGCGCAGCGCATAGGGGCCGATCTCGTCCTCGGTCTCGTTCTTCGCCGTCTCCTTGTTGTTGACGTTGATGTACTGCGAGCCGTCGCAGCGGGAGATCGGGCTCGGGTAGTCCATCTTGTTCGGCGCCTGGTAGACCTTCGTCGGCGGCAGGCCCCGCTCCAGCGCGGCGGCCGCGATGAAGGGCTTGAAGGTCGAGCCGACCTGGAAGCCGAAGTTCGAGCCGCCCATCCGCTTGTCCACGGAGTAGTTGATCTGGGTCTCGTTCTTGCCGAAGCCGTACGGCTTGGACTGACCCATCGCCAGGACCCGCCCGGTGCCGGGCTGGACCAGGGTGACCGCCGTCGCGATCGAGTCCTCCTGGTACACGTGGTCCTTGATCGACTCGTTGGCCGCGTCCTGCGACTGCGGGTCCAGGGTCGTCCGCACGGTCAGGCCGCCCTGGTTCCAGACCTTCGCCCGCTCCTCGCGCGTCTTGCCGAAGACGCTGTCGTTCAGGAACGTGTTGCGCACGTAGTCGCAGAAGAAGCCGGCGCCCTTGACCGCGGTGATGCAGCCGTTGCGCGGCTTCGTCACCTTCAGGGTGACGGGCTTGGCCTTCGCCGCGTCCGCCTCGGCCTGCGAGACGTCCTTGATGTCGGCCATGCGCTGCAGGACGATGTTGCGGCGCTTCATCGCCTCCTGCGCGTCGTTCACCGGGTCGTACCGGCTCGGCGACTGCACGATGCCCGCGAGCAGTGCCGACTCCTCCAGCGCGAGGTCCTTGGCGGGCTTGCTGAAGTAGCGCTGGGCCGCGGACTCGACGCCGTAGGCCTGCTGGCCGAAGTACGTGATGTTGAGGTAGTTCTCGAGGATCTTCTTCTTCCCGAGTTCCTCCTCGACCTGGATCGAGTACTTCAGCTCGCGGATCTTGCGTCCGAGGCTCTTCTCCTGAGCCTCGCGCACCTTCGTCTCGTCGTCGCCGGCCTCTTCGACGAAGACGTTCTTCACGTACTGCTGGGTGAGGGTGGATGCGCCCTGCGCCGCGCCGCCCTCCTGCGCGTTGCGGTTGACCGCGCGCAGGATGCCCTTCAGGTCGACGGCCCCGTGTTCGTAGAACCGGGAGTCCTCGATCGCGACGATCGCCTTCTGCATGTACGGGGAGATCGCCGTGAGAGGGACCACCTGCCGGTCCCGTGAATAGACGGTGGCGATCTGGCCACCCTCGGAGTCCAGGATCGTGGTCCGCTGGCTCAGCGGAGGCGTTTTCAGATTGGCCGGGATCTCGTCGAATCCCTCGACCGTGCCCTTGGCCGCCAGCCCCAGTGCGCCTGCCGCCGGGATGGCCATGCCTGCCAGTACAACTCCGGAGAGAACGGACACTCCGAGGAACTTGGCGGCCTGCTGGCTCCCCGTGAGCCCGCCGCCCGAGCGCTTCTTTCCCATAGGGGGCAGCCTACGTTCTCATTCACCGGACACGCGCGAATGCCTTGGCCTAAGCTGTCCCCAACTGTCACAGCAGTGCGATGCGACATCAACCCCTCGGCTTGTTTTTCACCCTTCCCGAATGGGGTGGACGCATGTCCGAATCTCGCCCCCTGTGCCATCCGGGTCACGTCGGCGCTATCCCGATTTCACCCGAATCGCCGGAATGGCCGGGCATGTCGCCGGATCACTCCGTCGGGTGATCTGCCGCTTACCCATAGTCCGTTCGGACCATTCAAGATTGGGCCCGTCGGGGGTGTTGCGCGGTGCCCACCTTCCGTAACGTCCTCAACTGGCAGCGGTGAATATGCCTCTGCCGCCGTGGGGGAGCCTCGATTCGGGAGAGGACGGCGCCGGGATGGGCTGGGTTACCGACTGGAGTGCGCAGGCAGCCTGCCGCACTACCGATCCGGATGAACTGTTCGTTCAAGGAGCGGCACAGAACAGGGCCAAGGCGGTGTGCACCGGATGTCCGGTGCGGACCGAATGCCTGGCCGACGCCCTCGACAATCGCGTCGAGTTCGGCGTGTGGGGCGGAATGACCGAGCGGGAACGACGTGCGCTGCTGCGCCGGCGTCCCACCGTCACCTCGTGGCGACGGCTGCTCGAAACCGCTCGTACGGAGTACGAGCGCA
The DNA here is from genome assembly GCF_055587105.1 of Streptomyces sp. NPDC048461. Classification (NCBI taxonomy): domain Bacteria; kingdom Bacillati; phylum Actinomycetota; class Actinomycetes; order Kitasatosporales; family Streptomycetaceae; genus Streptomyces; species Streptomyces sp. NPDC048461. The sequence continues at coordinate 161,559 of NZ_JBVJGW010000009.1, read as the reverse complement.
GTACCGGCATCCTCACCATGGATGACGACACGGAGATCGACGTTCCGTACGAGACGTACGCGGCAGCCGGGTAGACCACCCGGGCACCACGTCGTACGGACGTCTACGCTCCGGCCGGAACCCCGGCCGCGAGTCGCTCTCCGATGGCCCGCAGCCCGGCGAGGTCGTGCACGTCGCCGGGCAGGGCGGCCACTTCGGCCACCGCCACTTCGGGGTGCAGCGAGGTGAAGCGGTCGCGTGTGCGTCGTTCACGCGCGATCACCTGCATCCTCTCGGCGTGCAGGCGCAGCAGCCCCGCCGTGATCACGTCCACCGTGATCGCGCCGTCGGCCGCGTGCGCGCCGTTCCGGGCGTGTGCGCCGTCCTCGTCGTGCGTGTCGACTTCCGCGGTGTCGCGTGCGGCGCTGGGGGAGCCGGTCTCGGGAGTTCCCGCGGGAGCCTCGGCGGCCTCCGCGGCCGCGTCACGAAGTCCAGCTTTCCCGGACTCCTGATCGACAATGCACCCTTCTTCAAGATTCTCTGCGGCGGCCAACGCCCGCTCCGCGGACAGCTGGTCGGCGCTGCTGCCGTGCACCCGGTTCAGGACCAGCCCCGCCAGCGGCATGCGCTCCGCGGCCAGCCGCTCGACGAAGTACGCCGCCTCGCGCAGCGCGTCCGGCTCCGGGGCCGCGACCACCAGGAAGGCCGTACCGGGAGCCTGGAGCAGCCGGAACGTGGCGTCCGCGCGGGTGCGGAAGCCGCCGAACATCGTGTCCATCGCGGCCACGAAGGTCTGTACGTCCTTCAGCAGCGAGGCGCCCATCAGCTTGCTGAGCGTGCCCGTCATCATCGACATGCCGACATTCAGGAACTTCATCCCGGCCCGGCCGCCCACCTTCGCCGGCGCCATCAGCACGCGGATGAACTTCCCGTCCAGGAAGGACCCGAGGCGCTTCGGGGCGTCCAGGAAGTCCAGCGCCGAACGGCTCGGCGGGGTGTCCACGATGATCAGGTCCCAGTCGTCCCGGGCCCGCAGCTGCCCCAGCTTCTCCATGGCCATGTACTCCTGCGTGCCCGCGAAGCCGGCCGACAGGGACTGGTAGAAGGGGTTGGCCAGGATGGCCTGGGCCCGCTCGCCGTCCGCGTGCGCCTCGACGATCTCGTCGAAGGTCCGCTTCATGTCCAGCATCATGGCGTGCAGTTCACCGCCGTCCGCCCCGACGGAACCCACCTTGCGCGGCGTGTTGTCCAGCGAGTCGATGCCCATCGACTGGGCGAGCCGCCGCGCCGGGTCGATGGTCAGCACCACCGCCTTGCGCCCGCGCCCGGCCGCCCGTACGCCCAGTGCCGCGGCCGTGGTGGTCTTGCCGACCCCGCCCGAACCGCAGCACACGATGATCCGGGTCTGCCGGTCGTCCAGCAGCCGGTCGACCGCCAGCCGCGGCGGAGTGTCCAGGCCCATGGTGTCCACCCCCTCGCTCATTCGGCCACCGTCTGCTTCCGCAGGTCCTTGGCGAGCGCGTACAGCCCCGCCAGATCCATCCCCGTGCCCAGCAGGGGGAGTTCGTACGCGGGCACGTCCAGCCCGTTCAGCACGGCGCGCTGCGTGCGCTCCAGCTCCACCCGGCCCGCGTGCTCGGCCGCCTGCGCGAGCAACGGGTCCACCAGCCGCTCGGCCAGCCCGCCGCGGCGCGCCCCGCCGAGCCCCGCCCGGGACAGCGCCTGCGCCACCCCGGCGCGGTGGTCGCCGGCCGCCGCGCGCAGGGTGTCCTCGTCCAGGTGGTGCGGCCGCACCATGTTCACGACGACCCGGCCCACCGGCAGCCCGGCCGCCCGGAGCTCCGTGATGCCGTCCGCGGTCTCCTGCACGGGCATCTCCTCCAGCAGGGTGACCAGGTGCACGGCCGTCTCGGGGGACTTGAGCACCTTCATGACGGCCTGCGCCTGGTTGTGTATCGGGCCGAACCGGGCCAGGCCCGCGACCTCGTCGTTCACGTTCAGGAAGCGGGTGATCCGGCCGGTCGGCGGCGCGTCCATGATCACGTGGTCGTAGACGAACCGGCCGGCCTTGTCCTTGCGCCGGACGGCCTCGCACGCCTTGCCGGTCAGCAGGACGTCCCGCAGCCCGGGGGCGATGGTCGTCGCGAAGTCGATCGCGCCGAGCTTCTTCAGGGCGCGGCCCGCCGAGCCGAGCTTGTAGAACATCTGGAGGTAGTCCAGCAGCGCCCGCTCGGCGTCGATGGCGAGCGCGAAGACCTCACCTCCGCCGGGAGCGACGGCGATCTTCCGCTCCTCGTAGGGGAGCGCCTCGGCGCCGAAGAGCTGCGCGAGCCCCTGCCTGCCCTCGACCTCCACCAGTAGAGTCCGCCTGCCCTCGCGTGCGAGGGCGAGCGCGAGTGCGGCGGCGACCGTGGTCTTGCCGGTGCCGCCCTTGCCGCTGACCACCTGGAGCCTGCTCACAGCGTCCGAGCCTAACCACTCGGCCCACGGGCCGCGCAGGAGCCCCGCATCACAGGCACTACCCTCGCTCCCATGACCAAGAAGTTCGAATACGCGACCGTCCCGCTGCTGGTCCACGCCACCAAGCAGATCCTGGACACCTGGGGCGAGGACGGCTGGGAGCTCGTCCAGGTCGTGCCCGGGCCGAACAACCCCGAGCAGCTGGTGGCCTACCTCAAGCGGGAGAAGGCATGAGCGGCGTCGTCGAGGCGCGGCTGGCCGAGCTCGGCCTGACCCTGCCGGAGGTCGTCCCGCCGCTGGCCGCGTACCAGCCGGCCGTGCGGTCCGGGGCGTACGTGTACACCGCGGGCCAGCTCCCGATGGTCAAGGGCAGCATGCCGGTCACCGGCAAGGTCGGCGCCGAGGTCTCGGCGGAGCAGGCCAAGGAGCTCACCGCGGTCTGCGCGCTGAACGCCCTGGCCGCCGTCAAGTCGGTCATCGGTGACCTCGACAAGATCGTGCGCGTCGTGAAGGTCGTCGGCTTCATCGCCTCGGCCCCCGACTTCACGGGCCAGCCCGGCGTGCTGAACGGCGCGAGCGAGCTGCTGGGCGAGGTCCTCGGCGAGAAGGGCGTCCACGCCCGCAGCGCCGTCGGCGTGGCAGTCCTCCCGCTGGACGCGCCCGTCGAGGTCGAGATCCAGGTCGAGGTCGAGCCCTCCGCCTGACGTGGCCGGCCGGCCGGCGCTCCGGCGCTCCGCCGGTCCGTCCTCCGGTGCGTCCGTGCGGATGCGGGCCGGGTCGCGCGGTGCGCGGCCCGGCCCGCATCCGTCGGTGCTGCCGCACGCTCCGGCCCGCTCCCCGGTCCCGGGGGCCGGGCGCCGCACGGTGCCCCTCGAACATCGGGCCGGATGGCCGTAGCATCCCGCCATGCCGAATGGTCAGTACGGTCAGCAGCAGCCCCCCGCCGGAGGCCAGTGGTACCCGCCGGAGTGGCCCGACCGCATCCGCGCGCTCGCGGACGGCTCGATCACCCCGGTCGCACCGCGGCGGGCCGCCACCGTGATGCTGCTGCGCGACACCCCCGCCGGTCCCGCCGTGCACATGCTCCGCAGGCGGGCCTCGATGGCCTTCGCCGGCGGGGCGTACGCGTATCCCGGCGGCGGGGTCGACCCCCGCGACGAGGAGCACCAGGTGGGCTGGGCGGGTCCCTCCCGGAGTGACTGGGCCGCCCGGCTGGGCACCGATCCGGCCACCGCCCAGGCGATCGTCTGCGGAGCGGTCCGCGAGACCTTCGAGGAAGCGGGCGTCCTGCTCGCCGGGGAGACCCCGGACACCGTCGTGGGCGACACCACCGGCGACGACTGGGAGGCCGACCGGGCGGCCCTCGTCGCCCGCGAGCTGTCCTTCGCCGCGTTCCTGGACCGCCGGGGCCTGCGGCTGCGCTCCGACCTGCTGGGGGCGTGGGCGCGCTGGATCACCCCGGAGTTCGAGCCGCGCCGCTACGACACCTGGTTCTTCGTCGCCGCCCTCCCCGTCGGCCAGCGCACCCGCAACGCCTCCACCGAGGCGGACCGCACCGTATGGATCCGCCCCGCCGACGCGGCCGCCGGGTACGACGGGGGCGAGCTGCTGATGATGCCGCCGACGATCTCCACGCTGCGTTCCCTGGAGCCGTACGGGAGCGCCGCCGAGGCGCTCGGCGCCGCCGCGGCGCAGGACCTCGCCCCGGTGCTGGCCCGGGCCACGCTGGAGGACGGGCAGCTGGTGCTCAGCTGGCCGGGCCACGACGAGTTCACGAAGCGAGTGCGCCCGGGAGGCCCCGCATGACCGACGCCGCCGCACTCCCCGGACAGCCCCGCGGCCTGGTCGTCTCCGGCCCGGCCAGCGCCCGCGCGGTCAACGTCCTGGCCCCCAACGCCTCCGCGATGACCCTGGACGGCACCAACACCTGGATCCTGTCCGAGCCGGGCTCCGACCTGGCCGTCGTCGTCGACCCCGGCCCGCTGGACGAGGCGCACCTGCGGGCGGTCGTGGCCACCGCCGGGCGGGCGGGGAAGCGGATCGCGCTCACCCTCCTCACGCACGGCCACCCGGACCACGCCGAGGGCGCCGGCCGCTTCGCCGAGCTCACCGGCACCAAGGTCCGCGCCCTGGACCCGGCCCTGCGCCTCGGCGACGAGGGCCTGGCCGCCGGGGACGTGATCCGGACCGGCGGACTGGAGCTGCGGGTGGTCCCGACCCCCGGCCACACCAGTGACTCGCTCTGCTTCCACCTGCCCGCCGACCGGGCCGTGCTGACGGGCGACACGATCCTGGGGCGCGGCACCTCCGTCGTGGCGCACCCCGACGGCCGCCTGGGCGACTACCTGGACTCCCTGCGCCGGCTGCGTTCGCTCACGGTCGACGACGGGGTGCACACCGTCCTGCCGGGGCACGGGCCCGTCCTGGAGGACGCTCAGGGGGCCGTGGAGTTCTACCTGGCCCACCGGGCCCACCGCCTCGCCCAGGTGGAGACCGCCGTCGAGGACGGCTTCACCACCCCCGAGGCGGTCGTCGCCCGGGTGTACGCGGACGTCGACCGCTCGCTGTGGCCGGCCGCGGAATGGTCCGTCCGGGCGCAGCTCGAGTACCTTCAAGATCACGGACTGATCCCGGGAGGACCCGAGTGAACGACCTGTTCCTGCTGCTGATGCTGGTCGCGACGGCCGCCTGGATCACCGCGACGGTGACCCTGCGCCTGCAGCGACTGGAGCGCAGGGCGGACCGGGCGGAGCGCCGCCTGGGCCTGATCCTGGACCACCTCGGCGTCGTCGAGCCGGAGCCGGCGGGCCTGGACGGGGTACGGGCACTGCTCCGCGACGGCCGCCGGATCGAGGCGATCAAGGCCTACCGCGGCGCCACGGGCGCGGGGCTGGCCGAGGCGAAGTCGGCCGTCGAGGCCCTGGAAATCACCCTGTAGGGCCGCTCAGGAGCCCTGCGTGGGCTAGGCCGTGTCTTCCGGATCATGGCGGGCCCGGAGTGTCCGGCACCGCGCCTCGCGGCGTTCTCGTCGGTCGCCGACACACCACGTCGGCTCCATCCTCGGCCTTGCGACGCACGGCACCGGACACCCCGGGCTGATCCGCCCTGATCCGAAAGACACGGCCTAGCGGGCGGTCTTCGTGCCGTGCCGGGCCGCGTACTCGTCCGCGAGCCACGGGCCGAGGTCCTCGACGTACGCGCGGAGCACGGCCGGATCGGCGACCGGGTCCAGGGCCACCGCGGCGGCCGCCCGCATCTGGGCGGCGCGCTGCGGGTAGTACCGGCCGAAGACCTCCGCGGACTCGGCGAGGTCGCTGGTCCAGCCGCCCCACCGCGGCATCACCAGCGTGAACCCGGTGCGCACGAGGTGCCGCGAGAGCCCCCGGGCCAGCCGGCGCCGTTCCTCCGGGGTCGAGGCGGCCGCGGCGCGGGCGCGCAGGCCGGGCAGCATGGCGGCCAGGTCGCCGTTGGTCTCCCGGGCGAGCAGGCCGTCCGGGCGGTAGCGCGGCAGGTGCTCGGCCAGGTCGGCGCCGAGGAGCGGGGTGCACAGGCAGGCGAGGAACCAGCCGAGGTCGTACCGCTCGGCCTCGCTCAGCAGGTTGTCCTTGCCGTGGAGCAGGATCCCCACCCCGTCGATCGCGGGGAAGTCCTCGTCCAGCCCGCGCCCCAGCACCTCGGCGGTGTCGCGGTCCCCGGCGGTGGGCTCGTGGTGCAGGGCGAGCAGCAGGTCCAGGTCGGACCGGCCCGGCCGGGCCGTCCCGCGCGGCACGGACCCGTACAGGTACGCGCTGTGCAGCCGGTGCCCGTACGCCTCGGCGGTCCGCGCCCGCGCGGCCGCGACGACGCCGGCGAAGGCGTCGGGCACCCGGTCGAGGGACCCCTCGCGCTCGAAGTACCCGTCCGTGTCCAGCCCCCTGTGCTCCATGGCTCCACTGTGCCCCGCCGGCGGTCGGGGCGGTCCGGCGGGGTCGCGGGATGTGGTCTCCGGACGCATGAAGGGGCCCCGCCCGGTGTACGGGCAGGACCCCTTCAGGGTGCGACGGGCGTCAGCGGGACCGCTTCGCGAGGCGCTCCACGTCCAGCAGGATCACGGCGCGCGCCTCCAGGCGCAGCCAGCCGCGGCCCGCGAAGTCGGCCAGGGCCTTGTTCACGGTCTCGCGGGAGGCGCCGACGAGCTGGGCGAGCTCCTCCTGCGTGAGGTCGTGCACGACGTGGATGCCCTCCTCGGACTGCACGCCGAAGCGGCGCGACAGGTCCAGGAGCGCCCGCGCCACACGGCCGGGAACGTCGGAGAAGACCAGGTCGGACATCTGGTCGTTGGTCTTGCGCAGGCGCCGGGCCACGGCGCGCAGCAAAGCGGTGGCGACCTCGGGCCGGGCGTTGAGCCAGGGCTGCAGGTCGCCGTGGCCGAGGCCGAGGAGCTTGACCTCGGTCAGCGCGGTGGCGGTGGCGGTGCGCGGGCCCGGGTCGAAGAGCGACAGCTCGCCGATCAGCTCGCCGGGGCCGAGGACGGCCAGCATGTTCTCGCGGCCGTCGGGGGAGGTGCGGTGGAGCTTCACCTTGCCCTCGGTCACGACATACAGCCGGTCACCGGGGTCGCCCTCGTGGAACAGGGCGTCTCCGCGTGCGAGGGTCACCTCGCCCATGGAGGCGCGGAGCTCCGCGGCCTGCTCGTCATCGAGCGCCGCGAAGAGCGGGGCACGCCGCAGTACGTCGTCCACGAGTCTCTCTCCTATGTCGACCAGCTCAGGGGACCGTGCTCCCCATTTTGCCGGACGGCTCAAACAGTGCGATCAATCACAAGGATGCCGGACGGACGGGTGTGCTGTGCGGCGAGAGGCCAATCGGGGTGGTGTTACCTGAGGTCCGGGCGGGTGTCGGCGGCCGGCCTTAGGCTGGCCGGGTGTCCAATAAGCCGGTGAGAGCACAGGCCAAGGGGTCCGCAGGAGTGACGGCGGCCCGTAATTCAGCCGTGGGCGAACATGCCCCCGCGAAGGTGCCCGCGAAGGCCCCGCCCACCCCCGAGGGCAAAGGTTCGGCCAAGAAAGTGAAGCCGGTCCGGGGTGAGTCGCGCCTGGCCATGGTGCGCCGGGCGCGCCGCATCAACCGCGAGCTGGCCGAGATCTACCCGTACGCCCATCCGGAGCTGGACTTCCGCAACCCCTTCGAGCTCCTCGTCGCGACGGTGCTGTCCGCGCAGACCACCGACCTGCGGGTGAACCAGACGACCCCGGCCCTGTTCGCCGCCTACCCGACCCCCGAGGACATGGCCGCGGCCGCGCCCGAGGATCTGGAGGAGCTCATCCGGCCGACCGGGTTCTTCCGGGCGAAGTCGCGCTCGCTGCTCGGCCTCTCGCAGGCCCTGCGGGACGACTTCGGCGGGGAGGTGCCGGGCCGGATCGAGGACCTGGTGAAGCTGCCGGGGGTCGGCCGCAAGACGGCGAACGTGGTGCTCGGCAATGCGTTCGGCGTCCCCGGGATCACGGTCGACACCCACTTCGGCCGGCTGGTGCGCCGCTGGAAGTGGACCGAGCAGGAGGACCCGGAGAAGGTCGAGGCGGAGATCTGCGCGATCTTCCCCAAGAGCGAGTGGACGATGCTCTCGCACCGGGTCGTCTTCCACGGCCGCCGGATCTGCCACTCGCGCAAGCCGGCCTGCGGAGCCTGCCCGATCGCCCCGCTGTGCCCCGCGTACGGGGAGGGCGAGACGGACCCGGAGAAGGCGAAGAAGCTGCTCAAGTACGAGAAGGGCGGCCAGCCGGGGCAGCGGCTGACCCCGCCCGCGGACTACCCGGGGCTCCCGGCCCCGCCGTTGGCCGCGCGGGCCGCGGCGCAGCCTTAGGAACGATTCGGTACCCGGACCGCGTTTGGCGGTGTGGGAGAACACGGACAGGGGTGCCTATGACTGGGGCTACGCAGAACCGCCCGGCCGACGCCGGAGTGCAGGCGGCCCGCGGGACGGTGGGCTCCGCCGAGCCGCCCGCTCCGGGCCGGGCCGCCGCTGCGCCCGGCCCGCTCCCCGCCGCGCCCGGTGGGGCCGGTGTGTCCGGCGGGGCCCCTGCGGCGCCCGCGCAGCCCCCGGGCGCGCAGCAGGCCCCGTACGGCGCCTTCCCGGCCCCCTCCGGGCGGGGCAGCACCGAACTCACCACCGACGGGCTGCCCGGCTGGCTGGACCCGGTCGTGACCGCCGCCCGGTCGGTCCGCCCGGCCCAGCTGAGCCGGTTCCTGCCGCCCGAGGACGGGCGGGGCCGCCAGTCAGCGGTGCTGATCCTGTTCGGCGAGGGCCCCCGCGGCCCCGAGCTCCTCCTCATGGAGCGGGCCAGCAGTCTCCGCTCCCACCCCGGCCAGCCCTCGTTCCCCGGCGGCGCCCTCGACCCTGGGGACGGCGATCCGCAGACCACCGGGCCATTGCGCGCCGCCCTGCGCGAGGCCGAGGAGGAGACCGGCCTCGATCCCGCCGGGGTCCAGCTCTTCGGGGTGCTGCCCCGCCTCTACATCCCGGTCAGCGAGTTCGTCGTGACCCCGGTGCTGGGCTGGTGGCGGGCCCCGAGCCCGGTCGGCGTCGTGGACCCGGCCGAGACGGCGCGGGTGTTCACGGTTCCCGTGGCGGATCTCACGGACCCCGGCCACCGGGTGACCGTCGTCCACCCGAGCGGGCACCAAGGCCCGGCGTTCACCGTCGAATCGGCCCTGGTCTGGGGTTTTACCGCCGGAGTGATCGACCGGATCCTGCATTTCGCGGGCTGGGAGCTCCCTTGGGACCGTTCCCGGCACGTACCCCTCGACTGGCGCTCATGAGACGGTGGCCCATGTGAACGTGCTGGACATCCTGTTGCTGGTCGCCGCCGTGTGGTTCGCGATCGTGGGCTACCGCCAGGGGTTCGTCGTCGGCATCCTGTCGGTGATCGGCTTCCTCGGCGGTGGTCTCATCGCCGTGTCCCTGCTCCCGCTGATCTGGGACCGGGTGACCGACAACGGCACCCAGGTGTCCACCACGGTCGTCGTCATCGCCGTCGTCGCCATCATCATCTGCGCGTCGATCGGCCAGGCCCTGACGACCCATCTGGGCAGCCGTCTGCGGCGCTACATCACCTGGTCGCCGGCGCGCGCGCTCGACGCGACCGGCGGCGCCCTGGTCAACGTGGTCGCGATGCTGCTGGTCGCGTGGCTGATCGGCTCGTGGGTCGCCGTCACCTCCCTGCCCACGGTGGGCAAGGAGGTCCGCACCTCCAAGGTGCTGACGGGCGTGTCGCGGGTGCTGCCGGAGCAGGCGAGCACCTGGTTCTCGGACTTCAGCTCCACCCTCGCGCGCAACGGCTTCCCCCAGGTGTTCAGCCCGTTCTCCAACGAGCCCATCACCGAGGTGAGGGCGCCCGACCCGGCGCTCGCCACGAGCCCCGTCACCGAGCAGGCCAAGCGCTCGATCGTGAAGGTGGTCGGCACCGCGCCCAGTTGCAGCAAGGTGCTGGAGGGCACCGGCTTCGTCTTCGCGCCCGGCAAGGTGATGACCAACGCCCACGTCGTGGGCGGGGTCACCGAGCCGACCGTGCAGATCGGCGGCGAGGGCAAGCTCTACGACGGCAAGGTCGTGCTCTACGACTGGGCGCGCGACATCGCCGTCCTGGACGTGCCGAAGCTGAAGGCCCCGCCGCTGGAGTTCATCGACAAGGACGCGGGCAGCGGCAGCGACGCGATCGTCGCCGGCTTCCCGGAGAACGGCGCCTACGACGTCCGCCCGGCCCGGGTCCGCGGCCGGATCAACGCCAACGGCCCGGACATCTACCACCGGGGCACCGTCCGCCGCGACGTGTACTCGCTGTACGCGACGGTCCGCCAGGGCAACTCCGGCGGCCCGCTGCTCACGCCCGACGGCAGGGTGTACGGGGTCGTCTTCGCGAAGTCCCTCGACGACCCGAACACCGGTTACGCCCTGACGGCGGACGAGATCCGCGACGACATCCGGCTCGGCGCCGCCGCCACGCGCAGGGTCGACACCCAGGCCTGCGCCCTCTGAGCCGTACGGGCGCGGAGGTCCGTACGGGACGGGGGCGCGTGCACGGGTCGGTCTCCGCCTGCGGAACGTCCGCAGGCGGAGCGGGTGCATGCTGAGCGGGTGCGAGCGGGGTGCCAAGCGGGTGCGCCGGCGTCCGGCAGCGCCGCGCCGGGCTCTACGTCCGCGGGTGGCGGATCCGTGCCGAGACCCAGCGGGCGCGGCGGCGCAGGATGCGCGGAATTCCGAGCCGGAGGTCGTGGCCGTGCCGGCCAGGCCTCTCGCGGGTGCCCGGCGCAGTGGCCGAGCGTCGTTCGTGTGCGGTGTCACCGTAGTCGTGCGTCCAGCCCATACTCCGAGCTGTGCCCGTGCCCCAAGGTCGGTAATCCCGTCCGGGGCGGCCAATTGGCCTATGCGCCGGGCAATTGAATGCTTGTCATACGGGAGGGCCCGCCGGCTGCCGGTGCGTCAGGATCCCCCGGACGCCGCCCCGTAGGCCTCCCGGGGCGTCTCAGCGGTCGGGCTCGGGGTCCTTGAGCCAGTTCACGAGCTCGGTGGAGAACGCCGCCGGGTCCTCCTCGTGCGGGAAGTGCCCGAGCCCGTCGAACAGCCTCCACCGGTACGGGGCTTCGACGTACTCGCCGGAGCCCGCCGCGCTCCGCGTCCGCATCACCGGATCGAGGGAGCCGTGCAGGTGCAGGGTCGGCACCCGGACCGGGCGCTTCATCCGGCGGTTGAACTGGAGCCCGTCGGGGCGGGCCATCGACCGCATCATCCAGCGGTACGGCTCCACGGAGCAGTGCGCGGTGGACGGGATGCACATCGCCCTGCGGTACACGTCGAGGTCCGCTTCCTCGGGGTGGAGCGGCCCCGACCAGTCGCGGATCAGCTCGCCCACGAGGGCCCCGTCGTCGGCGACGAGCTGCCGCTCGGGGACGAACGGGCGCTGGAAGCCCCAGATGTGCGAACTGGCCCTGGTCTGCCCGAAGTCCGAGAGCATCGCGGAGCGCCAGCGGCGCGGGTGCGGCATGGAGGAGACCACGAGCCGGCGCACCAGCTTGGGCCGCATCACGGCGGCCGTCCAGGCGAGGTACCCGCCCAGGTCGTGCCCGACCAGGGCGGCGTCCGGCTCACCGAGGGACCGTACGACCCCGGTGATGTCGAGCGCGAGGTTGGCGGGGTCGTAGCCGCGCGGGGTGCGGTCGCTGCCGCCCACGCCGCGCAGGTCCATCGCGACCGCCCGGTACCCGGCGTCGGCGAGCGCCGTGAGCTGGTGGCGCCAGGTCCACCAGAACTGCGGGAAGCCGTGCAGGAGCAGCACCAGCGGCCCGTCCCCGAGCTCGGCGACGTGGAAGCGCGCGCCGTTGGCCGCGACGTCGCGGTGGGTGACCTTGCGGCCGCCGGGGAGGTCGAGCCGTACCGCCGTGGCAGCCGTGGGGGGAGTGCTGGGGTCCGGCGTGGGCGCTGTCATGAGGACGAGCGTGTCACACCCACAGCCTGGTCACTCACCGGCCGCGGGTGCGGCTTGACGGTCCCGACGACCGCCGCGGTCTGCTTGACGGACTCGATGGTCTTCACCGGGGGCTTGACCTTCTTGAACTTCGCCCAGGCGAGCAGCCCGACCAGAACCGCGACCAGCCAGAACACCGCTCCCACGATCAGGAAGCAGGCCCAGAGCGGCAGCCCGAAATTGTGGATGCCGTACGCCGCGGCGAAACTCAGTACGGGGATGGAGAAGAGGATCAGCACGCCCGCGACGATCGCGGCGCCGCTGCCGATGCCCGCCCGCTTGACGTCCTGCTTGATCTCCACCTTCGCGAGGGCGATCTCGTCGTGCACCAGGGCGGACATCTCGGCGGTCGCCGAGGCGACCAGCTGGCCGAGTGTGCGCTCGGCTCCCCGCGCCCCTTGGTCCACTGCGCTCATCGCTCTCTCCCTCTGTCGTCTGCCGTCGGCGGCTGTCCTGCGTCGTCTGTCAGATCATGCCGGACGGTCGGCTCCGGCGCTGGACCCGGATGCCGCTTCGGACGTGGCGGCGGCGGCCTCCGCGGCCCTGCGGCGGTGCTCCGCGGCCCTGTCCTCGTAGATCTTCGCCATCCGGAGGTGGTATTCCGGCTTGTCCTCCTCGTAGATGTCGGGGATGCCGTCGTGGTCCTCGTCGCGCTCCTCCGCGTCGGTGAGCGCCCGGTACTTCCGGTTGCGGAGCTTGAGCAGGACGCTCGCGACGACGGCGGCGATCAGCGAGCCGATCAGGACGGCCGCCTTGACCTCGGAGGTGAGGACGGGGTCGTCGGTGAACGCGAGTTCGCCGATGAGGAGGGAGACGGTGAAGCCGATTCCGGCGAGCGAGGCCACGGCGAGCACGTCGGGCCAGGCCAGGTCGTCGTTCAGCTCGGCCTTGGTGAAGCGGGCGGCCAGCCAGGTGCCGCCGAAGATGCCCACCGTCTTGCCGACGACCAGGCCGAGGACCACGCCGAGGGTCTCGGGGCGGGTGAAGACCTGGGCGATGGCACCGCCGGAGAGGGAGACGCCGGCGCCGAAGAGTGCGAAGAGGGGTACGGCCAGTCCGGCGGACACGGGCCGGACGAGGTGCTCGATGCGCTCGCCGGGGGACTGCGACTCGCCCTCCCGGCGAGAGCAGCGGAGCATCAGGCCCATGGCGACGCCGGCGATGGTGGAGTGGACGCCGCTGTTGTACATCAGGCCCCAGACGACCAGGGCGAGCGGGACGTAGACGTACCAGCCGCGGACCTCCTTGCGGAGCAGGAACCAGAAGAGGACCAGGCCCGCGAGGGCGCCGCCGAGCGCCGCGAAGTTGATGTCGCTGGTGAAGAACACCGCGATGATCATGATGGCGAACAGGTCGTCGACGACCGCGAGGGTCAGCAGGAAGGCGCGCAGGGCGGACGGCAGCGAGGTGCCGATGACCGCGAGGACGGCGAGGGCGAAGGCGATGTCGGTGGCGGTGGGGACCGCCCACCCGTCCATCGAGCCGTTGCCGACGGTGTTGACCAGTACGTACACCAGCGCGGGGACGGCCATGCCGCAGAGGGCGGCGATCACCGGGAGGGCGGCGGCCTTCGCGTCGCGCAGGTCGCCCGCGACGAGCTCGCGCTTGAGCTCGATGCCGGCGACGAAGAAGAAGATCGCGAGCAGGCCGTCGGCCGCCCAGTGCTGGAGCGAGAGGTCGAGGCCGAGGGAGGCCGGGCCGATGTGGAAGGACCCGACGCTGTAGTAGCTCTCCGAGATGGCGGGGACGTTCGCCCAGATCAGGGCCGTGACGGCCGCCAGCAGCAGCAGCACACCGCCGACGGTCTCGGTGCGCAGCGCGTCGGCGACGAAGCGGCGCTCGGGCAGCGACATCCGGCCGAGGAACTTGCGGCTGGGGGTGGGCGTGTCCACGGTGGGGCACCTCCGGTTGGTCGACGGCATGGCTCATGCAGTTGCCGACCAGACTTCCCGGCGCACCCTGTGTTGTTCGCTCTGTTCGGACGTCCGTTGAGACGTCGCTTGTTGACGGTTCGCTTACTTTACAGGGCCGCACAGTCGTATCGGGTGATCATCACCCTAAACGGACGGGGGGCGTCCCGCGCGTGACGCGCCGGACGCCCCCCGGGGCCGTGGACCCGCCGTCGTCAGTCCTCGCTGCCGGCGGCCGGGAGCTTGGACTGGATCAGGTCCATGACCGAGGAGTCGGCCAGCGTGGTGACGTCACCGACCGCGCGGTTCTCCGCCACGTCGCGCAGCAGGCGGCGCATGATCTTGCCCGAACGGGTCTTCGGCAGCTCCTGCACCGGCAGGATGCGCTTCGGCTTGGCGATGGGGCCGAGCGTGGCGCCCACGTGGTTCCGCAGCTCCGCGACCAGGGTGTCGGTCTCGGAGGCGCTGCCGCGCAGGATGACGAAGGCCACGATGGCCTGACCGGTGGTCTCGTCGTTCGCGCCGACGACGGCCGCCTCGGCGACCGAGGGGTGCGAGACGAGCGCCGACTCGACCTCGGTCGTGGAGATGTTGTGGCCGGAGACCAGCATGACGTCGTCCACCCGGCCGAGCAGCCAGATGTCGCCGTCGTCGTCCTTCTTGGCGCCGTCGCCCGCGAAGTACTTGCCCTCGAAGCGGGACCAGTAGGTGTCGATGAAGCGCTGGTCGTCGCCCCAGATGGTGCGCAGCATGGAGGGCCACGGCTCGGTGAGGACGAGGTAGCCGCCCCCGCCGTTCGGGACCTCGTTCGCCTCGTCGTCCACGACGGTGGCGGCGATGCCGGGCAGCGCGCGCTGGGCGGAGCCCGGCTTGGTCTCGGTGACGCCCGGCAGCGGGGAGATCATCATCGCGCCGGTCTCGGTCTGCCACCAGGTGTCCACGATCGGACAGCGGTCGCCGCCGATGTGCTTGCGGTACCAGATCCAGGCCTCGGGGTTGATGGGTTCGCCGACCGAGCCGAGCACGCGCAGGCTGGAGAGGTCGAACTTCGCGGGGATGTCGTCGCCCCACTTCATGAACGTCCGGATGGCCGTGGGCGCCGTGTAGAGGATGGTGACGCCGTACTTCTGCACGACCTCCCAGAACCGGCCCTGGTGCGGGGTGTCCGGCGTGCCCTCGTAGATCACCTGGGTGGCGCCGTTCGCGAGCGGCCCGTAGACGATGTACGAGTGCCCGGTCACCCAGCCGATGTCGGCGGTGCACCAGTAGACGTCGCTCTCCGGCTTGAGGTCGAAGACGGCGTGGTGGGTGTAGGCCGCCTGCGTGAGGTAGCCGCCCGAGGTGTGCAGGATGCCCTTGGGCTTCCCGGTGGTCCCCGAGGTGTAGAGGATGAAGAGCGGGTGCTCGGCGTCGAAGGCCTGCGGGGCGTGCTCGGCGGACTGGCGGCCGACCACGTCGTGCCACCAGACGTCGCGGCCCTCGGTGAAGGCGGTGTCCTGGCCGGTGCGGCGTACGACGAGCACGTGCTCGACCTGCGGGCACTTGGCGACGGCGGCGTCGATGGCGGGCTTGAGCGCGCTCGGCTTGCCGCGGCGGTATCCGCCGTCGGCGGTGATCACGAGCTTCGCGTCGGCGTCCTGGATGCGGGAGGCGACGGCGTCGGCGGAGAAACCGCCGAAGACCACGGAGTGCGCGGCGCCCACGCGGGCGCACGCGAGCATTGCGACGACCGCCTCGGGGATCATCGGCAGGTAGACGGCGACGCGGTCGCCGGCCCGCACGCCCAGCTCGGTCAGGGCGTTGGCGGCCCTGGAGACCTCGTCCTTGAGCTCGGCGTAGGTGATCGAGCGGCTGTCGCCGGGCTCGCCCTCGAAGTGGATGGCGACGCGGTCGCCGTTGCCGGCCTCGACGTGGCGGTCCACGCAGTTGTACGCGACGTTCAGCTTGCCGTCCGCGAACCACTTCGCGAAGGGCGGGTTGCTCCAGTCGAGCGTCTCGGTGGGCTCCGTGTCCCAGCTCAGGCGGCGCGCCTGCTCGGCCCAGAAGCCCAGCCGGTCCGCGTCGGCCTGTGCGTACGCAGCCTGTGTCACGTTGGCGGCGGTGGCCAGATCGGCAGGCGGTGCGAACCGCCGCTCCTCCTTGAGCAGATTGGCCAGGCTTTCATTGCTCACGACATCTCCCTTTCCCAGGGTGTCCGTTGTGTCCCCGGGCATAGCTCATCAGTCGGAGGCCCAGGTGACAAGGGGTAACCGGGAATTGGTTTAGACCTATAGCACGTCTGGGGCCGCACGCGAACGGTGTCCGGACCGCGGCGTCCGGCGCACGAAGGGCCCCTCCCCGGCAGCAGGATGCGGGAAGGGGCCGAACGGTGGCACGGATACGGGAGGGTATCGGTTCAGGCGTTCTGACCGACCGGACCGACCTGACCGACGCTGTCGAAGACCCGGCAGTCGAAGAAGTCCTGGCCTTCGGACAGCAGGTAGGCCTGGGCCTCACCCACGTGGAAGTACATCCCGTGCAGCTCCAGCGTGCCCTCGGCGAGCCTGCGGGCCACCGATTCGTGGGCCTTCAGGTGCTCCAGCTGCTGCACCACGTTGGTCAGGCACAGCTGCTCCACGGCATCCGCCGGGAGGCGGCCCGCGATCCGGGCCCAGGCGTGGTGGCGGCTGGCCATCCGCTCCAGGCTGGGCAGACCGTGCCGCAGCCAGCGGCGCAGCGGGGTCATCGGGGTCGAGGGCGAGGAGCTCAGCAGCGCCTGCATGGCCCCGCAGCCCGAGTGCCCGCACACCGTGATGCTGTCCACCTGGAGCACGTCCACGGCGTACTCGATGGCCGCCGCGACCGAGTCGTCCCCGGACTCGGCACCCGGCATCGGGACGAGGTTGCCGACGTTGCGGACGGTGAACAGGTCGCCCGGACCGCTCGCCGTGATCATGCTCGTCACCAGGCGGGAGTCCGCGCAGGTCAGGAAGAGCTGAGAGGGGCGCTGACCCTCGCGGGCCAGGCGCGCCAGCTCGTCCCGCACGTGGGGCGCCGTGTCGCGCTGGAAGGCGCCGATCCCGCTGGCCAGCTGGCCGGCGCCGCGCCGGCGGGGCGCCGCGGCCGGGGACTGCGCGGCCTCGGCCGTCTCCTGGGTCCCCGCGGTCCTCGCCGTCTCCGCCTCCGCCGGGGCCGTACGGCTTCCCGTGGTCCGGTGGTCGCAGTGGTTCTGCCAGGGGGTCCACGGCCGGCAGCACTGGTGCCCCCCGCGCTGGGGCGAGCGCCGGGACCGGTCGCGCTGGACGCGGTCGGCGAGGCCCGCGCGGTCCGAGCGGTCGCTACGGCCCGCGGGCCCGTCGGCGTCCCCGCCATCGGCGTCGATGCCGGTGCCGGCGAGGAGGCCGGCCCGGTCGGCCCGGTCTTCCTCGGAGGCGTGCGCCGCGGCCCCGGAGCGCCCGCTGACCTCCAGCGAGCCACCGTGCGCGAGGTGGGAGTCCTGCCAGTCCTGCAGCGTCTCGTAGGCCGCGTGGTCCATGAACGAGCCGTCCAGCTCGATCACCGCGTGCCGGTCGTGCGGGATCTGGTTCAGCACCCGGCTCAGCCGCGGCACGGCGAGGAAGGTCAACTGGCCGCGCGCACAGACCCGGTGGGTCCCGTCCTCCAGGTGCTCCAGGGTGATCCGGGTCCGGGCCAGCCGGTGCAGGGCCAGGGCCACGGCCACCGCGATGCCGACGGCCACGCCCTCCAGGACGCCGCCGAGCACCACGGCCGCGATGGTCGTCCCGTAGACGAGGACCTCCCGGTGCCGGGTGACGCTGCGCAGGTGCGTGATGCTGACCATCTGCACGCCGACGGCCATGACCAGCGCGGCCAGCGCGGCCAGCGGGATGAGGTCGAGGACGGGCACGAGCAGTCCGGCCGCCAGCAGCACCCAGAAGCCGTGCATCATCGAGGACCTGCGGCTGGCCGCCCCGGACTTGACGTTGGCCACGCTGCGGACGGCCACACCCGTGATGGGCAGCCCTCCCAGGGCCCCGGAGACGATGTTCGCGGCGCCCTGGCCGCGCAGTTCCCGGTTGAGGTCGGCGCGCGGCGGGCGGTTGGTGGTGCCCCGCTCGGAGGCGATCAGCTTGTCGGTGGCGACCGCCGACAGCAGGGACTCCACACTGCCGACGAGGGTGATGGTCAGTACGGCGGCGATGAGGCCGAGCACGGGGCCCTCGGGCAGCTCGGGCAGGGCGTGACTGCGCCAGGACGGCAGGTCCACCCGGGGGAGGGTGAGCCCGGCCAGGGCGGCGAAGGCGGTGGCCGTGGCGACGGCGGCGAGCGCGGCCGGAACCTTGCGCAGGGCGCGGCCCGCCCGCCCGGGCAGCCGCGGCCAGCCGAGCAGGACCACCAGGGTCAGCGCGCTGACGCCGAGCGCGGCCGGGTGTAGATCGGCCAACTGCCCGGGTAGGCCCTTCACGTTGGCCACGGCGGAGCTCTGCGGGGTGCCGCCGAGCACGATGTGCAGCTGGGCGAGCGCGATGGTCACGCCGATGCCCGCGAGCATGCCGTGCACGATGGCCGGACTGACCATGAGCGCCGACCGGGCGGTGCGCAGCGCGGCGAGCCCCAGCTGGCAGCAGCCCGCGAGAACGGTGATCGCGCAGGTGGTGCGCCAGCCGTAGTGCTGGATCAACTCGGCGGTGACGACGGTGAGTCCGGCCGCGGGCCCGCTCACCTGGAGCGGGGCGCCGCCGAGCCGGCCGGCGACGATTCCGCCGACCGCCGCGGCGACCAGGCCCGCCTGGAGCGGCGCTCCGGTGGCCAGGGCGATGCCGAGCGAGAGCGGCAGGGCGATCAGGAAGACGGCGATGGAGGCGGAGAGGTCCGCGGAGAGGTCCTCGCGGGCCTTGTCGCGGGTGCGGAGGGGGGAAGTGGCTGTCATCAGGTCCCGTCTCCTCGGGGGAGGGGTGAAGCGGCGGGAGTCTCAACACTCGGTAAATGGATGGTAATGGAGAGTAAAGAGGGGTGGTGGGTAATGGGGGCAAATAGGCTACGAATTAGCACGCAAGGGTGAATAAGCATTTTGTCCGGCTTGTCATACCTTCCTCACGGTGGACCGCATGGGACGTTGCGGCGCGGAAGTCCTGCGATGGAACTGCGAGGGAGAGGTGGGGCGGATGATCGCCGCCACGAAGAAGATCGCCGGCGGCCTGGTCGCCACGGCGCTGGTGCTGGGGGTTGCCGGCTGCAGCTCCTCCGAGCCCGCCAAGCCCCCGGCCCCCGGGGGCCAGAACGCCAGGAAGGGCGCCGCCGCCCCGGAGGCCCCCGGCAGCGTCAACCGGCTCATCGGTGACGGCTCGACCGCGTACACCGGATCGCAGCCGAACGTACAGAAGCCGCAGAAGCTGAAGCCGGGCGAGAAGCCGCCCCAGTTCGTGGTGTTCTCGTGGGACGGCGCCGGCGAGGACAGCCAGAAGCTGTTCTCGCACTTCCGCGAGGTCGGCAAGCAGTACAACGCGCGGATGACGTACTTCCTCAGCGGCGTGTACATGCTCCCGGAGGAGAAGCGCTCCCTCTACACCGCCCCGCAGCACTCCGCGGGCCGCTCGGACATCGGTTTCGGCGACCTCCAGGGCATCAAGGACACCGCCACCCAGGTGCGCGGGGCCTGGCTGGAGGGCAACGAGATCGGCACCCACTTCAACGGGCACTTCTGCGGCCCCGAGGGCGGCGTGGGCACCTGGTCCGTGGAGGAGTGGAAGAGCGAGATCAACCAGGCCAAGTCCTTCGTCAAGAACTGGAAGACGAACGCGGGCCTGAAGGCGATGGAGGCGCTCCCCTTCGACTACGACAAGGAGCTCATCGGGGCCCGCACCCCGTGCCTCGAAGGCCAGAAGAACTTCATGCTGGCAGCCAAGGACATGGGCTTCCGCTACGACTCCAGCGGCATCAGCAAGCAGATCTGGCCCAAGAAGACCGACGGCCTCTGGGACCTCCCGCTGCAGCTGGTCCCGATGCCCGGCCGGGCCTTCGACACCCTGAGCATGGACTACAACTACATGGTCAACCAGTCCGGGACGACCTCGCAGGGCGACCCCTCGCAGCACCAGTACTGGGGCGACCAGATGCGCGACGGCCTGCGGCAGGCCTTCGACCGGGTCTACCAGGGCAACCGCGCGCCGCTGATCATCGGCAACCACTTCGAATCCTGGAACGGCGGCACCTACATGCGTGCCATCGAGGAGTCGATCAAGGGCATGTGCACCAAGCCCGAGGTCCGCTGCGTGCCGTTCCGCGAGCTGGCGGACTGGCTGGACGCGCAGGACCCGAAGGCCCTGGAGTGGATGCGCACCCTCGACGTCGGCGAGACCCCGAAGCAGGGCTGGGGCACGTTCCTGACCGCGGGGCCGCCGGCGAAGCCGGCCGCCCCCGCGGACGTCAAGCCGGCTGCGGAGCAGGCTGAAGCGGCTGCGGACGAGGGCTGACCAGAGCCTCGGCGTCCGCCGCGTGCTCCACCCCCTCGTGGAGCACGAAACCGGGGTCGACCTGGTCCGCCAGGTCGACCCCGGTCTTGGCGTTCCCCCAGCTCTCGGCGTTCTTCAGGTGGAACCGGACCATCTGCTCGGTGTACCGGTCCCAGTCGCGCTGCGCGTAGGAGTCGTCGGCCGCGTCCTGGAGGGCCTGCAGGGCGAGCCGGTTGGTGGCCTCCAGCAGCTCGAAGGCGGCCGGGCGGCCCTTCTCCATCGCCCGCACCCAGTCCGAGTGCCCGACGGTGACCAGCAGGTCCTCGCCGACCTCGTCCTGCAGGAACTCGATGTCCTCGGGTCCCTGCACCTTGTTCCCGACGACCTTGAGCTCCACCCCGAAGTCCCGCGCGTACTCCTTGTACTGGCGGTAGACGGAGATCCCCTTGCGGGTCGGCTCGGCCACGAGGAAGGTCACGTCGAAGCGGGTGAACATGCCCGAGGCGAAGGAGTCCGACCCGGCCGTCATGTCGACGACCACGTACTCGTCGGGGCCGTCGACGAGGTGGTTCAGGCAGAGCTCGACCGCCCCGACCTTCGAGTGGTAGCAGGCCACCCCCAGGTCGGCCTCGGTGAACGGCCCGGTGGCCATGAGGCGTACGGGGTCGCCGTCGAGCAGCAGCGTGCGCGCGCAGGCCTCGTACACCGGGTTGTCGCCGGTGACGCTCAGCAGGCGCGAGCCGCGGCCGGGCGGGGTGGTCTTGATCATCGTGTCGGCGGACGCGATCCGCGGGTTGGATCCCCGCAGGTACTCCTTGATCAGGGGCAGGTGCGCGCCCAGCGCGGGCAGCTCCGCCGCCTCGGCGTCGCCGAGGCCGAGCGCGGCGCCCAGGTGTTGGTTGATGTCGGCGTCCACCGCGACGACGGGAGCTTCATTGGCGGCGAGGTGGCGGATGAAGAGGGAGGACAGCGTGGTCTTGCCGCTGCCGCCCTTTCCCACGAAAGCGATCTTCATGTTCACCAAGCGTAGTGGAACGATAGCGGGGTGTGGTCGAGGTGAGTGAAGAAGACCACTCCAAGGAGGGGTCGGTGCTACGGGGGCGCAGTGCGTAGGCTCCCTACTTATGAGTAGCGCTGCTGACCCGCTGGCCCCGCTGGCCGGTCTTCCGGGTGTCGCCGGTTCCGTCGATTCCGTACGCAAGGCCGTGGACCGGGTCTACGGGCACCGGGTGATGCGCCGGCGCAGTGCGGAGATCACCTCGGAGGCCGCGCTGCGCGGTGCCCGCGGGAGCGCGGCACTGTCCGGTGCCGACTGGGCGCTGGAGGAGGTGCGCCGCCGCACCGACTTCGGGTCGGAGCCGGAGGCGCTGACGCTGGGCGCGGCGCTGCGGCTCACGGCGGAGGCCGGCCAGTTGCTGAGCATCTGGCGCCAGTCGCCGCTCCGTGTCCTGGCGCGCCTGCACCTGGTGGCGTCGGGGTCGACGGCCGACGGGGACGTGGTGGGGCGGCCGCGGCTCGCGGGCGAGCCGGTGAACGAACCCCTGGTGGACCTTCCGCTGCCGAGCGCGGAGGAGGTGGCGGGGCGCCTCGACGGGCTGTCCCGGCTGATCATCGCGGGCGGTCCGGCCCCGGCGCTGATCACGGCCGCGGTGGTGCACGGCGAGCTGCTGGCGCTGCGGCCCTTCGGCTCGTACAACGGCCTGGTCGCGCGGGCGGCCGAGCGCATCGTCCTGATCAACAGCGGACTGGACCCGAAGGCGATCTGCCCGGCGGAGGCCGGACATGCGGAGCAGGGCACCGAGGCGTACCTGGAGGCCTTCGGGGGCTACGTCTCGGGGACGGGTGAGGGGATGGCCGCCTGGATCGCCCACTGCGGCCGTGCGGTCGAACTCGGCGTCCGGGAGTCGACGGCGGTCTGCGAAGCCCTGCAGCGAGGCGCGGCCTGAGGTCTCCCGCGGGGGTGGCTCCCGGCGGGGCCCGGCCTCGCATTTCCCCCCGGACAGGGGTTGCGGCGACACCGTCTTGCTTTGGTGTCGCCGCTGACATGCGCGTCCAGTTACCAAGCGTCCTCGAAAATTGCCCATCAGGTCGGGACTTTGCCCGTCACCTGGTGCGGCTGGCCCGTAATCGACGGGTCGACGTCGCGTGGGTGCTCGGCGCTCATGCATCGGTCCGTGGGCCTTACTGCGTTTTAAAGATGATCCTCTCGGATGTTCTTTGGTCTCGCGGGCCGTTGATTCCTTTGTACTCCGCTTCGGAGATATCCGGAACCCCTGGCCCCACTTCTTTACTTTCCGGGACGAGCGCGGACGAATGGGGCGGAGTTCGGGTCAGCGGGAGGCGGCCAGGGCGCGCACGCCGGCCCGGCGCCGGCTTGCGTACCAGACGAGCCCCGCGGCCGCCGCCGCTCCCACGGCCGCCGCTGCGACCAGTGCGGGCCGCGGAGGCATCGACAGCCCGGGCAGCCGCTGCTTGAGCCGTACGGGGCGGTTGAAGACCAGGACGGGCCACTCCCGGGCCACGGCCTCCCGGCGCAGCGCCCGGTCGGGGTTGACGGCGTGCGGGTGTCCGACCGCCTCCAGCATCGGGACGTCGGTGGCGGAGTCGCTGTAGGCGTAGCACCGGGACAGGTCGTAGCCCTCGGACTCCGCGAGCTCGCGGAGTGCTTCCGCCTTGGTCGGTCCGTAGGCGTAGTACTCGATCTCGCCGGTGAAGCAGCCGTCGTCGCCCACGACCATGCGGGTGGCGACGACCCGGTCGGCGCCGAGCATCTCCCCGATGGGCTCGACGACTTCCGCTCCGGAGGTCGAGACGATCACCACGTCGCGGCCGGCCGTGTGGTGGGCCTCGATGAGGGACGCGGCCTCGTCGTAGATGATCGGGTCGATGAGGTCGTGCAGGGCTTCCGCGACGATCTCCCGCACCTGCTGCACGTTCCACCCCTTGCAGAGGGCGGACAGGTACTCCCGCATCCGTTCCATCTGGTCGTGGTCGGCTCCGCCGGCCAGGAAGATGAACTGCGTGTACGCGGTGCGCAGTACGGCTCGCCGGTTGATCAGGCCGCCCTGGTAGAAGGACTTGCTGAACGTCAGGGTGCTCGACTTCGCAATGACCGTCTTGTCCAGGTCGAAGAAGGCTGCGGTGCGAGGCGAGGAGTGCGGCAAGGGCTGATTTTCCACGCCCCGAGCATATGCGCCCACCATTCGGCGTAAGGTGTGGCGCGTGGGTTTGCCTGAGAAGGCTCTCGGGTACACCATGGAAGTCACGGATCGTTCGCGACCGTGCTAACCCGGTCTGGCTCCTCCCCCCCCCGAGTCGGACCGTGGGGACGACCCCCGCTCTCCCCCCCGGCGGGGGTCGTCGCATGTCCGGACGCGGTTCGCGTCCCTGCCTTCGGCCCCAAGTGACCATCTCCCGGCCCCTCTCCTCGTGACGGGGCCTGCGTGGCGAAGGCCCTCACCCCATCAGACTCGTGACGCTGCGTAGTGGTTCCGCCGCGCTCTGGAACTCACCTGTGAGGGTGACCGGGATATTCACAATCGGACCGTTGTCCACAGTTTTTCAGCAAGATCCACTTGATATCCCCGATGGCTGCACCGTGATGAGGGCCGCGAAGTCCGCGGCGCTCGGATATGTGGCGAGAAGGGGGCGGAGATCGTGGCGCGATCGAAGTCGTATGAAGTGCCGGAAAACGCGGTGGCAGGGAAGCGGACCGGTTCGGCGACCCGCTGGAAAGCCGGTGCGGCGGGCGGTGCGGGGCGGGGTCCGGCGGGCGGGCCCGCGGGCGGCCGGCCGCTGATCATCACGGAGGATCCCCTGCTGCTCGACGACCTGCTGCGCCTGTGCGCCGCGGCGGGGGCCGAGCCGCACGTGCACCACGCGCTGCCGGAGCGGGCCGGCGGGCCGGGCGGTGACCGGGAGACGGAGGGAGCCGGTGCCGCGGCGGACGGCGGTGGCGCCGGCTGGGAGTCGGCGCCGCTGGTGCTGGTCGGGGACGACGCGGCCCGCCGGGTGCGGGGAGCCCCGCGCCGGGACGGGGTGCTCCTCGTCGGCAGGGACCTGGACGACCCGCTGGTCTGGCAACGCGCGCTGGAGATCGGTGCCGAGGAGGTGCTCCGGCTCCCGGACGCGGAGAGCCGCCTCGTCGACCGCATCGCCGACGTGGTGGAAGGAGCAGGGCGGCCGGCCCTCGCCGTCGGGGTGATCGGCGGCAGCGGCGGCGCGGGGGCCTCCACCCTCGCGTGTGCGCTGGCCTTACGGGCGGCCCGCGCCGGGGAGCGGACCATCCTCATCGACGGCGACCCGCTCGGCGGGGGCATCGACGTCCTGCTCGGCGGCGAGTCCGTACAGGGGCTGCGCTGGCCGGACTTCGCGGCCTCGCGGGGCCGGGTCGGTGCCGGGGCGCTGGAGGAGTCCCTGCCCGAACTGCACGCGCTGCGGGTGCTCAGCTGGGACCGGGGGGAGCGGGTGTCGGTGCCGCCCGCCGCGACGCGGTCGGTGGTCGCTGCCGCGCGCCGGCGCGGCGGGGTGGTCGTGGTCGACCTGCCCCGGCGGGTGGACGAGGCGGTGGCCGAAGTGCTGGCCCAGCTGGACCTGGTGCTGATGGTGGTGCCGGGCGAGCTGCGTGCCGTGGCCGCCGCGGGGCGGGTCGCGGCCGGGGTGCGGATGGCGGCCCGGGACGTCCGCGTCGTCGTACGGGGCCGCTGCCCCGCGGGCCTCGAACCGGATGACGTGGCGGGGCTGTTGGGGGTGCCGCTGGCCGGAGAGGTGCCGGTCGAGGTGGGGCTCCCCGGGCGGGTGGCCGAGGGGGAACCGCCGGGGGCGCAGGGGCGGGGAGCGCTGGCCCGCTTCTGCGACGGCTTCTGGCAGCGGGCGCTCGGTCCCGCCCAGGGGGTGCCGGCATGAGCGCGGTACTGCTGGACGCGGTGCGCCGGCGGCTCGCCGAGAGCGGGGCGGAGCCGACGCCGGCCAGGGTGGCGGCGGCCCTGCGGGCCCAGGGGCGGCTGCTGGGTGACGCGGAAGTGCTGGGTGTCGCAGCGGAGCTGCGGTCCGAACTGGTCGGCGCGGGACCGCTGGAGGCGCTGCTCACCGACCCCGAGGTCACCGACGTACTGGTCGCGGCCCCCGACCGGGTGTGGGTGGACCGGGGCGGCGGCCTGGAACTGACCGGGGTGACCTTCACCGGCGCCGATGCCGTGCGCCGGCTCGCCCAGCGGCTGGCCGCCGTGGCGGGGCGGCGGCTGGACGACGCGCGGCCCTGGGTGGACGCCCGGATGCCGGACGGCACCCGGCTGCACGCCGTGCTGCCGCCGGTCGCCGTCGGGTCGGCCTGCCTCTCCTTGCGGGTGGTCCGGCCGCGGGCCTTCACCCTGGAGGAGCTCGTCGCGGCCGGGACGCTGCCGCCCGGCGGGCACCGGCTGCTCCGGGACATGGTCGAGGCCCGGTTGTCGTTCCTGGTCTCCGGGGGCACGGGCACCGGCAAGACCACTCTGCTCAGTGCCCTGTTGGGGCTGGTCGGGCCCGGCGAGCGGATCGTGCTCGCCGAGGACTCGGCCGAACTGCGGCCCGACCACCCGCACGTGGTGCGGCTGGAGACCCGCCCGGCCAACCAGGAGGGGGCCGGCCTGGTCACCCTGGCGGACCTGGTCCGCCAGGCGCTGCGGATGCGGCCCGACCGGCTGGTGGTCGGAGAGGTGCGGGGCGCCGAGGTGGCGGACCTGCTGGCCGCCCTGAACACCGGGCACGAGGGGGGTTGCGGCACGGTTCACGCGAACGCCGCCGCCCATGTTCCGGCCCGGCTGGAGGCCCTTGGTACGGCTGCGGGGCTCGACCGGGCGGCCCTGCACAGTCAGTTGGCGGCCGCGCTGACCCTGGTGGTCCATCTGGTCCGGGACCGCGAGGGGCGCCGCCGGGTGGCCGAGGTGCACGTGCTGGAACGGGACGCCGCCGGACTCGTGGTCACCGTTCCGGCGCTGCGGTGGGGTGCGCGCGGCTTCGTGCGGGAGCGGGGCTGGGAGCGGCTGCGTCCGCTGCTGCGGGGTGCCCGGTGAGCGCGGGGGCGGTGCTGTCCGTCCCGGTGTTCTCGGGGGTGCTGTGCGCGGGAACGGCGGCCTGGCTGTTCGCCGGGGGAGACCGTGCGTCCCGGCGGACCAGGGTGGTGCTCGCCGGGGTCGGCCCGGCGCGGGTGCGCGGGCCCTCCCGCCGCGATCGGGCGGCGGCTGCCGTACGGGTGCGCGCGGCGGAACGCCGGCCGGAGTGGGTCTGCTTCGGGGCCGGGCTGCTGGTCGCGGTGGCCGGCGGGTCGGTGATCCCGTTGGCGGCGGGAGCGGCCGCGGTGCCCTTGGTGCGCCGGTGGCTGCGGATCCGGGCGCGGGAGCGGGCCCGGTCGGCGCGGGCCGCCGAGGTGGTGGCGCTGTGCGGTGCGGCGGTGGGCGAGCTGCGGGCGGGCGCCCAGCCGGGTCAGGCGCTGACGGCGGCGATGCGGCGTTCGGCGGCCGGGCCGGGAGGTCCGGGCGCCGCGGAGGCGGGGGTGCTGGCCGCCGCGGCGTTCGGCGGCGACGTCCCGGCGGCGCTGCGGCACGCGGCTCGGGAGCCGGGCGCGGAGGGACTGGCGGGCATGGCGGCCTGCTGGCGGGTGTCGGTCGACGGGGGCGCCGGACTGGCCGCCGGGCTGGACCGGCTGGAAGGGGCCCTGCGGGCCGAGCGGGACCGGCGGGAGTCGTTGCGGGCCCAGTTGGCGGGCGCCAGGTCGACGGCGGTGGTCCTCGCGCTGCTGCCGCTGGTGGGCCTCCTGATCGGCACCGGGCTGGGGGCGGATCCGCTGCGGGTCCTGCTGCACACTCCGATGGGCTGGGGCTGCCTGCTGGCGGGCGGGGTGCTGGAGGGGCTGGGGATCCTGTGGTGCCGGCGGATCGTGCGGACGGGGGAGCGGTGATGGCCGCAGTCGAGGTCCACAGGCTGGGGACGGCACTGTGCCTCGTGCCGGTGGCGGTGTGCGCGGTGTCGGCGGTGACGGGAAGGGTCCGTGCCCGGGCGGTGCGCCGTCGGGTGGCGGCCCTGCTGGGAGCGGAACGGGCCCGCCGGGCGGCGCCCGTGTCGCGTTCGCGGCTGCGGAGGCTGTGGACGGTGTGGGCCGCCCCGGCCGGGGTGCTCCTCGCGGCCTGGGTACTGATCGGCGGGCTCTGGGGTCCGGCCGTGGGAGCCGTGGCGGCGGCCGGGGTGTGGCGCCGGCAGGCCGCGCCGCGGCCACAGCTCGCAGTCGATCCGGGTGAGGCGGAGCGCCAGTTGCCGGTCGCGGCCGATCTGCTGGCCGCCTGCCTGGCGGCCGGGGCGGGGCCGGTGGAGGCGGCGGAGGTGGTGGGCGAGTCGCTCGGCGGGCCGGTGGGCGAGGCGCTGGCCCGGTCCGGGGCGGAGCTGCGACTCGGCGGTGAACCGGGTTCCGCGTGGGGGAGGTTGGCCGGCATACCGGGCGCCCGGGCGCTCGCGGACTGCCTGGAGCGGGCGGCCCGGACGGGTGCTCCGGCGGCCGAACCGGTGTCCCGGATCGCCTCGGGCCTCCGCGAGGACCGGGCGAGGCAGGCGGGCGCGCGGGCGCAGCGGGCGGCGGTGCTCGTCACCGCGCCGGTGGGGCTGTGTTTCCTTCCCGCATTTCTCGCGATCGGGGTGGCACCGGTGGTGATCGGAATGGCCTCCGGACTTCTCTCCGGAACCTGAGAACGCATTGATCACGGACGTCTACAACGGAAATCAAAGGGAGTTGTCATGAGGATCATCTGGTGCCGCGTGCGGACGGCTTGGAGTGGCCGTGGGGGCGACGCAGGGATGTCCACTTCGGAATACGCCATGGGCACGATCGCGGCCTGTGCGTTCGCCGCGGTTCTGTACAAGGTGGTGACGAGCGACGTGGTCTCCACGGCCCTTCAGTCGACCATCGGGAAGGCGCTCGATGTGCCGTTCTGAGGAGAACTCCGCCGTACGCGGAAAAGGGTCCGACCGGGGATATGTGACGGCTGAGGCCGCCCTGGTGATCCCGGCGCTGGTGTTGTTCGCGGCGCTGCTGGTGTGGGCGCTGATGGCGGCGGCCGCGCAGATCCGGTGCGTGGACGCGGCCCGGGCCGGAGCCCGGGCCGCGGCCCGGTCGGAGCCGGTGGAGGTGGCGGTGGCCGCGGCGCGCGCGGCCGCCCCGCCGGGGGCGGAGGTCGAGCTGGAGCGGGCGGGCGACCTGTGGCGGGTCCGGGTGGCGGCTCCGGCGCCGGGGCCGGGCGGCCTGCCCGTGCGGCTCGGGGCCCGGGCGGTGGCCTTGGCGGAGGACAGCGTGGGGCCGCCGCCGTGAGCCGGGACCGGGGGTCGGCCACGGTGTGGGCGGCCCTGGTGACGACGGTGCTCAGCGCCGTGTTCGGGGGCGTGCTCCTGCTGGGGCAGGCCGTGGTGGCCCGCCACCGGGCCGCGGCGGCGGCCGACCTGGCGGCCCTCGCGGCGGCCGCGTCCTGGGCCCACGGGCCGGAGGCGGCCTGCGCCGCGGCCCGGCGGGTGGCACGGGCGCAGGACGCGGCGCTGAGCTCCTGCCGGGTCCTGGGCGAGGTGGCCGAGGTGAGCGCCCACCCGGCCACCGGCACCTTCAGCCCGAGGATCCGGGCCCGCGCGGGCCCGCCCGCGGAGAGCCGTACCCCGGCCGGTTCCTCCCCGATCTCCCCGACCGGCCCGCCTGCCCCGCCCGCCGACTCCGGCCGCCCGGGACCGGGGGAGCCGTGACGGGGACGGGCGGATCACCCGGACGGCCCCTCGGGCCCGTGGTCACGGACGGGAAGGCTCGGGGGTGGCCTCGGGCAGGGAGGGCGCCGGGGGGTCCGGGGACTCCGAGAGGAGGCGGGTGAGGAGGCGGACGGCGCCGCGCTTGTGGAGGGGTTCGTTGCCGTTTCCGCACTTGGGGGACTGGATGCAGGACGGGCAGCCGGCCTCGCACTCGCAGGCGGCGATGGCGTCGCGGGTCGCGGTCAGCCAGGCGCGGGCCGTGTGGAAGGCCCGCTCGGCGAAGCCCGCGCCGCCGGGGTGGCCGTCGTAGACGAAGACCGTGGGGAGGAGCGTGTCGGGGTGCAGCGGCACGGAGACGCCGCCGATGTCCCAGCGGTCGCAGGTGGCGAACAGCGGGAGCAGGCCGATGGAGGCGTGCTCGGCGGCGTGCAGGGCGCCGCCGAGGATCTCCGGGTTGATCCGGGCCTCGTCGAGCTGGTCCTCGGTGACCGTCCACCAGACGGCCCGGGTGCGCAGGGTGCGGGGCGGCAGGTCGAGCTTGGCCTCGCCCAGGACCTCGCCGGTGATCAGCTTGCGGCGCAGGTAGGAGACGACCTGGTGGGTGACCTCGACGGAGCCGAAGCAGAGCCGGGCCGAGCCCCACGGGATCTCGGTCTCGGTCTCCAGGACGGAGATGGAGGTGGTGTCGCGGGCCGTGGTGGAGAAGGGCGGGTTCGCCTCCTCGACGAGGGCTGCCGAGTCCTCCAGGTCGAGCTGCCTGACCAGGTAGGTGCGGCCCTGGTGGAGGTGGACGGCGCCCTCGTGGACGGCCGAGTGGGCGGCCTCCTCGTCGACCGTGCCCAGCAGCCTGCCGGTCGAGGCCTCGACGATCTGCACCGGTCGGCCGCCGCCGCCCCGGATGTCGGTCAGGTCGGAGGCCCGCTCCCGGCGGGTCCAGTGCCAGGCCGTCGCCCGGCGCCGCAGCAGCCTGGCCGCTTCGAGCTGCGGGAGGAGCTCCTTGGTGGCCGGGCCGAAGAGTTCCAGGTCCGCGTCGGTCAGCGGCAGCTCGGCCGCCGCCGCGCACAGGTGGGGGGCGAGGACGTACGGGTTGTCGGGGTCCAGGACCGTGGCTTCCACGGGCTGCCGGAACAGCGCCTCCGGGTGGTGGACCAGATAGGTGTCCAGCGGGTCGTCCCGGGCGATCAGCACGGCCAGGGCGCCCTGCCCCGAGCGGCCGGCGCGGCCGGCCTGCTGCCACAGGGAGGCCCGCGTACCGGGGTATCCGGTGATCAGGACGGCGTCCAGCCCCGAGACGTCCACGCCCAGCTCCAGGGCCGTCGTGGCGGCCAGTCCCAGCAGCTCGCCGGAGTGCAGGGCCCGCTCCAGGGCCCGGCGCTCCTCGGGCAGGTAGCCGCCCCGGTAGGCGGCCACCCGCCGGACCAGCGAGCGGTCCACCGCCGCGAGGCGCTCCTGGGCGATCACGGCGATCAGCTCGGCGCCGCGCCGGGAGCGGACGAAGGCGACCGTACGGACGCCCTGCACGACCAGGTCGGTCAGCAGGTCGGCGGTCTCGGCCGTGGCCGTACGGCGCACCGGCGCGCCCTTTTCGCCCCGCAGATCGGTGAGCGGGGGCTCCCAGAGGGCGAAGACGACCTCGCCGCGCGGGGAGGCGTCGTCGGTGATCTCGATCACGCGGGTTCCGGTCAGCCGGGAGGCGGCCCTGGCCGGATCGCTGGAGGTGGCGGAGGCCAGCAGGAAGACGGGATCGGAGCCGTAGCGGGCGCACAGCCGCCGCAGCCGGCGCAGGACCTGGGCCACGTGGGAGCCGAACACGCCGCGGTAGGTGTGGCACTCGTCGATGACGACGTAGCGCAGGGCCCGCAGGAAGGAGGACCAGCGGGGATGGGCGGGGAGGATCCCCCGGTGCAGCATGTCGGGGTTGGTGAGGACGTAATTGGCGTACTGCCGCACCCATTCGCGCTCCTCGACGGGGGTGTCCCCGTCGTACACGGCGGGGCGCACGGCGTTGCCGAGCGGCGCGGCCAGTTCCCGTACGGCGCGGCGCTGGTCGGCCGCCAGGGCCTTGGTGGGGGCCAGGTACAGGGCGGTGGCCCCCCTGCCGTTGGGGGCCTCGGCGCCGTCCGCGAGGGCGGAGAGCACGGGCGCGAGGTAGGCCAGGGACTTGCCCGAGGCGGTGCCGGTGGCGACCACGACGGACTCGCCGTCCAGGGCGTGCTCGGCGACCGCGGCCTGGTGCTCCCACGGGTGTTCGATTCCGGCGGCCTGGATGGCGGCTACGACATCCGTTCGGATGCGATCGGGCCAGACCGCATGACGACCCGCCCGAGGGGGCAAGTGCTCCGTATGGGTGATGCGCGCAGCTCGGGAAGGCCCCCGTGACAGGCGGTCCAGGACCGTGTCGGGAGCGGGTCGAGGGTCCGCGGGTGCCGTGGGCCGACCGGGGCGGTGAGTATTGGCCATTGGAACCGAGTGTGTCACCGACGTGCGGGACAATGGTCCCAAGGCGTCGTGCGTCCCTGCCGGTAAGTGATTGAATGCCCTCGCGGCAGCCAATCCCTCGCCCACCTCCGGGTGGCGAGGCCCCTGGGGGGCGCCGCTCGATAGCAAGGTGCTGGAGGATCCGTGGACCTGTCCCTGTCGACTCGCACTGTCGGCGACCGAACGGTCGTAGAGGTCGGTGGCGAGATTGATGTGTATACCGCGCCCAAGCTGCGCGAGCAGTTGGTGGAGTTGGTGAACGACGGCAGCTACCACCTGGTTGTCGACATGGAGCGAGTGGACTTCCTCGACTCCACCGGACTCGGTGTGCTCGTGGGAGGCCTCAAGCGCGTCCGCGCGCACGAGGGTTCGCTGCGCCTCGTGTGCAACCAGGAGCGCATCCTGAAGATCTTCCGTATTACCGGTCTGACCAAGGTGTTTCCCATCCACACCTCGGTGGAAGACGCCGTCAGCGCCACTGACTGACCGCTCCCGACGGCGAGCAGCCGGCAGGGAGAACGGGGGTACCGGGCCATGGTCGGCCCGGTCCCCTGTCAAGGCACGCCCGTAGTCCGAGGGGGACGCGCATGGCCACCGTTGAACTGCGCTTCAGCGCCCAGCCCGAACACGTCCGGACGGCCCGCCTGGTCGCGGCCGCCGTGGCGCGCCGGGCCGGTGTCGAGGAAGCCGTCCTCGACGAGGTCCGCCTCGCCGTGGGCGAGGCCTGTTCGCGTGCCGTCGGACTGCATCGCGGCAACGGGCTGACCGCGCCCGTCCGGGTCGTCCTGACCGACGAGGAGAAGGTGTTCTCCATCGAGGTCGGCGACGAGGTTCCCGGTCCGGCCGGCGGTCCCGTCGACGCCGTGTCCGGCATCGACGCCGTCCTGGACCCCGACATCGAGGGGGAGGACGAGATGGGCCTCGCCGTGATCAGCGGGCTCGTCGACGACGTCGAGGTGACCAGTGGGGAATCGGGCGGGACCATCCGGATGAGCTGGCCCGTTTCGGGGACGTCCGACCTGCCGTAGGTCCACTGAATCGGCATTCCCTCGTATCGTCTGATCTTCAGTCAAGGCCCTGCTGAGCAGGGCCTTTTTCATTTCCCTTGATCGGTGATCAGTCGTCAATGCTTTTGCCCCATTACCACTTTCGAGGGTAATGGAGTGACGTGATCTATTGCTGAGGGGCAAGTGCAGGCCAATTGCGTTTCCCGCGTACTGTTTTGATCGGGGTGCGCTCCCTACAATCCGTCCACATCTTGAGCTCATCACGTCAAGGAGGACGAATGACGGGGCTCTTTACCCCTATCGCGCCGGATCGCGCCACTGATCTGGCAGCCGCAGTACTCACCGACGACAACCGGCTCATCGTGATCGTCATCGCGGCCGTGGCCGTGGCCGCGCTCGTCGTCGCGCAGATCCTGGTCCGCCAGGTCCTCGCCGCCGACGAGGGAACCGACCGCATGAAGGAGATCGCCGCCGCCGTGCAGGAGGGTGCCAACGCGTACCTCGGACGGCAGCTGCGGACCCTCGCCGTCTTCGCCGTCGTGGTCTTCTTCCTGCTCTTCCTGCTCCCCGCCGACGACTGGTCGCAGCGGGCGGGACGGTCCGCGTTCTTCCTCGTCGGCGCTCTCTTCTCGGCGGGCACCGGCTACATCGGCATGCGTCTGGCGGTCCGCGCCAACGTGCGCGTCGCCGCGGCCGCACGCGAGGCCACCCCGGCCGAGGGGGAGCCCGCCAAGGACCTCACCGAGGTCTCCCACAAGGCGATGAAGATCGCCTTCCGGACGGGCGGCGTGGTCGGCATGTTCACCGTCGGGCTGGGCCTCCTCGGAGCCTCGTCCGTCGTCCTGGTCTATGCCGCCGACGCCCCCAAGGTGCTGGAGGGCTTCGGCCTCGGAGCCGCGCTGATCGCGATGTTCATGCGGGTGGGCGGCGGAATCTTCACCAAGGCCGCCGACGTCGGCGCCGACCTGGTCGGCAAGGTCGAGAAGGGCATTCCGGAGGACGACCCGCGCAATGCCGCGACCATCGCCGACAACGTGGGCGACAACGTCGGAGACTGCGCGGGGATGGCCGCCGACCTCTTCGAGTCGTACGCCGTCACCCTCGTGGCCGCACTCATCCTCGGCAAGGTGGCCTTCGGCGACCTGGGCCTCGCCTTCCCGCTGATCGTCCCCGCCATCGGCGTCGTCACCGCGATGATCGGCATCTTCGCCGTGTCCCCGCGCCGCTCCGACCGCAACGGCATGTCCGCGATCAACCGGGGCTTCTTCATCTCCGCCGTGATCTCGCTCGTCCTGGTCGCGATCGCCGTCTACGCCTACCTGCCCGCCACCTACAAGGAGCTCGTCGGCGTCGAGGACGCCGCGATCGCCGCCCACCCGGGCGACCCGCGCGTACTGGCCGTCGTCGCCGTGGCCATCGGCATCGTGCTCGCGGCCCTGATCCAGCAGCTCACGGGCTACTTCACCGAGACCAGCCGCCGGCCCGTCCGGGACATCGGCAAGTCCTCCCTCACCGGTGCGGCCACCGTCGTCCTCGCCGGGATCTCCGTCGGCCTGGAGTCCGCCGTCTACACGGCGCTCCTCATCGGCCTCGGCGTCTACGGCGCGTTCCTGCTCGGCGGCACGTCGATCATGCTCGCGCTCTTCGCGGTGGCCCTGGCCGGCACGGGTCTGCTCACCACCGTCGGCGTCATCGTCGCCATGGACACCTTCGGGCCCGTATCCGACAACGCCCAGGGCATCGCCGAGATGTCCGGCGACGTCGAGGGCGCCGGCGCGCAGGTGCTCACCGACCTGGACGCCGTGGGCAACACCACCAAGGCCATCACCAAGGGGATCGCGATCGCCACGGCCGTGCTCGCCGCGGCCGCGCTCTTCGGCTCGTACAACGACGCGATCGCGACCGCGGTCAAGGAGGTGGGCGCCAAGGCCGGGGAGATGAACCTCAGCCTGGACATCGGCCAGCCCAACAACCTGGTCGGGCTGATCCTGGGCGCCGCGGTCGTGTTCCTGTTCTCGGGCCTGGCGATCAACGCGGTCTCCCGCTCCGCGGGCGCCGTGGTCTACGAGGTGCGCCGGCAGTTCCGCGAGCACCCCGGGATCATGGACTACACCGAGAAGCCCGAGTACGGGCGCGTCGTGGACATCTGCACCAAGGACGCGCTGCGCGAGCTCGCCACGCCCGGCCTGCTCGCCGTGCTCACGCCGATCGCCGTGGGCTTCTCCCTCGGTGTCGGGGCCCTCGGGTCCTTCCTCGCGGGCGCCATCGGCACGGGCACTCTGATGGCGGTGTTCCTCGCGAACTCCGGCGGGGCCTGGGACAACGCGAAGAAGCTGGTCGAGGACGGCCACCACGGCGGCAAGGGCAGCGAGGCGCACGCCGCGGTCGTCATCGGCGACACGGTCGGCGACCCGTTCAAGGACACCGCCGGACCCGCGATCAACCCGCTGCTCAAGGTCATGAACCTGGTGGCGCTGCTGATCGCACCGGCCATCGTGCAGTTCAGCTACGGCGACGACTCCAGCCCGGTCGTACGGGCGGTCGTCGCGATCCTCGCGATCGGCATCAT
The DNA here is from genome assembly GCF_055587105.1 of Streptomyces sp. NPDC048461. Lineage (NCBI taxonomy): Bacteria > Bacillati > Actinomycetota > Actinomycetes > Kitasatosporales > Streptomycetaceae > Streptomyces > Streptomyces sp. NPDC048461. The sequence goes on along the minus strand of NZ_JBVJGW010000009.1, from coordinate 126,474 downwards.
CATCGGCGCGGTGTACGTGTCCAAGCGCCGCGGCATCGCCGTCGGGGACGAGTCCGAGGACGGGGCCGCCGAGCGGGTGGCCCAGGCGCCCGGCACGGCGACGGTCTCCTGACGCGAGCCCCGGCCCCGTACCGGCCCGAGCCCGGCCCCCGTACCGGCCCGAGCCCGGGCGGTCGGCGGGCAGGGCTGGGCAGGGGAAGCGGTACGCCCGAACGGCGGACAGGCGGTGCGTACTGACGCGCCGCCTGTCCGCCTTTGTGCATCCCCGGATGGCGGGCGTGTATCTTCCGGGCCGAGAGCCTTCGAAGGGACCAATCTGGTGAACAAGAAGCTTGCGGCCGCCTTCTCGGGCGGTGCGGTGCTGATGCTCGTCCTGTCCGGCTGCGCCGGGGACGACGGCGACAAGAAGGCCGACGCCTGGGCCAAGAAGGTCTGCGACCAGTGGCAGCCCGAACTCAAGAAGATCGAGACGGCCAACGCGGAGATCAAGCGCGTGGCGACGGAGAGCAGCAAGCCAGACGAGGTGCAGAAGACCGACTCGGCTGCCTTCGCGACCATGTCCGAGTCGTACAAGACGATGGGGACCGCCCTGCAGGAGGCGGGAGTCCCGCCGGTCAAGGACGGCCAGACGACCCAGGCCGCGGCGGTCAAGGGCTTCGAGGAGACCTCGAAGGGCTACTCAGACCTGAAGACCCAGATGGACGCCCTGGACGTCAACGACCAGACCAAGTTCGCCGAGGGCCTCAAGACCCTCGCGGGCGGCCTGGAGAACGCGACCAAGGGCGGCAAGGACGCCCTCACGCAGCTCAACGCGGGCGGTCTGGACAAGGCCATGAACGGCCAGAAGGGCTGCCAGGTCACGGCGCCGTCGCCCAAGTAGCCGGGCCGGCCGACGCCGTCCGCCGCACCCGCGGCGGGACGCCGTACGGCCCCGCGCGCGGCGCGCCGACAGGGCGGCCGGGGTCCCGGGAGGGGCCGCGGCCGCCCTGCCGCACGCCCGGCCGCGTCCGGGCGGAGGCCGCCCGGACCCCGCCGTGGCGCCCGGACCGCGCCGAGGCCCGCGCACAGCACGGATCGGCGCCGCCAGCGGACACAATGGGCGGGTGAGTACCACCAGCCTCCCCTCGTCCGACCATGCCGCCGAGCTGCGCACCGCCCTGCTGGCCGCCGGTTTCACCGCCGACGGCCTGCTCGACCTGCTCGGCGCCCCCGCCTATGCCGCGCTGGCGCGCAGCGAGACGGTTCCCGCCCTGCGCGCCACCCGGCGCGGCGGCGACGGTCCGCTCGCGAGCCTGGTCCGGCTGTTCCTGCTCCAGGGCTCCGTGCCGTACGCGCACGCCGCCGCCGCGCTGCCCGTCGAGGCGGCCCTGGCCGACGGCTGGCTGCGGCGCGAGGGCGACGAGGTGCGCGCGGCCGTCGACGTACGCCCGTACGGCGGACCGGACGGCGAGGACTGGTTCATCGTCTCCGACCTCGGCTGCGCCGTCGGCGGGGCCGGCGGGATCGGCAGCCGCGAGGAGGGGGTGGTCCTCGGCGTCGGGGGCGCCTCCACCACGCTGGCCGGGATCACCGTCCGGATCCCGGTCGGCTCCGCGCTCGACGTCGGCACCGGCTCGGGCATCCAGGCGCTGCACACAGCCCAGCACGCGACCCGGGTGACGGCGACCGACGTCAATCCCAGGGCGCTGGAGTTCACCCGACTGACGCTGGCGCTGTCCGGGGCCCCGGAGGCCGAGCTGCTCGCCGGGTCGCTGTTCGAGCCGGTCGGCGACGCCACCTACGACCTGATCGTCTCGAACCCGCCGTTCGTGATCTCGCCGGGCGCCCGCCTCACGTACCGGGACGGCGGCATGGGCGGCGACGACCTGTGCCGGACCCTGGTCCAGGAGGCCGGGGCACGGCTCAACCCGGGCGGGTACGCGCAGTTCCTCGGCAACTGGCAGCACGTGGAGGGCGAGGACTGGCACGACCGGCTGCGCTCCTGGGTGCCCCGGGGCTGCGACGCGTGGATCGTGCAGCGCGACGTGCAGGACGTGACGCAGTACGCGGAGCTGTGGCTGCGCGACGCGGGCGACCACCGGGACGACCCCGAGGCGTACGCCCGGCGGTACGAGGAGTGGCTCGACGAGTTCGAGGCGCGCAAGACCAGGGCCGTCGGCTTCGGCTGGATCACCCTGCGCCGGTCGGACGCGGCCGAGCCCTCGATCGTGGTCGAGGAGTGGCCCCACACGGTCGAGCAGCCCCTCGGCGAGACGGTCCTGGCTCATTTCGCCCGCCAGGACTACCTGCGGGACCACGACGACGCGGCGCTGCTGGAGGGCTACTTCCTGCTCGCCGCCGAGGTGGTCCAGGAGCAGGTCGGAGCGCCCGGCGCGGAGGATCCGGAGCACGTGGTGCTCCGCCAGAACCTCGGGATGCGGCGTGCCACCAAGGTCGACACGGTCGGCGCCGGGTTCGCGGGAGTGTGTGACGGCTCACTGAGCGCGGGGCGGATTCTGGACGCGATCGCACAGCTGGTCCAGGAGGACCCGATCGTCCTGCGCGACCGCACGCCGGAGGCCATCCGGATGCTCGTCGAGCAGGGCTTCCTGGAGCCGGTGAGGGACACCGGGGCCTAACGCGACCCGGGATGTAACCCGGGGTTCGCCCGCCGTATCCCCGTGCCTGCCAGGCTCCTGCGCAGCGGGATCCGGGGGGATCCCGGGAGCGGCCCGGGGGTAAGGGGAGCGGCATGGAAAACGGTCCGGCGGTCTTCGCGGCGGTCGTGTTCCTGCTGTTCGGGGCCGCTCTTCTGCTCTGGACGGGGGCGCGCGCCGTGCACCGCGCGCCGGTGGCCGAAGGTGTGCGCCCCGTCGTCGCCGTTCCGGTGACCCTGCTCACCGCCGCGGTGTTCCTGGCGCTCGGGCTGTGGTGCCTCGCCCGGCTCTGACGCGAGGCGCGGGGCGCCCCGCCCGCCGGGCGAACGCCGACGTCGGGAGGGGTACGGGAGCGGGGCCAGACGGCCCCGCGGCCACCCGGCCCGGTGACCGGGAACGGTCCGGCGCGGCATCCGGGCGGCAGAAACGGCACTTGTCGGGTTACCGTTCGAGTGGCCGTTGCGGGCTTGTGCCGTTTGACACGGGGGCGGGTTGTACCGTCACACTCCGCAGCGTCGCCGTACTGCGACCGAGTGCCGACCGGAGAGAAGAGCCAAGTTGTCCCCGACTAGCGAGACCGCAAAGGGCGGCCGCCGACTCGTCATCGTCGAGTCCCCTGCCAAGGCGAAGACGATCAAGGGCTATCTCGGCCCCGGGTACGTCGTCGAGGCGAGCGTCGGGCACATCCGCGACCTCCCCAGCGGCGCGGCCGAGGTCCCCGACAAGTACACCGGTGAGGTCCGCCGCCTCGGCGTGGACGTCGAGCACGACTTCGCGCCGATCTACGTCGTCAACGCCGACAAGAAGGCCCAGGTCAGGAAGCTCAAGGAGCTGCTGGCCGAGTCCGACGAACTCTTCCTCGCCACCGATGAGGACCGCGAGGGCGAAGCCATCGCGTGGCACCTGCAGGAAGTCCTCAAGCCCAAGGTCCCCGTCCACCGGATGGTCTTCCACGAGATCACCAAGGACGCGATCCGCGACGCCGTCGCCAACCCGCGCGAGCTCAACCAGCGCATGGTCGACGCCCAGGAGACCCGCCGCATCCTCGACCGCCTCTACGGCTACGAGGTCTCGCCGGTCCTGTGGAAGAAGGTCATGCCGAAGCTGTCGGCGGGCCGCGTCCAGTCGGTGGCCACGCGCATGGTCGTCGAGAAGGAACGCGAGCGCATCGCCTTCCGCACCGCCGAGTACTGGGACCTGACCGGCACGTTCTCCACCGGCCGGGCCGGCGACGCGTCCGACCCGTCGACGCTGGTCGCCCGCCTGAACTCGGTGGACGGCAAGCGCGTCGCCCAGGGCCGCGACTTCGGCTCGACCGGGACGCTGAAGAGCGAGGTGCTGCACCTCGACGAAGCGGGCGCCCGGGCGCTGGCCGCCGCGCTGGAGAGTGCCTCGTTCGCCGTCCGGTCGGTCGAGTCCAAGCCGTACCGCCGCTCCCCGTACGCCCCGTTCCGTACGACGACGCTCCAGCAGGAGGCCTCGCGCAAGCTGGGCTTCGGTGCGAAGGCGACCATGCAGGTGGCCCAGAAGCTGTACGAGAACGGCTTCATCACCTATATGCGTACGGACTCCACGACGCTCTCCGAGACGGCCGTCACGGCGGCCCGCGCCCAGGTCACGCAGCTCTACGGGGCCGACTACCTGCCGGAGAAGCCGCGGGTCTACGCGGGCAAGGTCAAGAACGCGCAGGAGGCGCACGAGGCGATCCGCCCCTCGGGCGATCGTTTCCGCACTCCGGCCGAGACGGGCCTGACCGGCGACCAGTTCCGCCTCTACGAACTCATCTGGAAGCGGACCGTCGCTTCCCAGATGAAGGACGCGGTCGGCAACTCGGTCACCGTGAAGATCGGCGGCCGCGCCGCGGACGGCCGCGACGCCGAGTTCTCGGCCTCCGGCAAGACGATCACCTTCCACGGCTTCATGAAGGCCTACGTCGAGGGCGCGGACGACCCGAACGCCGAGCTCGACGACCGCGAGAAGCGGCTGCCGCAGGTCGCCGAGGGCGACGCGCTCTCCGCCGAGGAGATCACGGCGGACGGGCACTCGACCAAGCCGCCGGCCCGCTACACCGAGGCCTCGCTGGTCAAGGAGCTCGAAGAGCGCGAGATCGGCCGTCCGTCGACCTACGCGTCGATCATCGGCACCATCCTCGACCGCGGCTACGTCTTCAAGAAGGGCACGGCGCTCGTGCCGTCCTTCCTGTCCTTCGCCGTGGTGAACCTCCTGGAGACGCACTTCGGGCGCCTGGTCGACTACGACTTCACGGCGAAGATGGAGGACGACCTCGACCGCATCGCGCGGGGCGAGGCCCAATCCGTGCCGTGGCTGAAGCGGTTCTACTTCGGCGCGGAGGACGCCTCCGAGGTCGTACCGGCCGACGGCGACCACCTCGGCGGCCTGAAGGAGCTGGTCACGGACCTGGGCGCGATCGACGCCCGGGAGATCTCCTCCTTCCCCGTCGGCGACGGGGTCGTGCTGCGGGTCGGCCGCTACGGGCCGTACGTGGAGCGCGGCGAGAAGGACGCGGAGGGCCACCAGCGTGCGGACGTGCCCGAGGACATGGCTCCGGACGAGCTGACGGTCGCGTACGCGGAGGAACTGTTCGCGAAGCCGAGCGGTGAGTTCGAGCTCGGCAAGGACCCGGTCAGCGGGAACGAGATCGTCGCCAAGGACGGCCGCTACGGCCCGTACGTGACGGAGATCCTGCCCGAGGGCACGCCGAAGACGGGCAAGAACGCGGTCAAGCCGCGGACGGCCTCGCTCTTCCAGTCCATGTCCCTCGACACGGTCACGCTCGACGACGCGCTCAAGCTGATGTCGCTGCCGCGGGTCGTCGGCGTGGACGCGGAGGGCGTGGAGATCACGGCCCAGAACGGCCGCTACGGCCCGTACCTGAAGAAGGGCACGGACTCGCGGTCGCTGGAGACCGAGGACCAGCTGTTCTCGATCACGCTGGACGAGGCCCTGGCCATCTACGCGCAGCCGAAGCAGCGGGGCCGCGCGGCGGCCAAGCCGCCGCTGAAGGAGCTGGGCACCGACCCGGTGAGCGAGAAGCCGGTGGTGGTCAAGGACGGCCGCTTCGGGCCGTACGTGACGGACGGCGAGACGAACGCGACGCTGCGGCGGGACGACGACGTCGAGACGATCACGCCGGAGCGGGGCTACGAGCTGCTCGCGGAGAAGCGGGCGAAGGGGCCGGCCAAGAAGGTCGCGAAGAAGGCTCCCGCGAAGAAGGCCCCGGCCGCCAAGAAGGCTCCGGCCAAGAAGGCGGCCGCGAAGAAGGCGACGACGGCGACCAAGACCGCCGCCGCGAAGAAGACCACGGCGAAGAAGACGGTCGCGAAGAAGACGGCGACCGCGACGGCGGACGAGTAGCCGCTTCGATCGGCCGGTTCGGCTGGCCGGTTCGGCCGGCCGGTCGCGTACGAGGGGCCCCGCGCGGAAGCGTGCGGGGCCCCTCGCCGTGTCCGGGCGGGGTCGCGGAGGGGGTTGTCCACAGGCCTTCCGCACCCCACAGGCACAGCGGATAGGCTGGGCGGATGACGCGAGCCGAGCAGCCAACGGTCGTGACCGCCCCGGCGAAGCCGACCTACGACGAAGCCCTAGCAGCCGACTCCCGCGAGCGGGCGGTGCGCGCACTGCTGCGCACCCCCAGGCTCCGGCGACTGTGGAGCGCCCAGCTGGTGAGCGGCATCGGCGACGCCCTCGCCCTCCTGGTGCTGGTGCTGCTGGCCCTTCAGGCGGCCGTCTCCGAAGAGGTCTTCGGCGGCGGCTACCGTGGAGCGGCCCTCGCCGTCGCCGCGGTCTTCGGCGTCCGGATCCTCGCGACCCTCCTCTTCGGCGCGGTCCTCCTCGGCCCACTGGCCGGACTCGTCGGTTCCGGGGGCAAGCTCGACCGCCGCTGGACCATGGTCGGCGCCGACGGGGTCCGCCTCGCGCTCTTCGTCGTCGCCCCGCTGTGGCTCGACTGGATCCCGGCCCACGCCCTCACCGCACTGCTGGCCACCGTGTTCGTCGCCGGCGCCGCCGAGCGGCTGTGGACGCTGGCCAAGGAGAGCGCGGCGCCCGCGCTGCTGCCGGCGCCGCCGCCCGAGGGAGCGACCGTACGGCCGCTCCCGGACCACCTGGACGCCCTGCGCCGGCTGACGCTGCGGACGGCCTTCGCGGCGCTTCCCGTCGCCGCCGCCGCGCTGCTGGCCGCGACCCTGGTCGGCAAGGCCCTCGGCCTCGGCATCGACTGGTTCGCCGGGAACCAGGCCGCCCTCGGCTCGTACGTGGCCGCCGGCCTCTTCGCGGCGTCGATCTCGCTGCTGCTCCCGCTGGTGCTGCCGGACGGCAAGACCCCGCGCCCCCGTTCGCCCCTGGAGGGCCTGCGGGCCCCCAAGGCCGGCGACCGGCCCGACACGGGCCGTACGGGCGCCGTCCCCCTTCTGGTGCTGGCCTGCGCCGCGGTCGCCGGCGCGGTGTCCTGCGCCGCCGCCGTGGCCGTACTGCACGCCTTCGACCTCGGCGGCGGCCCCGCCGCCTTCGCACTGTTCGTCCTCGCGCTGGTCGGCGGCACCGCCGCCGGGATCCGCGCCAACCAGGCCGGGAAGGTGCTGCCCGCCCTGTCCCGCCGCCGTCTGCTGGCGCTGGCCATAGCGGTGGCCGGCGTCGCGCTGCTGCTGGCCGGCCTGGTGCCGGACACGGCGACCGTCCTGTTCCTGTCGCTGCTCGCCGGCACCGCCGCGGGCGTCGCGGCCAACACCGGGCACACCCTGATCGACCAGGAGACCGAGGAGTTCCGCCGGTCCCGGGTCACCGAGCACCTCCAGGCCGTCGTACGGGTGGCCGTGGCCGTCGGGGCGGTCGCCGCCCCCGTGCTGGCCGCCCTGATCGGCCCCCACCGGCTCACCGGCGGGGAGGTCGTCTTCGCCCACGGCGGCGCCGCCTTCACGCTGATGCTGGTCGGCGCCCTGCTGCTGCCGGTCGCCGCGGTGGTGCTGGCCAAGGCCGACGACCGCAGCGGCGTACCGCTGCGCCGCGACCTGCGCGAGGCGCTGCGCGGCGGTGAGCCGGTGCAGTCGGCCTCCGACGCCGGGTTCTTCATCGCCCTGGAGGGCGGCGACGGCGCCGGCAAGTCCACCCAGGTGGAAGCGCTGGCCGACTGGATACGGAGCAAGGGCCACGAGGTCGTCGTGACCCGTGAGCCGGGGGCCACCCCGGTCGGCAAGCGGCTCCGCTCGATCCTGCTGGACGTGTCCTCCGCCGGGCTGTCGAACCGCGCCGAGGCCCTGCTGTACGCCGCCGACCGCGCGGAACACGTGGACACCGTGGTGCGCCCGGCGCTGGAGCGCGGGGCGGTCGTCATCTCGGACCGCTACATCGACTCCTCGGTCGCCTACCAGGGCGCCGGCCGCGACCTGTCGCCGACCGAGATCGCCCGGATCTCGCGCTGGGCCACCGACGGGCTGGTACCGAACCTGACCGTTCTCCTCGACGTGTCGCCGGAGGCGGCGCGCGAGCGCTTCACGGAGGCGCCGGACCGGCTGGAGTCGGAGCCGGCGGAGTTCCACCAGCGGGTGCGGTCCGGGTTCCTGACGCTGGCGGCGTCCGACCCCGGGCGCTACCTGGTGGTCGACGCGGGCCAGGCCCCGGACTCCGTGACCACCGTCGTGCGCCACCGGCTGGACCGGATGCTGCCGCTTTCCGAAGCCGAGATCGCCGCCCGCGCCGAAGCCCGGCGCCTCGCCGAGGAAGAGGCCCGGCGCAAGGCCGAGGAAGAGGCCGCGCGCAAGGCGGAGGAAGCACGGCTGAAGGCCGAGGAGGAAGCCCGTCTGGCCCGCGAGGCCGAGGAGGCCCGCATCAAGGCCGAGGCGGAGGCCGCCCGCAGGGCCGCGGAAGAGCGGCAGCGCGCCGAGGAGGAGGCCCGGGCACGGGCCGAGGCCGAGCGGCTGCGCGCGGAGGCCGAGGAGAAGGCCCGCGCCGCCGAGGCGGAGCGGCTGCGCCGTCAGCACGAGGAGGAGACCCGGCTGCGGGCCGAGGCCGAGGAACGGCGGCTGGAGAAGCAGCGGCGGGCGGAGGAGTCCCTGCTGAAGGCGGAGGAGGCGCGCCGACTGGCGGCGGCCGCAGCGGCCGAGGCGGCGGCGAGCGCGGCCGCAGCGGCGGCGGCATCGGAGGCGGCTTCGGCGAAGGCCGCGGCGGCGGCCGCACCGGCACCTTCGGCTCCTTCCGCGCCTCCCGCGTTCCCTGCGCCTTCCGGGGCCGGGGCCGGGGCTGAGCCCCGGCACGGGGACGACGCGGTGACCGTGGAAACGCCCCTGATCAAGCGGGTCGTCCGGCCCGACGACGTCACCCAGACGGTCCCGGTGCCGAAGGTGGACCCGGCCGCGGCGCCCCCCGGGGACGCGGCGGAGACGGCGGTGCTGCCGCCGGTGCGCACCACCGATGAGACGGCGGTGCTGCCGCCCGTACGGCCGACCGACGAGACGGCGGTGCTGCCGCCCGTACGGCCGGACGGCGGCCGGGAGGGTGGGGCGCGGTCCGACCGCGGCTCCCGCGCCGACGGCCCGCAGGCCGGGGCCGGACCGGCCCGGTCCGCGTCGCGGCCGACGGCCCAGCGTCCGCCGGAGAACCCGGCCGACCGGGTGCCCCCGGGCATCTTCCGGGACTCCGACAACGACCGGACGCGCGAGCTCCCGGTCGTCGGGGAGGACGGCGCCCCGAGCCGCCGGCGCTCGGACTGGGCCGAGGAGACCCCGCTGGACGACCTGCCGACGCTGGCCGACGAGCTGCTGGGCCGCCACCACGAGCCCGGCGACGACGAGGACGACGGCAGGGGCCCGCGCCGCCGCCGCTGAGCGGCCGCGGGACGGGATTGTCGGTGGCGCCCGCCACAATGGGTGCACGGAGAGTGAAAGGTGGTGGGCGGGATGCCCGTATGGGACGACCTGGTGGGACAGGAGCGTGTCCAGACGCAGCTGGCCGCCGCCGCCCGCGATGCGGACGCCCTGGTCACGGCCATCACGGACGGGACCGAGCCGCCCGCCGCGAACAAGATGACCCACGCCTGGCTGTTCACGGGACCGCCCGGTTCCGGGCGGTCCACCGCCGCCCGCGCCTTCGCGGCCGCCCTGCAGTGCACCAGCCCCGACCGCGCCCTCGGCGGCGAACCGGGCTGCGGGTTCTGCGACGGCTGCCACACCACCGTGGTCGGCACCCACTCCGACGTGCAGATCATCCGTACCGACCTGCTGTCCATCGGCGTGAAGGAGACCCGCGACCTGGTCCGCAAGGCGCAGCTCTCCCCGGCCGTCGGCCGCTGGCAGGTCATCGTCATGGAGGACGCCGACCGGCTCACGGAGGGCGCGGGCAACGTGCTCCTGAAGGCCGTGGAGGAGCCCGCTCCGCGCACGGTGTGGCTGCTCTGCGCGCCCTCGCTCGAAGACGTGCTGCCCACGATCCGCTCCCGCTGCCGGCACCTGACCCTGCGCACCCCCTCGGTCGACGCGGTCGCCGAGGTCCTGGTCCGGCGCGACGGCATCGAGCCCGCCGCCGCCGCGGCGGCAGCCCGCGCGACCCAGGGGCACATCGGCCGGGCCCGCCGGCTGGCCACCGACGCGGCCGCGCGCGCCCGCCGGGCCGCCGTGCTGAAGCTTCCGCTGCGGGTCGAGGACGTCGGCGGGTGCCTCAAGGCCGCGCAGGAGCTGGTCGACGCCGCCGCCGAGGACGCCAAGCAGGTCGCGGAGGAGGTCGACGGCAAGGAGACCGAGGACCTGCGGGCCGCGCTCGGCGCCGGAGCGGGCGCCGGAAGCCGGATGCCGCGCGGCACCGCGGGCGTGATGAAGGAGCTGGAGGACCGGCAGAAGCGCCGGCGCACGCGTACCCAGCGCGACAGCCTCGACCTGGCCCTGACCGAGCTGACCGGCTTCTACCGGGACGTGCTGGCCCTGCAGCTCGGCTCGTCGGTGGCCATCGCGAACGAGGAGATACGACCGGACCTCGACCGGATCGCCCGTGCCTCGGGGCCGGAGCGGACTCTGCGCCGGATCGAGTCGATCATCGCCTGCCGGGACGCCCTCGACCGCAACGTGGCTCCGCTGCTGGCGGTCGAGGCGATGACGATGTCGCTGCGCGCGGGCTGACGGCCCCCGGTCCGGCAGTGGTACGCGTCGGGGCGCGCGGTTGACGGGCTCACCCGTACGGGCGATCCACCGCCGGCGCCGGGACGGGCCCCTTCCGTGCCCGGTCCGGCGCGTCCCCCGGAAGGCGCGCGGCCGTCCGGGGCAGGAGCGCCCCTGGACCCCGGCCGGCAGGACATAGGCTCCGGGAATGGACACCAGCCGCCTGCTGCGTACGACCGGGACCGTGATCGCAGCCGCCGGGCTGCTGCTCTCCGGGTGCACTTCCGGCGGGTCGGGGGAACCGCAGGCCTCCGCGACTCCCGGGTCGTCTTCAGCGGCCGGTTCCGCGACCGCCCCGGCCGGCGCGGCGTCCGCCTCGGCGCGGCCGTCGCCCGACCCGGTCGCGCTGCGCCCGTACTACGAGCAGAAGCTGACCTGGCGCGACTGCGGTGTCCCCGGGTTCCAGTGCTCCACGATGAAGGCCCCTCTGGACTACGCGTCCCCCGGCTCCGGGCAGGACGTCGACATCGCGGTGGCCCGCCGCAAGGCCACCGGGCCGGGCAAGCGGCTCGGCTCGCTGGTGGTCAACCCCGGCGGACCCGGCGGCTCCGGAATCGGCTACCTCCAGGCGTACGCGGGCATCGGCTACCCGGCGCCCGTCCGGGCCCGGTACGACATGGTCTCCTTCGACCCGCGGGGGGTGGACCGCAGCACCCCCGTCGAGTGCCTGAGCGGCCCCGCCATGGACAAGTTCACCCAGGTGGACCAGACGCCGGACGACGCGGCCGAGCGGGCGCGGCTGGTGGCCGCGTTCAAGGAGTTCGCGGCGGCCTGCAAGGAGCGCTCGCAGCGGATCCTGCCGCACGTGTCCACCGTGGACGCCGCCCGCGACATGGACCTGCTGCGCGCGGTGCTGGGCGACGAGAAGCTCACGTACGTCGGGGCCTCGTACGGGACGTTCCTCGGGGCGACGTACGCGGACCTCTTCCCGGGCCGCGTCGGCCGCCTCGTCCTGGACGGGGCGATGGATCCCTCGCGCCCGGCGCTCGACCTGAACCGGGACCAGACGGCCGGCTTCGAGACCGCCTTCAACGCCTTCGCCGAGGACTGCGCGCAGCAGACCGACTGCCCGCTGGGCACGGGCGACCCGAAGGCGGTGGCGGCGCGCCTGAAGGAGTTCTTCGCGAAGGTCGACGCCCAGCCGGTGCCGACCGGCGACGCGGGCCGCCCGCTCGGCGAGGCCCTCGCGACGACGGGGGTGATCGCGGCGCTGTACGACGAGAGTGCCTGGCCGCAGCTGCGCGAGGCGCTCGGATCGGCCATGAACGGTGACGGGGCCTCCCTGCTGGCCCTCGCCGACAGCTACTACGAGCGGGCGCCGGACGGCACGTACGCGAACCTGATGTTCGCCAACGCCGCCGTCAACTGCATCGACCAGCCCGCGGCGTTCAGCGGCCCGGAGGCGGTGGACGCGGCGCTCCCGTCGTTCCGAAAGGCGTCTCCGGTCTTCGGCGAGGGGCTGGCGTGGGCGTCGCTGAACTGCGGGTACTGGCCGGTGAAGGCGACGGGCACGGCGCAGAAGCTGACGGCGAAGGGCGCCCCGCCGATCGTGGTGGTGGGCACGACCCGCGACCCGGCGACCCCGTACAAGTGGGCCCAGGCCCTGGCCGGGCAGCTCGAATCGGGCACCCTGCTGACGTACGAGGGCGACGGCCACACGGCGTACGGGCGCGGCAGCGACTGCATCGACACCTCGATCAACCGGTACCTGCTGGAGGGCAGGGCACCGGAGGACGGCAAGCGCTGCGAGCCGTCGGACGCTACTCAGTGACAGGGGCGCCGCGGATACCTGTCGTGCATGCGGAATGTTCCTATTTGTGACGTACGCCCCACTCCTGAAATCCTGGTTCGGGGCACCCGTCCACACCCTGTAGACTTGGCGCCGCTGCTGATGAGAGCACCTCTTCGAGGGAATACTTGTCTGACCAGCGGTGCCGCCTTAGCTCAGTTGGCCAGAGCAACGCACTCGTAATGCGTAGGTCTCGGGTTCGAATCCCGAAGGCGGCTCGGATCAGCCCCAGGACTCACTCGCCGTGACCTGGGGCTTTTTCATGTTCTGCGGCCAGTGCGGGGACGTTGCCCGGTCCGAGCGGTGCGCCGGGATCGTCACGCGGTGCGCCTCCTCCGTGGGGAACTCGCCGAGCCGGTTGCGACCCAGGAGGGTGGCGGGGAGGTACTCGGGCTCGATCTCGACCGAGATGCCGCGGGCGGCCTCCGGGGCGGTGCCGGTGAGCCCGTTGTCCGCCGTCACGTACCACTGCGGGCCGGTGGCAGCGAGCGTACGGTCCTTGTGAGCGATGCGGCACCGGACGGTTTCCCCGGCGGAGCCGGCTGCCGCGAACGCGGCCGAGCTGACCTGCATGGCGGTGACCCAGGCGTCCCACGTGGGGAAGGCCGCGGCTCTCGGGTCCAGAAGGCAGTGGCCGTTGGCGAGGGTGAGCGTGGTGTGCAGGGCGTCGCCCAGTCCGGTGGAGCGTTTCCCGACCCTCGATCAGCTCCTCTGCGTCCTCCTGGAGCACGGCGATGCCTCTTCCGCGTGGCCCGTGGGAAAGGGTTGGCGGGCAACGGTCGGTGTCAACGCGATTCTCCTTGGCGTGCTGTGAGGTCGCCGGGCTCGACGCCGGCACGCTTTCCGTCCTCCGCCGCTACGAGGACGTCCCGCGCTCAGGTGTCGAACTCGCCCACCCAGGAGCGGTCCAGGAGGCGGACGGGGAGGTAGTCGGACTCGACCTCGATGGGGAAGCCCGCGTCGTGCGCGAGGCAGGCGATCGCGAGCGGTCCGAGGGCCAGGAAGCCCGCGAGGTCTCCCGAGCGTTCCGGTGTGCTCCAGTACGCCCTGTGGAGCTCCAGAGCCTCCGCGAGCGCCTGGTTGAACCCGTCGTGGTCGTTGCGCAGGAACTGGTGGAAGAGGTGGACCGGCGGGTACAGCACGCACTGGAGCAGATCGCGCGGCGCGATCGTGGCGATGTCCGGGTGGGACTGCTCGATGGCCGACGTGAGCTTCTCCGGCAGGCCCGGCTGTTCGCGCCAGTACGTCTGGAGGGCGTCCACCCAGTGGTGGACGTACGCGTCGCCCTCGGCGCCGGACGACCGGAGGAGATCGAGCGGGACCCGGCACATCGCGTCCATGCGGGGCTGGTCCCGGCAGATGATGACGAACCAGAGAACGGCCAGCCAGTTGCCGGCGTTCGCATGGGGCTGGGGGCCCGTGGCCTTGAAGGTCCGTACTTCGTGCGCGATGCGCGCTTCGATCGCGCCGTCGGTGACCGAGGCGGCTGCGAAGGCCGCCGTACCCACCTGCATCGCGGAGACGGTGGCGTCCCACGTGGCGAAGCGGTTGGCGCGGGGGTTGAGGGCCTGGTGCGCCTGAACCAGCCGGAGTGCCTCGTTCAGCGCCGCGCCCACCGTCGTGGGCGAGGCATCCAGATTCCGGATGCTGGTCTCGAACGCGTCCGCCAGATGCTCGGTGACCTGCTCGTCGACCGCGGGAACGGAGTGCCGCACCACCCTTGCCGTCACGTCGCGAACTCGCCGACCCAGGTGCGCTTGAGCAGGTGCTTGGGCAGGTACTCGGACTCGACCGTGAACACCAAGTCGACGTCGTACGCCAGGCATGCCATGGCCAGCGGAGCCAGGGCGACGAGGCCGTCACCACTCAGGGAGCGAGCCTCATCGGCGGTCCAGTACTCCTTGTGCCAGTTCAGAGCATTCACCAAGGAGTCGTTGAAGGCCTGGTCCTCACGCCGCAAGTACAGCTGGAAGAGCTCGAGCGGGGGGTAAAGGATCTTCAGCATCAGCTCGGAGCCCGCGATCGGCGCGCGCTCCGGTGCAGTGCCCTGCACGGCGGTGACCAGGGTGTCCCACACCTCCGAGCGCCCGAACCAGAAGTGCTGCAGGGTCTCGATCCAGGCGTATACGTACTCGTCGAACTCGGCGCCGGAGGCGCGCAGGAACTCCACCGGCACCTGCGCCAGCTGGTTCAGCCGGTCGTTCTCGCGGCAGATCAGCGCAAGGTAGAAGGCGGTCAGCCAGTTCCCGGCATGCAGGTACTCCTGCGGGCCGGTCGCCGGCAGCCTGCGGATCTCGTCCAAGGTTCCGACGCGGCAGGCGACCGGCCCCTCCTGCGCGGTCCCGGCGGCGAACAGCGCCGGACCCACCTGCATGGCCAGGATCCACGACTCCCAGGTCTCCAGGTCCCCCGCCACGGGGTCGTGGAGGCAGCGCCACTTGGCCGCGGAGAGCGTCAGCGCTGGCGCGTCGTAGCGATCGTCCTCGGAGGTCTCGATCCCCTCGACCGCTTCCCGGGCCGACGCGACGACCGGGGCCGTGGCCACGGCCGCGTCGTCCGTGCGGAACGGGTGGCGGGGGACGGCGGTGGTCATGGGTGCCTTACGTGCGTTGTGGGGCCGGGGGCGTGCTGTCCGCGGTCTTGCGTGGTTACGCGTCGAACTCGCCGCGCCAGGCGAAGTCGAGGAGGGCTTCGGGCAGGTAGCCGGACTCGATCTCGACCGTGACGCCGTTGGCCTTCGCCAGGCAGGCGATCGCCAGGGGGGCCAGGGCTACGACTCCCAGGATGTTCGAGGCGCGGTCCTCGTCGGCGGTCCAGTACTCCTTGTGCCAGCGGACGGCGTCGGCCAGGGCTTCGTTGAAGCCGGCGAGGTCGTTCCGCAGGTAGTGGTAGAGCATGATGATCGGCGGGTAGCGGAGCTTGCTCATCTCCTCCGCGTCGACGACGCGGGCCTGCTCGGGAGCGCTCAGGTCGACGGCGCGGATCAGGTGCGTGCGCAGGTCGTCCCGGTGGAGCCAGAAGCTCTGGAGGGTCTCCACCCAGGCGTAGGTGTACTCGTCCAGGGCGCCGCCGAAGTCGCGCAGCAGGGACACCGGGATCCGGGCCAGCATGTCGAGTCGGGCTGCCTCACGGCAGATCATCGCGAGGTAGAAGGCATCGAGCCAGGTGTTCGCGTTGAGGTAGGTCTGCGGTCCGGTGGTGGCGAGGCGGCGTTCCTCCTGCCGGATCTTGCAGTTGACCATTTCCAGGTCGGAAGCGGTGGCGGCGAAGACGGCCGAGTGCACCTGCATGGCCAGCAGCCAGGACTCCCACGTCTCCAGCATGACGGCGCCGGGGTCCCCGACCGTGCGGACGAGGGCGACGTTCAGCGACTCCATGACGGCATCCGCCCTGGAGTTGTGGGAGGTCTCGATCCTCTCCAGCGATTCGGACAGTGACTTCTCCATGACGGGAACCACCGCCGCCATCTTGTCCGTCGGATAGTCCTGGCGAGGCACGACCACGGTCAAGTGCCCTCCACGTGACGAACTTGCCGCATGGGCCGGGCTCGTCACGACTGCGCCAGTTCCCGGAGCTTCCAGAACTCGTCGACCTCGGTCAGCTCAGCCGAACCTGCCTGCCCGGAGACGGGGTCCCCTGGATGCTCCATCAGCTCGGCCAGCGCGACGCTGGGGAGAAGGCCCCGGTCGTACGCCTCCTGTAGTCGGTCCAGCCAGACCAGGCCGGCCCTGTAAGCCTCCAGGTCGGCCTCATCGCGTGCCTCGAAGCTCGCCGCGCCGTCGGTGTCCGATGCCCACAGGAACCCCAGCACTCCCGGTTCACCGAGTACAGGCACGTATCGGACGGGGCCGGACGTCTGCCGCTCGTACCCGGCTGAGAACTTCGGGGTCTGACTGAAGATTCCGTTGCGGTAGGGGATCTCCGCCAAGGCCGAAGCCAGGCGGGGCCGGTTCGCGGCGAACACGGCCTCTTGCTCGTGCCCCCGCAGATCGAACGGCATCCAGGCATCGGAGAACGTCGTGAACCCCACCTGAGGTTGGCCGGTGCGATCTCGTTGAGCTGGACCAGTCCGGTGGCAACCGTCTCCACTTCGGAACCCGGGATCCGGCCTGCCGGCTTCCAGTGCAGGTTCCGGGTGAACAGCTCGTCGAACTGCTCGACTCGCAGCACGCGGTGCCTGAGGAGTGGCCCCTGGCCGTCGGCCGAGGTGGAGGACGAGACGCGCCCCTTGGCGTCCACGGCATCAAGCACGGTCTGGCTCAGTGCCCGCAGAAGCGGAGTGCCGAGGTTGCCCTGTGCGGTGCCGGGGCGGAACGTCACGCCCGTCAGATCGAGGCCGCCTGCGTTGTCCACCATGAACTCTCCATCCCTTTCGTAGAAGAGGACTAGCGGCTCGTAGAGGTCGGGGATGACGCAGTACGAGGCCGGATTCTGTGCGCGGAGCTCTGCCAGGCGCACGGCACCCGCACGGGTGCGCTGAAGGACGCCGCACGGAACGGTACGCAGGAATTCTCGAGTTCCGCGGAAAGCTCCGGCGACAGTCGGAATGCGGGTTCCACGTGCTCCGTGATGTCAGAGAAGGGCCATGTGCTCTCGGCGAAACACGCCTGGGCCCACATGGCCGCCCGCCGGAGATACTCACGCATCAACAGGCGCCACGACATCACGTGCCCGAACGCATGGTCCCACTCGGCAGTCTATTCCATCGCGCGAAAGTGACTCAGTGTGACGGATGACATCCGGTCGTCGCTTGGGGCAGTCCCCATAGCGGAGTCACTGACCTTGGGGTCGTTGAGGAGGCAGGACCTGAACGTGTGCACCCCGGCTGTTCAGCCAGAATTCGAGATCGGCTCCGGTGATCTCCCGCAGCTCTTCCCCTTCGACGACCGAAGCCGGACCGAACACCGTCCCTGTGAGCCCCAGCACTACCGTCTGTTCATCCATGGCGACTTGAAATGAGGTTTGTTTGACACTCGCGTTCGACAGGTCCGCGCCTTGAAGTTTTACGTCGAGCAATCCGGCCCCATCGAGTTTCGCGTGTCGGAAGGATGCTCCGCGAGCATCGACCGACCACATTTCCGCACTTCCGAGGTCGGCTCGGTCCAAATTCGCGCGGCCCAGAGAAGATCCATCCAGGACGGCCTTTACGAGCGTGGCTCCGGAAAGGTTCGCCCCATCGAGCTCGGCCCCCTCCAGGTGGGATCGATACAGATCAGCCCCGGACAAGTTCACGTCGCGGAGGACGGACTCCGTGAACAGCCCGTTGGCGAGATCGGCACCCGAGATATCAGCTCCACTCAGATCGAGCCCAGCGACATCCAGCAGGGAATCGCTCTCCGCAGCCCACTCGTTCAGTACGGCAGTGGCTTGCGCATCGGCTGGGAGCGTCTTCACGCTGCGTCCATCGTTACGGATACCAGACAATGCGATCACTCCAACCGTTCTGTTTCACTATGGCTTCGAGGTCATTGATCGCGGCTTGGTTGGCATTTCGCGTGTCGAGAATGACGATGCGACCCTTGACTTCGATCTGGTCCCTCAGCTTCCGGGTCCATCCCTGATTGTCCGCCGGATTGTACGCTCCCTTGAACGGAAGTGACTTGTCACGGACGTTGTTGAGCGGTGGCCAGTCGGAGTGCACGCCCTTGATGTCATAAAACTCGCCTGAGCCGGGCGAATAAAGATCGCCCTGGTTCGCCCCGGGCGGTCGCTGGATGTCGGCCGGGAGGGTTCCCCGCTCACGCATGTCGAGGGCGAGGCGGGCCTCGTCCATCTCGGAGGGCTTCACCTTCCCCTTGTGGTCGGGGTCCTGCTTCATCTGATCGAAGTCGTCCGTATGCCGTTGCTCGACGCCTTCCAGGTGCTGGGCGTGCGCAGCCTGATCTTCCGGAGTCAGCGCCGGGGCGGGTCCGAGCGGCGACTCGGGGAGGTCGGCCGGGGGAGGGCCGTCGTGCCCGACACCGTCTGGGCCTTCACCCGCACCGGACGGGCTTCCGCTGTTGCCGCCAGGGGCGGTTTCCGGGTGGGGGCCCGGGGTGTGGCCCGTGCCGGACGGCGCGCTCTCGCCGTGGCCGGAGCCTGTGGAGGGGCCGTCTGTGTGGCCCGTGCCTCCCGAACCGTCCGGGTGCCCCCCACCGCTGGAGGTGGTGTCACCCTGGCCACCGGTCGGGGAGTCGTGGCTCGCGGAGGGACCCTTGCCCAAGTCGTTCGCACTGCCGCCAGGGGAGGTGTCCGGGCGGGTGCTCGGGAGGTCGTCGGCCGCACCGACCGGGGGAGAGGTGTCGGAGCCGAGGCGGACGACGTCGTCGGTGCCGCGGGCGCCGACGCCGACCAGTTCGCGCTCCGGGACCCTGGCGGTGGCCGGGGCGTCCGGCTTCGGGGCCTCGACGCGGGGGGTGTTCGCGTCCGCGTCCGGCACGTTCTCCTGCTTGGCGGCCTTTCCGCTCTGCTCCAGGGAACCGTCGGCCTTGTAGATGTTGCCGTCGAGGTCCATGAACCGCGGCCCGTCGGGCGTCGGGAGCTTGACCGTGCCGGGCGGGAGGGTCGTCGTGCCCTCGGGCAGCTTGACGGTGCCGTCCGCGAGCTTCGTCGCGCCTTCGGGGACCGTCGCGCCGGCCGGGAGGTGGATCGCGCCGTCCGGCAGCAGCACCGCGCCGTCGGGGAGGGCGACCGCGCCGTCCAGGTTGATGCTGGGGACCTCGAACTTGCCGGCGCCCTTGAGGCCGGCCATCACGTCGCCGATCTTGGCGAACCCGGCCCCGGCGCCCTTGAACATGTACGTCATCGGGTCGATCGCCCGGCCCGCCTTGCCGGCGAACGACAGGGTCTTGGCGACCGCGCCCGCCTTGCCGGCGCCCGAGACCGCACCGCCCGCGCCGCCGGTGAACACCGTGGTCAGGACGTTGAAGGTCACCGCGCCCGCGGCACGGGACGGGTTGGAGCCCCACTGGTCCCAGGCCAGGAGGGCCTTGCCGGTCTCCTTCATGGCGGTGCGGGAGTCGCGGAGCCAGGACGGGAGCTTGTCGTCGGGGGCGGCGAGGAAGAGGGGGCCCACGCCGGGGACCGACATGATGGCGAGGCCGGTACCCAGCTTGGCCAGGCCGGTCCAGGACTGCTTGAACACGTCCCAGCCCTGGAGCCCCACCAGACCGCCGAGGCCCTTGAGGGTGCCCCAGACGCCGTCGACGATGATGCCCTTGCCGAACTCCCAGGCGTGCTCCCACACCTGCCAGGCGGGGATGGACTCCTCGACCGCGTCGCCCCAGGGCAGGGACTTGGACTGCTTCATCGCCTCGGCGTCGTAGCCGTACATGTCCTTGCCGTTGGAGCCGTCGTTGACCTTCAGCGGCTTCCCGCCGACCAGGGCGACGATCTTTCCGTAGGCGGCCCGCTCCACTTCCTGGAACTCGGCCCAGACTTCGGCGATCTTGTTGCGGCGTTCGAGGTTCTCGTCGATCAGATCGCCGTCCTCACGCCACTTCTCGTCCTTGTCCGTCTCCGTGCGGAAGGCCTGCGCCTCCGCCTTCAGGGTCTCCAGCTTCTTGACGATCGGCGCGGCGTCGCGCGAGTACGTGCCCAGCGCGCCGGCGATCGTGCACATGTCGGAGCTGAGCTTGAGCCCGAGGTCGGAGACGGGCTTGGTCGTCGCGAACAGCTGGTCGGCTTCCGGGGCCTGGTAGAAGGCCTGGAGGCCGCCGAAGCTGGTGTGGACGTCCGAGGTCTTCGTCGCGACCGCGGCCCCGCCCGACGAGATGGCCTTGACCTTCGCGTCCAGCACGGCCAGGTTTCCCGTGAAGACCGGCACCTCGGCCGGGTCGACCGGCGCGTTCCCGCTCACTTCTTGCCCCCCGGCTTCTCGCGCAGGACGTCGAGGTTGACGGCCCTGGCCGCGTCCTGGGCGGCCTTGGCCTGCTCCAGGTCGCCTTCCAGGTACTCGTTCGTCGCCTTCACCGCACCGAGGACGCAGGCCTCGATCCGCTCCGCCATCGACTTGAACTCCGGCTTGCGGGCCGTCAGGTACTCACCGAGCGCGGCCGCGACCGGGCCCATCGCCTTCTGGCTCAGATGCGGCTGGCCGACCGGCACCGGCCCTGCCAGCTTGGTCTCCGCCTGCGAACCGGGCACGGCCGTCCCCGCGGCCTGCGCCGCCTCCGACATGGCCGTGAGCAGGGCGTTGAGCGCCTTCTCCAGCTCACCGGCATGCGTGCCGACGGTCTTCAACTGGCCCTGCACACCCTGCGGCTTGATGTCCCACGACGTCATCAGCGAACCCCCGTACTACCCCGACCAACCGTCCCGCGTTCCCGGCTCGTTCAGCCGATGTTGTCGACCGCGGCCTTCGCCCGCTGCAGCGTCTGGTGCGCCGTCGCGTCGTTCTTCTCCAGCGTCGTGTTCAGCAGCTGGATGATGTTCTTGACCTCCTGCGAGGCGTTCTTCCACCGCAGCTCCTTGGCGTGGTAGTCGTCCGCCACACCGTCCGCCGCGAAGTCCGCCATCGCCGAGGCGACCTGCGCCTCACGTGCCGCGATGACCTGCTCCAGCTGGCCGATCACGGCCTTGATGCCGCCCTGTACCTCCGTCGAGGCACCCACGTCGTACGCACGACGGTCCGTCCCACCTGCCACCACAACCACACTCCCCGTGAAGAAGAACCAGAAGAAGAACCAACAGAAGAAGGAGCGGCGGCCTCAGCGGCCGCGGAAGCGGGCGGCGTCGAAGTTCGCCGCACCCTGCGTCTGCCGGGCGTTCTCGCCCTGCTCCTGGTCACCCGAGCCGAAGGCCTGCTCCATCCCCGACTGGCCGCCCAGGATGGCCGCCAGCGAAGCGTTCAGCTCCTTCGCGATCCCGTCCGCGCGCAGCTTGAACGAGTCGAACGCGACCTTGCCCTGGCCCTGGAACTTGCCCTCCAACGGCTGCGCCGCGGTCACCAGCTGCTTGATCAGCGACCCCAGGTCCGTATTGGAGTTGCGCGACCCGGACATCAGGTTCGTCAGGACCTGCGTCCCCATGTCGAACTTCATCTCACTCCCCCGTACATGCGATCGATCGTAAGTATGTTCATCTTCGTCAATCCGCGTCGCGCCTGCAACCGGCAAAGCCGCAGTTGTGACTCACCCATGACAATCCCCCAGAGGTCTTCACGACCCCTTCAGATGACCCATGAGCCGCTCGAAGACGGCCCACCCCGAGAGGTCCGAAGGGTCCCCGGGCATCGCGTAGTAGTAGGCGGGGCGGGACTTGGGGCCCAGTCGCACCGGCTGTGCGGCCAGCGGGGTGTGCCGGGCGCGGTCGTCGGGCATGGCCCGGACCTCCTCCGCTCCCAGGACGAAGGCGAGCGGCACGCCCGGCCCCTCGAAGCGCGGCGGTACCAGCAGGTCCCGGCGCGCTTTGCGGAGTTGTACGAGCATCGACTGGAGGCGGTGCCGGGTGACGAGCGCCTCCGCCGTGCGCGGCATGGCGTCCAGCGGTGGTTCCTCGCCGGCGCCGTAGCCGAGGGCCAGGGTCACGGTCTCCTCGACGCCCGCCTTCGTACGGCTGATCCGCACCGTGGCGAGGCCGGGCCGCTCGGGGCTGCCCACCACCACGAACCAGGTCGGCTCGGGTGCCCGGGCGAAGGCCACGTCGGTCAGCCGGCCGGGCGACCACGGCAGGTTGGCCGGCTCGGCCGTGCCCCAGCCCGCCGGGGGCGCGCCGGTCAGCTCGCGCCACACCGTCTCCAGGGCGCCGCCGAGGACCAGCCGGTCGTCCGCGGGGTGGACGGTGCGGAAGGTGACGGCCAGCTGCCGTTCGGCCGTCTCCGTGACCTCCTGGTACGAGGCGGCCACCGGGGTCCGCGGGTCGTCCTCGGTGGCGTGCTCGGACACCACGGTGGCGAACATACCCTCCTGCCAGCGCAGTACCGCGCCCGAGAGCCCGTCGTAGTAGCCGTCACGCTCGTCCCGCACGACCCACCGCGACGGCCAGTCCGGCATGTTGGCCAGCACCGCCGGCGACATCGGCGTCCCGGGCGGAGTGACGACCTGCAGGCCCCGCTCGGCCGCCGCCGCGGCCCGGAAGGCGTCGGAGAGCCAGGCCGTCATGGCGACGACCGGGCGGTCCATGATGACCACCGCGACGTTGGGGGTCAGTACGTCCACGGCGGGCTGCGCCGCCGCGGGCGCGGGCGCGACGCCGACCCCGTCGGTCCGCACCACGCCCAGGGAGCCGGCCGCCTCCGGCGGCCATGCGCTCCCGCCCGCCAGATCGGCGAGCCGGGCCGCGAAGGTTCCGGCGAGGCGCTCGGCGTCGGGTACGCCGGTGGTGGCGCGCGCCTCCGTCCACCAGAACGGAACGCGCGGCGGGGTGGCCCCGAGGAGCCGCTCGGCCTCCCCCTCGACCTGGACCAGCAGGGGTGCCTCAACCGAGACCAGCGGCCGCCCCTGCTCGTCGCAGAGCTGTACGACCGCGCCCTCGCCCGCCGCGTTCACCAGTTTGTCGGGGCCCCCGGAGAGGAGGCCGGCGAGCACCACCCACGGATCGGGCATCCGCGGGGTGAGGGCGATGACGTCCTTGGTCATGAGGTCGTACGGTCCTTCGCAGTCCGGTGTCGGGGAGGGGCGGCAGGGGATGGCCGGGAGTGCCAGGGGTGTCACCCGGGCGACGTGTACACGGTCTGGATCAGGCGGTTGGACTGGCCCCTGCGGACGAGGACGCCGCGGCCGGCCGGCTGCTGGGAGGCGTACACCCCCGGGAACAGCTGGCCCTCGCCCCGGTCTCCCGCCATGACGATCGCCGAGGCGCCGGACTCGCGCAGGCCCTGTACCAGGGGTTCGTACATCCCGCGCGAGGCGCCCGCGACGCGGCGCGTCAGGACGAAGTGCAGGCCGATGTCCATCGCCGCCGGGATGTACGGGACGAACGGGGCGAGCGGCGACTGTCCCGCGGTGGTGAGCACGTCGTAGTCGTCGACGAGCACGACGATCCGGGGGCCGCCGCCCCAGCTGCCGGGTTCCAGGTCGTCCAGGGGTGCGCTGTCGTCGGGCAGCCGGCGCTCCAGTTCGGTGGCGATGCCCGCGGCCAGCCCGGCGCACATCTTGCCGTTGTAGGCGTAGCCGCCGTTGAACTCCTCCGGGACCACGCCGCGCAGGCTCCGCCGCGGGTCCATGATGGCGAAGACCAGTTCCTCCTCGCCGTAGCGGTCGATGAGGCCGGCGGCGATGGTCTTGAGCAGGTTCGTCTTGCCGCACTCGCTGTCGCCCATGACCAGCAGGTGCTGGTCGTGCCGGAACAGGTCGAGGAGCACGGGCGCCAGCCCGTTCTGGTCGAGGCCGATCGGCACGCGCGCGGGCTCCGCCGCCGGTCCCGGCAGCAGGGCGGGCTCCAGCAGGTGCGGCAGTACGCGGACCGGCTGGGCGGTCTCTCCGCTCCAGGTGGCCCGGACGGTACCGGCGGTGCGCTCCAGCACCGCGCCGAGTTCCGAGGTGTCGCGGAGCCCGTCGGTGCGGGGCAGTGCCACCTGCGCGAAGAGCTTGCCGTCGGTGAGGACACGGCCGGGTTCGGCGGGGGACAGGGTCTCGGCCAGTTTGCGGTCGACGCTGGACTCGCTGGGGTCGTTGAGGCGCAGTTCGACGCGGGTGCCGAAGTTCGACTGGGTGGCGATGCGGACGTCGTTCCAGCGGAGCATGCCCGCGACGACGTGGATGCCGTAGCCGCCGCCGCGCTTGAGGATGTCGACGACGGCGTCGTCGAGCTCCTCGAAGTCGTCGCGCAGCGCGCCGAAGCCGTCGATGACGAGGACGATCTCGGCGGAGGCGAGCCGGGGCAGCCGGCCGGCCGCGTGCAGTGCGCGCAGCTGCTCGACGGAGTCGATGCCGTGTTCCCGGAAGAGGTCCTCGCGGGTCGCGAGCATGGTGCGCACTTCTTCGAGGGTGCGGGCCGCGCGCTCGCGGTCGGCGCGTCCCGCGACTCCGCCGACGTGCGGCAGACCGGCCAGGGCCTGGAGGCCGCCGCCGACCAGGTCGAGGCCGTAGACGCCGACCTCCTGCGGGGTGTGGGTGAGCGCGAGCGACAGGACGAGGGTGCGCAGCAGGGTGGTCTTGCCGGACTGCGGGCCGCCGATGACGGCGGCGTGGCCGCCCGCGACGGTGAGGTCGAGGTACCACTCGCCCTGCCGCTGCCTGGTCGGGTCGTCGATCAGGCCCATCGGTACCGTGAGCCGGCCGCGCCGCTTGGTGAGCTGCATGCCGCGCGCGCCGACGTCGAGCGGGCCGGCGACCTCGTCCAGGGGGATCGCGTCGGGCAGCGGGGGCAGCCAGATGCGGCGTACGGGAGCGGCGGCGGCGCGCAGCTGCTCGACGATGACGCCCATCTCGGTCGGTCCGGTCTCGCGGCGCCGGGCGGTGGGCTCCCGGCTTCCGGTGGTGTCCGGCTTGGACAGGGTGTTGAAGGCCTCGTACTCCAGGGCGAGGGGTCCGCTGTCCTCGTCCTCGGCGCGCTGTACGGGGCCCCGGTAGGCGCCCGAGACGTAGCTCGCCTTGAACCGCTCGTAGTGGCTGGTGTCGACCTTGAGGTAGCCGAAGCCGGGCAGCGGCGGGAGGTGGAAGGCGTCGGTGGTGTCCAGGACCGTGCGGGACTCGTCGGCGGAGAACGTGCGCAGGCCCAGCCGGTACGAGAGGTACGTGTCCAGGCCCTTGAGCTTGCCGCCCTCGATGCGCTGGCTGGACAGCAGCAGGTGGACGCCGATGGAGCGGCCGATGCGGCCGATGGACAGGAACAGGTCGATGAAGTCCGGCTTCGCGGTGAGCAGTTCGCCGAACTCGTCGATGACGACGAACAGGTGCGGCAGCGGTTCCAGGTCGGGGCGGCGGTCGGCGCGCAGCGCGGCGTAGTCACCGATGTCGGCGATGTTGCCGGCTTCCTTCAGGACCTGCTGGCGGCGCTTGACCTCGCCGGCGAGGGAGGCGTGGACGCGCTCGACGAGACCGGCCTGGTTCTCCAGGTTGGTGATGACGCCCGCGACGTGCGGCAGGTCCGCGAACGGGGCGAAGGTGGCGCCGCCCTTGTAGTCGACGAGGACCAGGGCGAGGTCTTCCGGGGGGTGCGTGGCGACCAGGGAGAGGACCAGGGTGCGCAGGAGCTCGGACTTTCCGGAGCCGGTGGCGCCGACGCACAGGCCGTGGGGGCCCATGCCCAGTTCGGAGGATTCCTTGAGGTCCAGCAGCACGGGCCCGTGGGAGTCGCTGATGCCGATGGGCACGCGCAGGAAGGCGCGTTCGCCGCGCGGGGCCCACAGGCTCGCCAGGTCCAGCCGGGCCACGTCGTCGATGCCGAGCAGGTCGGCGAAGTCGACGGGGCCGGACAGGGGCGCGTCGACGAGGGATTCGGCGGACAGGCGCAGGGGGGCGAGCATCCGGGCGAGGCCCTCGGCGAAGGGGACGCCCACTTCGTCCACGGTCCCGTGGGCGCTGATGGGCTGGTCCTCGCGCAGGTCCTCGATGAGCAGCCGGTCCCCGTCGGCGGTGATGCGCACGCCCACGTGTCCCGGTTCCTGGATCCGCTGTTCCAGGAGGTGGATGACGGTGGTGCCCATCTCGCGCAGGCCGACCGCCTCGTCGGGGCGGGGCAGTTCGGCGGCGTCCTCGCCGTGCCCGTCGGTCACGACGAGCAGGCGGGACGTCATGGCCAGGGCGTCCCTGCCGGACAGCCCGCGGCGCACTTCGGCGGCGTAGGAGGCGCGGCGACGCAGGTCCGGGCCGATCTGCCGGGCGAGCTGGTCCACGGAGGGGGCGATGCGGCGGGCGGCGACGGGGCCGTCGAGCTGCTCGGTGTCGAGGAGGTGCGGCATCCACTTGGCCCAGTCCCAGTCGGGGAGCCGGTCCCCGGGGACGGCCAGGGCGATCGCCACGTCGTCGGGGGCGTGCAGGGCGGCGGCCTGGACGAGCAGGGCGCGGGCGACGCGCAGGCAGTCCTCGCGCGGGCCGATGACGCTGATGTTGCCGACGCGGTCGAGCGGGACGGTGAGCGGGAGTTCGGTGCCGTTGCGGAACCGGGCCGTCAGCGCCGACGCCTCGTTGAGCATGAACTGGTCGGGCGGGGTGAGGACGGTGGAGCTCTGCTGGCCGATCTGCAGGTCGCGCACGGGCATCTCGCCGGTGCCGACGCGCACGCGCAGGAAGTCGCCGTCGACGCGGCGGCGCTCCCACAGCCGGGCCGGGTCGCGGACGATGTCGTACAGGGCGTGGGGCGACGGGTTGAGGACGTCGGCCCGTTCACCGCGCTCGCGCTCCTCGCCGGTGAGCTCCTCGCGCAGGTCCTCCAGGTAGGCGAGGTAGGCCTCGCGCTGCGTGCGGCGCGTCCGCTGGGCCTTGCCCCGCTGGGAGAAGACGAGCGCGAGGGATCCGACGATGGTGACGACGAGGATCAGCGCGCCGAGAGCGGCGAACTGGCTGTTGCGGACGACCGTCATCATCACGACGGACGACATGACGCCGGCCACCGGCAGCAGCGACATGGCGATGTTGCCCGCCTTGCCCTCGGGCAGGTTGGGCGGGGCCTCGATGATGCGGGCGGCGGGGGCGGCCGGGGGCTTGATGGTTCTGGCCGGGCGGTGGACCAGTCGGGTGCTCATCGTCGTCGTCCGTCAGTCGCGGTCGGGCTCGGCATGTCGGTCAGTGGCGCTTCTGGGAGAGCTGGAAGGCGTCCGCGGCGATCCGCGTGGCGGTCTGCCTGGTCGAGCGGGCCAGCAGCTCGGGGCTGATGGGGCCGCCGGCCGCCAGGTGCCGGTCGTACGGCAGGACGTGGACGGTGGTTCCGGCGGCCTTGAGGGTGCGGGCCGCCTCGGCGAGGTCGATCCCCGAGTGCGGCGTCTGCTCGGTGAGCACGACGACCGTGCCGGCGATCATGTGCGGGGGCAGCCCCCGCATCCACTGGAGGACCGCGTACGTGCTGGCGACGCCGTCGAGGGTCGCGGGGGTGGTGAGGACGCGGGCCTGGGCGGCGGAGAGCGCGACGCGGGCGACCTCGGCGGGCAGGGTCTCGCAGTCGACGACGGTCACGCCGAAGTAGCGGCGGAGCGCGACCATGGCCCGCTCGTAGGACCG
Source organism: Streptomyces sp. NPDC048461 (assembly GCF_055587105.1). NCBI lineage: Bacteria > Bacillati > Actinomycetota > Actinomycetes > Kitasatosporales > Streptomycetaceae > Streptomyces > Streptomyces sp. NPDC048461. The sequence continues at coordinate 98,810 of NZ_JBVJGW010000009.1, read as the reverse complement.
GGTGTCGAGCATCGCGCCGATCTGTCCCTGGCTGCCGGGGAGCAGCCAGGCGTTGTCGCGGAGCTGGACGAGGTAGCCGGTGACGTCGAGGAGCGACATCTGGGGTTCGACGATGTCCGCGACGTCGCCGGTGGTCCAGCGCAGGGTCTCGGCGCCGAGGCGGACGGGCAGGGAGCCGAGGGCGGGGTCGGCCTCGACGAAGAGGACGGGGTCCTGCCGGTAGTGGGCGTACGTCGTGCCGAGCAGGGCGGCGACCGTGGACTTGCCGGCGCCGCCGCGGATGGAGGTGACGGCGATCTGGCGGCCGGTGGTGACGGGCTGCTGGAGCAGCTCGGCGGTCCGGGTGGCTTCGGCGACCTCGTGGGCGACGGATGAGGAAACGATTCGCCGTACGGCGCGTACGGCGCGCGCGGCGAAGGGCTCACCGTGGCGGGGCTTGCGGCCCGCCCCGGCCAGGTCCCTGTCGACCGCGGGCCGGGAGTCGGGGGTGCGGGCCTGCGGGGAGGCCGGCTGACGCCGCGGTGCGTGGCCGAGGGGGTCCGCCCGCGGGTGCCCGTGGCCCGGGGCGGGCTGCGGCGCGCCGCCGGGGGGCGGGGCGGACTCCCGGCCGCCGGGCGCGGGCGCGGCGGGCACCGGGTGCGGGCCGCCGTGGACCGGGTCGCCGGACCCCCGGGTCGGGAAGCCGGCGCCCTGCGGCGCCTGCGCGGCGGCCGGGGGCTGCGGGCCGGCCGGCGGCTGTGGGCCGGCCGGGCCCTGCGACGCCGGCCGGGCGCCGGGCGCCGCGGCGCCGGACCCCAGGTCGCGCAGGACGTCGCCCTGCCAGTTGTCTCCGCTCGGCATCCCTGCCCCGCCCCTCTTCATTCCGTCCTGCCGCCCCGCCCGGAGCGCGTGCGCGTTGACTCAGAACTTGTCGAGCAGTTGCCCGTACACACCGAACACCCCGACGGCGATCGGGAACAGCCCCACCATGCCGACCGACTCGACGAGGTCGGCGGTGCGCCGCAACCGCACCCGGACGTGCTCCGGCGGCTGCACCGCGAGCACGACCAGCGGCAGCAGCGCCGCCACCGCGAGGACGGCGAGCGGTCCGGCGCCCTCGCCGTGCTCGGTCCACAGCATCACCAGGCGTACGACGAGCAGCGCCGCGGCGGCGAACAGCGCCACGACCTCGGCGACCAGCGGGAAGGCGCGCGCTCTGGACAGGAGCACCACCGCGCCGAGCGTCGGCAGCACCACCGTCCACACGGTCGGCTTCTCGGCCAGCGTCAGCAGCCAGCCGGCGGCCGCCGCCGAGATCGCGGTGACGATCGTCGCGAGGGCGAGCCCGCGGTGCGTGGCGGCGAGGGCGTTGCCCACCTCGTGGCGGCTGACCGAGGCGCCCCCCGAGCGGCGGTCGTCGAGGGCGGTGAGCCCCGAGGCCATCAGGGCGAGCCGCGGCAGCAGGCCGAGCAGCACCACGGAGAAGAGGAGCATGACCGCGCCGAGCCGGGCCGGATCGCCCTGGACGGCGGCGACGGCTTCCCACACGGCGGTGATCACGGCGGTGACCACGGCGCCGATGAGTCCGCCCCGGCCGAGGGGCGAGAAGTAGCCGAGCAGCACCAGCGTCAGGACGAGCGCGCCCGCGACGGCGGCGAGCCGTGCACCGCCCGACCAGTGGTGGGCGTCCGCGGCGGTCCACGCGGTGAGCACGCCCAGCGTGCCGGAGGCGAGCAGGAGGGCGGTCGCCAGGCCCCGGTTGCCCTGCCCGATCCGGGCGACGAGCGCGCCGGCCACCAGCAGGACCAGGGTGACGGTGCCGAGGGCGACCGCCAGGGCGTCGAGTGCGAACTCGCGGCGGGCGAGCAGCGCGGCCGTCACCGCGAAGGCGACGGTGGCCACGCCCGCACTGCGCCGGCGGGCGGCCGGGCGCCAGCGCCAGGCCCGCAGATCGAGGTCGTCGGCCACCAGGTCCGTGACGTCGTGGACGACGGGCGCGGGCGGCGCGGAGTGCGACCGTACGAGCCGCAGGACGGCGCCGTCGGCTATCCCGGCCGTCGCGAGCGTGCTGTCGTGCGGCAGCGCGGAACCGTCCGGCGCGATCAGCTGACGCGTCATCGGGCGCGCCGCGGCCCGGTCGTCGAGCAGGTGCAGTATGTCCGGGAGCAGTTGCCCGATCGGAGTGTCGGAGGGCAGGACCATGTCGGCCCGGCGCCGCTCGCCGACCAGGGTCACCCGGCTCAATTGCGCGCGGGAAGTCGTTGCTGTGCTCACCACTTACCGGAACCTATCATCGCGGAATTGCGACCTTTCGGGGCCAAGGGGACATAGTTCTGCTGGGGGCGGCGAGCTTTCCCGGATCTGCACACGGCTGCGTCCCCGCCGCCCCTACGCCGGTGTCGGCTTGGGCGACGTGGACGTACGCGCGGGCGGGGGCGACTTCTGCGGTGTCCGCGACGGCGACGGGTGGGGTGCCGTCGAAGGGCGGTTCGCCGTCGAAGGGCGGGGCGGCGGCGCCGTGGACGCGCCCGTCGGCAGCGGCGACTTCGCCGGCCCCCCGAACTGCTCCACGCGGTTCTGCTGCTGCCGCTGCTGCTCGGCCTTCTGCTTGGCGAGCGTGTGCTGGATGAAGGACCACCCGACGCAGCCCGCGCACAGGACGGCCGTGATGGCGAGGCCCGCGAACAGCTTCCCGAGCCGTCCGTCCGCCGTGCGCCGCGCCCGCTGCGCGCCGAACAGCAGCGCGTCCCCCATCCTGCGCCGGCGTACCGTCACCGATTCCAGGAGCTGGCTGTCGTAGTCCCTTGCCATCCGTCGTCCGTCGCCTCAGTCCCGACTCGTCGAGCGCGGCAACCGCTCCGGGGCGCGGATGCTGCGCCTGGGCCATGCGAAATCCCCCGTGTTTTGCCTCTGCAACATAAGGCATGGAACAACCCCGGGCACACCCCTGTCCGGGGAGGGGCGCTCCGATCCCCCCGTGCGCGGGCACGGCCCCGGCGGCCCCCGGGGGCCGGCCCACGGCGCGGTCGCCCGCGGGCGGGGGCGCGGTTACGTTGGAGGGACCGGTCCTTGTCGGCTCCGCGGGAGGCCCGTCATGGCGACACGTTGGCGCAGTGCGGCGATGGCGGCCGCCGCGGTCGGGCTCGTGGTGGCGCCCCTCGGCGGGCCCGCGGCACAGGCCCGGACCGCCCAGGCCCCGGCCGCGGCGGTCGCGGCCACCGATCCCGCGGAGGATGCCTTTCCCCGGCTGACCCCGGCCGTGGCCGCGGAGCTCGACGGCGCGATCCGCGGGGTCATGGACGAGGCGAAGGTGCCGGGGGTGCTGGTGTCGCTGTCGGCGCCCGGCAAGGGGGAGTACGTACGCGCCTTCGGCGTCGCGGACAAGGCGACGGGCGCGCCGATGGCCACCGACCTCTACATGCGGATGGGCAGCGAGACCAAGACCTTCACCGTGACCGCCCTGCTCCAGCTGGTGGACGACGGCAGGGTCGGCCTGGACGATCCGATCGGCAGGTACGTCTCCGGTGTGCCGAACGGCGACCGGATCACCCTGCGCGAGCTGGCCGGCATGCGCAGCGGACTGTTCAACTACTCCGACGACGAAGCCTTCTTCAAGGCGCTGACCAGCGACCCCCGGGGCAACTTCACCCCGCGGGAGCTGCTCGGGTTCTCCTTCTCGCACCCGGTGCAGTTCGAGCCCGGAGCGCAGTTCCAGTACTGCAACACGAACCTGATCCTGCTCGGCCTGGTGGTGGAGAAGGTCACGGGCACCCCGCTCGCCGAGTACGTCAACAAGGAGGTCGTCGCGCCCGCCGGACTGAAGCACACCCTCTTCCCCCGGGGCGCGGAGTTCCCCTCGCCGCACGCCCACGGCTACACGAACCAGACGGCCTCCGGGAAGACCGAGGACGCCACCGACTGGAACCCCCCGTGGGCGTGGGCCGCCGGCGCCATGATCTCCGACCTCGCCGACCTGAAGGTCTGGGCGCAGAGCCTTGCCACCGGCCGGCTGCTGACCCCGGCCACCCAGGCGGAGCGGCTGAAGACGAGCCCGGCCGGGAACCTGCCCGACACCGGATACGGACTCGGCATCTTCGACGCGGAGGGCTGGATCGGGCACAACGGCTCGCTGCCCGGATACCAGTCGCTGACCGTCTACCTCCCCGAGGCGAAGGCCACGATGGTGGTGCTGCTCAACACCGACATCGCCTACGAAGGGGCCGAGCCCAGCTCCCTGTTCGGCGAGGCGATCACCCAAGTGGTGACCCCGGACCACGTGTTCAAGCTGCCCTCCCAGCCGGTCGCCGGCACGGAGTAGCCGCCCGGGCGCGCCCCGCCCCGGCCCCCCTCCGGAGTCCCGCGCACAATGGGGCTTCGCGCGGGACGCCGACCGAGGGAGAGACGACGCACATGAACGCTCAGGCATCGCAGGGGCAGCAGCCGGGCACCGGGGTCGTGCTCCGCACCGCCGGAGAGGCGGACCTCGACGAGGCCGCCGCGCTGTTCCGGGGCTACCTCGACTTCTACGAGGTGCAGGTCGAGGACCCGGACCGCCCGCGGGCCTTCCTCGCCGAGCGGATCGCCAAGGACGAGTCGCTGGTGCTGCTCGCCGAGGTGCCGGGGGCGGGGACGGTCGGGTTCGCGCAGGTCTACCGCACGTTCTCCTCCCTCGCCCTGCGGCCGGCCTGGATCCTCGGCGACCTGTACGTGGCCCCGGCCGGGCGCCGTACGGGCGCGGCGACGGCGCTGCTGCGCGAGGTGCTGCGCCGCGCCGCCGCGTCGGGTGCGGCCGCGGTGCAGCTGGAGACGGCGTACGACAACCACGTCGCGCAGGGGCTGTACGAGGCGGAGGGCTTCGTCCGCGACGAGTTCCACCTCTACTTCCACGGGCTGGAGGGCCTGGAGGGACCGGAGGGATCGGCCTGACCTCGGCGCCGGCAGAGGTCCCGGGGCCGGCCGCGGTGCCGGTGCCGGTCCCGGGCCGCGGTCACTTGGCGTCGGCGTAGCACTCCACGACCGCCGTCGTGAACGGGAACCGGACCGGGGTGTCGCCGAAGGCGATCCGTCCGGCCCGGTCCCCGGCGGCGCGGATCGCCTCGGCGACCGCCCCGGCCTCCTCGGCGGGGCAGTGCACGATCACCTCGTCGTGCTGGAAGAACACCAGCTCGGCCCGCATCCCCGCGGTCGCCTGCCGCAGGGCGGCCAGGAGCAGCAGGGCCCAGTCGGCGGCGCTGCCCTGCACCACGAAGTTGCGCGTGAAGCGGCCGCGGGCCCGGGTGTTGGTCGAGGCGTAGCTCGGGGTCCAGGCGTCGTCGCGCTCCTGCGGGAGTCCGGCTTCGCCGCCTTCCCCGCCGCCGGCCGGGGTCCCGCCCGCGTCGGCGTCCCCGTCCCCGTCCGCGTCCGCGGAGGTGGCGGGGGGCGGGCTGGTGCGGCCCAGCCAGGTCCGTACGAGCCGTCCCTCCTCGCCCGCCCGGGCGGCGTCGTCCACGTACGCCACGGCGCGGGGAAAGCGGCGGCGCAGTGCGGCGAGGTTCTTCAGGCCGTCCCCGGAGGTCTGCCCGTAGACGGCGCCGAGGACGGCGAGCTTCGCCTTGTCCCGGTCGCCGGAGAAGCCCTGGCGGGAGACGGCGGTGTAGAGGTCCTCGGGCCGGCCGGCCACCTCCATGAACGCGGGGTCGCGGGAGATCGCGGCCAGGACGCGCGGCTCCATCTGGTCGGCGTCGGCGACGACGAGCCGCCAGCCGGGGTCGGCGACGACCGCCCGGCGGATCACCTTCGGGATCTGCAGGGCCCCGCCGCCGTTGGTGACCCAGCGGCCGGTCAGGGTGCCGCCGGGGATGAACTCCGGGCGGAAGCGGCCGTCGTGCACCCAGTCGGCGAGCCAGCTCCAGCCGTGGGCGGTGTAGATCCGGTACAGCTTCTTGTACGCGATCAGCGGTTCGACGGCGGGGTGGTCCAGCTCCTGGATCTCCCAGCGGCGGGTGGACTTGAGCTTGATCCCGGCTTCGCCGAAGGCCCTGATCACGTCGGCGGGCAGGTCGGGGCGCACGCGGCGGCCGAACGCGGCGGACACCTCGTCGGCGAGTTCGGCGAGCCGGCGGGGCTCGCCGCCGCCGGCGTACCGCTCGCCGAGCAGGTCGGTGAGCAGGGCGCGGTGGACGTCGGCCCGCCAGGGCAGGCCCGCGCGGTTCATCTCGGCGGCGACGAGGAAGGCGGCGGACTCGGCGGCGACGAGCAGCCGCATCCGGTCGGGGTGGTGGGTGGCGCCGAGGCGCTGCACCTGGTCGGCGTGGACCGCGAGCAGGGCGTCGAGGGGTACGGGGGCGGGCTGGGGGTCGAAGAGGGAGTCCTGCGTACCGGGCACGGCGGCCCGCTGCGGCGGATCGGGCGGTACGGGCTCGTTCCTGAGCCGGGCCCAGGCGGCCGCCGCCGACCGGGGCTCACCGAACCGGCCCTCGTGCCCGAGCAGCAGCAGTTCGGCGTCCTCGACGTCGTGGCACCGCTCGACGCGGGCGCCGGCGGCGAGCAGGCGGGGGTACACCGCGGCGGTGGACCGCCACACCCACCGCGTCCCGGCGGGGGCGGCCCGTACCGCCTCGGCGGGGTCGCGGACGCGGAGCCGGGGCCCGGCGGGGGCGTCCGGTGGCCCGGTGGGTGCGGGCGCGGGGGTGACGGGCGCGGGGGTGACGGGCGCGGCGTGCCACCACCCGTCGGCGTCCTCGGCGAGGGCCCACCGGCCGGCGTTTTCGCTCACGGGTGCGAGTGTCCCACCGGGGTCTGACAGGGGGGCGGCGCCGTGCCGGTCCCGTGCCGGGGGCTTGGGGGCTCGGGGCGCGGGGGCTCGGTTCGGTGCCGGGGGCGTCGGGACCGGGTGCCGCGCCGTTGCCGGGGCTCCGCCCCGGACCCCGCGCCTCAAACGCCGGCGGGGCTGGGAGGGGGCTCCGCCCCGGACCCCGCGCCTCGAACGCCGGCGGGGCTGAGAGGGGGCTCCGCCCCGGACCCCGGGCCCACACGCCGGCGGGGCTGAGAGGGGGCTCCGCCCCGGACCCCGGGCCCACACGCCGGCGGGGCTGGGAGGGGGCTCCGGCCCGGGCCCCGGGCCCACACGCCGGCGGGGCTGAAGTGGCGCCGCTCAGGCCCCCGGCTCGAAGGCCGGTGGGACTGGAACGGCGCTGCCTCGGGGCCCGGGGGGGGTCTTGGCCTCGCGGGTTCGGGGGTGGGGTGGGGGACATGCCAAGCTGGAGGGTGTGAGAGACCTTGCCGAGACCGTCGACCGCGCCTTCGCCGCCGCCCTCTACGCCCAGGACGACGCCGGACTGGACACCGGAGCCTCGGTGCTCGTCGCCGAGCCCGCGCTGTGGCCCGGGGTCGGGCAGGAGCTGCTCGCGCGCGGCGAGGCGTACGCACGGCAGGGCTGGGAGCGCGGCTGGCAGCCGGCCGACGTGCTGCGGCTGGTGCGCCGGGACCTCGACGAGCGGCACCTGAGGATCACCGGGGACCTGATCGCGGCCGAGGCGCGCCGTTACGCCCGGCTGCCCGCCCGGTGGACGGACGCCGAGGCCTGGTGGGGGAGCGACGGGGAGTACGCCGACCGGCTGGCGCAGCGGGAGCGGACGGACCGGTTCACGCTGGCCGGCGCCTTCCTGGAAGTGCTGCGGCTGCTGATCCGGCTGCCCTCGATCGAGCCCGTGGGCCCGCTGCCGGGCGACCCGGCGGACCTCGGGGAGCACGCGCACATCGAGCCGCGGATGCTCGGCCGCATCCGGGCCCTGCTCGCCAAGGCCGAGGCGACCACCTTCCCGGAGGAGGCGGAGGCGCTCAGCGCCAAGGCCCAGGAGCTGATGGCCCGGCACACCGTCGACGAGGCGCTGCTGGCGGCGCGCGGCGGCGGTCCCGCGCGAGTGCCGGGGGCGTGCCGGATCGGTGTCGAGCCGCCGTACGAGGAGGCCAAGGCGGTGCTGCTCGACGCGGTGGCCACCGCCAACCGCTGCCGGGCGGTGTGGAACAGCGGCTTCGAGTTCTCCGCGGTGGTCGGCTTCGAGAGCGACCTGGAGGCGGTGGAGCTGCTGTACACCTCGCTGCTCGTGCAGGGCACGGCGGCGATGACCCGCGCGGAGGCCGCGCAGCGCTCCGGCGGGCGCAAGCGGACGAAGACCTTCCGGCAGTCCTTCCTGCTCGCGTACGCCAGCAGGCTCGGCCAGCGGCTCGCCGAGACGGCCGAGCACACGGCCGCCGAGGCCCCGGACAACCTGCCGGCCCTGGTGGCCCGCGACGTGGCGGTGACCTCCCGGGCGGACGAGATGTTCCCCCGGACCACGACGACCCGGCTGCGCGGTGCCACCGACCACGCGGGCTGGGAGGACGGCACGGCAGCCGCCGACCGCGCCCACATGGGAGGCCGGCGCAACCCGCTGCCCCGCTAGGGCGGGCTCCCGCTACGGCTTGGTGGTGTCCTCCGCGCGCAGGGCCCGCGTCTCCGACTTCAGGATCCGCATCGACTTGCCCAGCGAACGGGCCATGTCGGGCAGCTTCTTCGAGCCGAACACCAGCAGGCAGACGACCAGCACCACGAGCAGGTGCCACGGTTGCACGGCGTTGCGGAACATGGAGGGCCCCCTCGGGCGGCCGTCGGGATGATGATCGGACCCATGGAACAGCCGCGGAAGGGGTCAGGACAAATCTGAAGAAGTCCTGAAAGCCGAACCGGCCCCCGCACGGCTACGCTCGACGCCATGAGCTGGCTCCGGGCGCTGAAGGACACCGCCCGGTCGGGCGTGAAGGTCGAGCGGACGCGCCTGGAACCCCTGGTCGCCCTGCGCGCGGCCGCCGGGCTCGCGATCGTCATCGGCGCCGGGCTCGCGTTCCTCGGTCCGGGAGCCGCCGCCAGTTCCGCGTTCGGCGCCTTCATGGCCGCCATCGCCACCTTCCAGCAGAGCTGGCGGCCGCGGCCCGTGCTCGCCCTCGCCTCCGGCCTGACCCTGGCCGTCTCCACCTTCGTGGGCTACCTCGTCGGCTCCTCGCACACCGCGCTCTTCCTCGCGCTCCTCGCCGTCTGGACCTTCGCCGCGAGCCTGATGTGGGCGGCCGGTCCCACCGCCGGGATCATCGCCTCGGGCAACGTCGCGATCATGCTGGTCACCGTCACCCTGCCGACCTCCGTCCCGCAGGCCGCCGGGCACGCCGCGATGATCGCCGCCGGCGGGGTGGTCCAGGCACTGCTGATCGTCCTCTTCCCCATCCGCCGCTGGGGCGCCCAGCGCGACGCCCTGGCCGACGCCCTCGCCGCCGAGGCGGACTACGCCCGGCGGCTGCGCCACGACCCCCACGCCCCCTTCGACCCGCAGCCGCTGATGCGGGCGCGGGCCGCCGCCACCGTCACCGCCCGGCAGGCCCGGCGGCGCCCCGCCGAGCTGCACGGGGCGCGGGGGCTCGCCGAACGGATCCGGCCCGTGCTGGCCTCGCTCGCCGACCCGGCCGTGGGGGCGCCCGCCGAGGGACCGGCGCGGGACCGGGTGCGGGAGCTGCTCGCCGCCGCCGCGTCGGTGCTCGACGCCGCCGCGCGGGCGATCCGGCACGGCGAGCCGGTCCGGCCGCCCGCTCCGGCCCTCGCCGTCCTGAGGTCCCCCGACACGGCGGACCTCCTCACCGGCGCGCCGCTGCGGGCCGCGCGCCGGCTCGCCGCCCTGCTGGACGACGTACGGGAGACGGCCGAGCCGGGCTCGGGGCGCACCGCCGACCCGGGGGAGTCGATGCTGCGGCCCACCCTGTGGCGGATGGCGCCGCTGGTCCTGAAGGCCGTACGGGCCGAGCTGCGGCCCGGGTCGCCGGTGCTGCGGCACGCCCTGCGGGTCACCGCCGTGGCCTGTACGGGACTGGTGATCGGGCTGGCGCTGCCGCTCGGGCACGCCTACTGGGCGCCGATGGCCTCCGTGATGGTGATGCGGCCCGACTTCAGCCAGACGTACTCCCGCGCCGTCGCCCGCTTCGCGGGGACCCTGGTCGGGGTCGCCGTCGCCACCGGCATCGTGCAGCTCGCCCATCCGGGCATGTACCTGTCGGGCCTGCTCGCGGTGGTCAGCGCGGGCCTGATGTACGTCCTGATGCGCACCGGGTACGCCGTCGCGCAGCTCTTCGTCTCCGCGTACGTCGTCTTCCTGCTCGGCATGGGCGGGGTCCGCTGGGACCAGACGGTGCCCGACCGGGTGGCGCTCACGCTGGTCGGCGGGCTGCTCGCGATGGCCGCGTACGCCCTCTACCCGGCCTGGGAGACCCCGCGGCTGCGCACCCGCCTCGCCGACTGGCTGGCCGCGGACGGACGGTACGCGGCCGCCGTGCTGCGCCAGTACGCCGACCCGGCCAGGGCTCACCGCGCGGACGTCCGCGCGGCCCTGCTGGACACCCGCGACGCCCGCATCGCCTGGCAGGACGCGGTCGCGCGGGCGGCGGGGGAACCGGTGCGCCACCGGGGGCTGTCCCGGGCGGCGGCCGAGGGAGCCGGCGACGCCCTGGCGGCGCTGGGCCGCCACGCGATGCTCCTGGAGGCCCACCCCCCGGACCGGGACGGGGCCCCGGTGGCGGGGGCGGCGGAGTTCGCCGAGGCGCTGCGCGCCGCGACGGAGGCGGGGGCCAGGGCCGTACGGGAGCGCCGCGTTCCGCAATGGGACGGCGTACGGGACCTGCTGACGGACTGGGACACCCCCGCGTCGGGAGTGCTGCGGGGGGCCGCCGAGCAGCTCGTGGACTCCCTCGACGAGGTGTCCGAAGCCCTGCGGCCCTGAAGGGGGCCCGTTTGTGATCAGTGGGCCACCCTCCGTGCACGTGCATCTGCCCATGCAGGCGCTTATGAACACAGCTATGATCCGGTGCAGTTGACATCTGCACTATCGGGGGCTTCCTGTGGACCACGCGTACAACGGGATGGCAGCTGCAGAACTCGCTTCCCTGTTTGAGCTGACGTGGCAGAAGAGCAGACACAGCAACTCTCAGGGCTCTTGTGTGGAGTTCGCGAGACTGCCCGGCGGCGATGTCGCCATGCGCAACTCGCGCTTCCCCGACGGGCCGGCGCTCGTGTACACGCCGGCCGAGATAGAGGCGCTGCTCCTGGGGGTCAAGGACGGCGAGTTCGATCACTTGATCGGCTGACGGAACAGCGCACTCATACAAGCCATGCACGTGCAGCGGCCGGGATTGATCGCAGTGATCAATCCCGGCCGGTTGGCGTGTAAGGGCGGGTCGGCCGCCGTCTGCGACGGCGGCCCCGCGGCTCAGTCGGGGAGCAGGAACAGCGCCCAGACGACCTTGCCGGTGAGGCGTCCCGCGAGCGGGTGCCAGCCCCAGCTGTCGCTGTAGGAGTCGACCAGGAACAGTCCGCGGCCGGACTCCAGGTCGAAGTTCTCCTCCGTGCGCTCCGGGGAGAAGGCCCCGCCGGGCCGGTCCTCGCTGGGGTCGCGCACCGCGCACACGAGCCGCGTGCTCCACCGCATCAGGTGCAGCCGCACCGGAGGCTCCGCCTCGGCGCACGCACCCCGCACATCCTCGGGCAGGGCATGGCGCAGCGCGTTGGTGACGAGCTCGGAGACGACCAGCGACACGTCGTCGAAGCGGTCGTCGAGACCCCACTGGGACAGTGTCGAGCGGGTGAAGGTGCGGGCGCCCCGCACCGCCTCGAAGCGGGCGGGCAGGGCACAGGAGGCGGACCCGGAGACAGCCGTGGGGTCGACCGGGGGAAGCCCCTGCCGTAACGGCTCGAGCATGGTCGATCCATTCGTCCCCATGCGAGGCACTCCCGGGATTCGCGGGCGAAGCGGCGGCCTCGTCCAAAGAGAACTGCGGGGTGGGTCCGTGCTCCGGCGCGAACAGCACGCAGGTGCGCGGGGACCATCGTTCCGAATGGCGGAGCCGGATGCAAGGGCAGATGCACGTGCACGCGCCGGACCTGTCCACTCCCGTGACGGTTCTTGCTCATTTCTTCCTACGCATACGGACGGACTTCTTTCCCCGCGGGCGGGATTCCGTTACAGAACGAGTACGGGCCGATGCGTTTTGGTGGCAGACTGCGGCCCCTGGGGTTCGGGGGCCCCGCTGGCTGTCCCGCCCGCACGTGAGTGCGGAAGGGGCGCACATCCATCGCGATGGGGAGGGCAGGACTAGTGACCGCAGAAGCCAGCGGTTCTGTGGTGCGCCGAATCCTCCTGGGCTCGCAGCTCAGGCGACTCCGTGAATCCCGCGGCATCACCCGCGAGGCGGCCGGCTACTCGATCCGCGCATCCGAATCGAAGATCAGCCGCTTGGAGTTGGGAAGGGTGAGCTTCAAGGCACGGGACGTCGAGGACCTCCTCACGCTCTACGGGGTCACGGACGACGCGGAGCGCGAATCCCTCCTGGGTCTGGTCCGCGAGGCCAACGCCACCGGCTGGTGGCACAGTTACGGAGACGTGCTGCCCGGGTGGTTCCAGACGTACATCGGTCTGGAGGGCGCCGCCTCGCACATCCGCATCTACGAGGTGCAGTTCGTCCACGGCCTGCTCCAGACCGAGGCGTACGCCCAGGCGGTCGTCCGCCGCGGCATGCCCGGCGCCACCGCGGCCGAGATCGACCGGCGCGTCGCGCTGCGCCTGGAGCGCCAGAAGGTCCTCGTCTCCGAGAGCGCCCCGGTCTTCCACGCCGTGCTCGACGAGGCCGCCCTGCGCCGCCCGTACGGCGACCGCGACGTCATGCGCGGCCAGCTGGAGCACCTCATCGAGATCTCCCAGCGGCCCAACGTGCAGCTCCAGGTGATGCCGTTCTCCTTCGGCGGCCACGCGGGCGAGAGCGGTGCCTTCACCCTGCTCCGCTTCCCCGAGTCCGACCTGCAGGACATCGTCTATCTGGAACAGCTCACCAGCGCCCTCTACCTGGACAAGGACGAGGAAGTGGGGCAGTACGGCCGGGCCATGGAGCGACTTCAGGCCGACTGCCCGGACCCGGGCCAGACCAGGGATCTTCTTCGCGGCCTGCTCCAACTGTCTTGATTCGCACGTACTATGACGTCTGATCAGTGCATGATGACCGATCGGTCTCCGGTGCAGCGCACGGGTGCGCGCTCGCAGTAAGGGATGGCATGTCCATATTCAGCGACCTGGCTCACCAGTACATCGACGGCGAATGGCTGGCCGGTACCGGTTCGTGGGACATCATCGACGTCAACCCCTACAACGGGGAGAAGCTCGCCGCCATTACCGTGGCCACCGTCGAGCAGGTGGACCAGGCCTACCGCGGCGCCGAGCGCGCCCAGCGCGAGTGGGCGGCCACCAGCCCCTACACCAGACGCGCGGTCCTGGAGCGCGCCCTGCGGATCACCGAGGAGCGCGAGAAGGAGATCGTCGAGGCGATGATCGACGAGCTCGGCGGGACGCGTCCCAAGGCCGAGTACGAGGTCCACATCGCCATGGAGTTCATCCGCGAGGCGATCCAGCTGGCCGTCCGCCCCGAGGGCCGCATCCTGGCCTCGCCGGTCGAGGGCAAGGAGAACCGGGTCCAGCGCCTCCCGGTCGGCGTCGTCACCGTGATCAGCCCGTTCAACTTCCCGTTCCTGGTCACCCTGAAGTCCGTCGCCCCGGCCCTGGCCCTGGGCAACGCCGTGGTGATCAAGCCGAACCAGAACGCGCCCGTGGTCGGCGGCGGGGTCATCGCCAAGATCTTCGAGGACGCCGGACTCCCCGCGGGCCTGCTGAACGTCCTCGTCACCGACATAGCGGAGATCGGCGACGCCCTCCTGACGCACCCCGTGCCCAAGGTGATCTCCTTCGCCGGCTCGGACCGCGTCGGCCGGCACGTCGGCGCCGTCGCCGCGAAGCACTTCAAGCGGACCGTCCTGGAGCTCAGCGGGAACAGCGCGCTCGTCGTCCTCGACGACGCCGACCTCGACTACGCGGTGGACGCGGCCGTCTTCAGCCGGTTCGTCTACCAGGGCCAGGTCTGCATGGCCGCGAACCGCATCCTGGTCGACGCCTCCGTCGCGGAGGAGTTCACCGAGAAGTTCACCGCCCGGGTCCGCGCCCTGAAGACGGGCGACCCGCACGACGCGGACACCCACATCGGCCCGCTGATCAACTCCTTCCAGGCCGACGCCCTCACCGCGCTCGTGGACCGGGCCGTCGCCGAGGGCGCCCAGGCGCTCGTCCGCGGGTCTACGCGCGGCAACCTGGTGGAACCGACCGTCCTGGCCGGCCTCCCCGAGGACTCCCCGCTGCTGGGCCAGGAGATCTTCGGCCCGGTGGCCCTGCTGGTGGTCTTCGACGGCGAGGAGGAGGCCGTACGGCTGACCAACCTCACCCCGTACGGGCTGAGCGGCGCGGTGCACACCCGGGACGTGGAGCGGGGCGTGCGCTTCGCGCAGCGCATCGAGACGGGGATGATCCACGTCAACGACTCCACGATCGGGGACGAGCCGCTGGCCGCCTTCGGCGGGGAGAAGGCCTCGGGGCTGGGCCGGCTGAACGGCGAGGCCACCGTCGAGGCGTTCACGACCCAGAAGTGGATCTCGGTGCAGCACGGGCGGACGCGCTTCCCCTTCTGAGCGGACGCGTTCTGAGCGGACGCGCTTCCCCTTCCGAGGGGCGCCCGATCTACACTCGACCGGGCGTACGCGGAGCAGCCGCCCGGGGGAGAGCAGAGTTGAGCAACATACCCGAGACCGGCCGGACCCCTCGGGTCCAGAACCGGCTCGTCGTCATCCAGATCGTCGTCTTCTCGCTCCTGCTCACCCTGGGCGGAAGACTGTGGTACCTCCAGATACGCAACGGCCAGGAGTACACGGACGAGGCCAAGAACAACCACGTCCAGCGCGTCGTCCAGCCCGCGGTCCGCGGGTCGATCCTGGACTCCCGCGGGGTCCCGCTCGCCGACAGCCAGACCCACCTCGTGGTCTCCGCCAGCCGGACCGAGCTGCTGAAGATGAAGGACCGCGGCACGGGGGTGCTGACCCGCCTCGCCGGGGTGCTGGGCATGAACCCCCAGGACGTCGTCGACAAGGTCCGGCTGTGCGACGCCAAGACGCCGCAGCCCTGCTGGAACGGTTCTCCCTACCAGCCCATCCCGGTCAGCGACGAGGCCACCACCGAGCAGGCGCTCCAGATCCACGAGCACGCCGAGGACTTCCCCGGGATCACCGCCGAGCCCACCGCCATGCGCCGTTACGCCGGACCGGACGGGGCCAACACCTCGCAGGTACTCGGCTACCTCTCCCCGGTGACCGACGAGGAGATCGCCAAGGCGAAGAACTCCGACTCGCCGTACCTGCGCTCCGACCAGGTGGGGCGCTCGGGCCTGGAGCGGACGTACGACAAGGACCTGCGGGGCAAGGCCGGCATCACCCGCTACGAGGTCGACAACCTGGGGCGCGTCACCGGCCAGGGCCAGACCGACAAGTCGCAGCCCGGCTCGAACGTGGTGACTTCGATCGACTCCCGGGTGCAGGCGGTCGCCGAGCGCGAGCTGAACAACGCCATGGTCGAGGCCCGCAAGACCTTCGACAAGAACAACACCCGCAAGAACTACGTGGCGGACTCGGGCGCCGTCGTCGTCATGGAGGCCAAGACCGGCCGCGTCGTGGCGATGGCCTCGAACCCGACCTACGACCCGAACGCCTGGGTGGGCGGCATCTCGGGCAAGGACTACGCCAAGCTCACCGACAAGAAGTCGAACTACCCGCTGCTGAACCGGGCGATCCAGGGCCAGGCGGCCCCGGGCTCCGTCTTCAAGGTGGTCTCCTCGACGGCGGCGGTCAACGCCGGCTACCCCTTCAACCGGCGCTACCCCTGCCCGAGCGCGTACTCGGTCGGCAGCCAGACCTTCACCAACTTCGAGTCCCAGGGCTACGGCGACATCACCATCGGCCGCGCGCTGGAGGTCTCCTGCGACACGGTGTACTACGCCATCGCGGACCAGGAGTGGAAGAAGGACGGCGGCATCAACCCCAAGAAGAACCCCAACGACTGGTTCTTCAAGACGGCCCACGCGTTCGGCCTCGGCAAGCCCACCGGCATCGACCTGCCGAACGAGGTGCCCGGCCGGGTCCCCGACCGCAAGTGGAAGCAGGACTTCTTCGAGGCGAGCAAGGCCTCCTGGTGCCGCGACGGCAAGAAGAACGGCACCTTCGCGGAGAAGATCGCCTACGAGAACTGCCGCGAGGGCAACCAGATGCGCGAGGGCGACGCGATCAACTACTCGATCGGTCAGGGCGACACCCTCGTGACCCCGGTCCAGATGGCCTCCGTCTACGCGGCCATCGCCAACGGCGGCACCCTCCACCAGCCCAGCGTGGGCAAGGCCGTCGTCAGCGCCGACGGCGCCTCGGTCAAGGAGATCGCCCCGAAGGTCCAGGGCAAGCTGCCGATGGACGCGAAGCTGCGCGACGACATCGACGGGGCCCTCGCCGACGTCGCCACCACCGGCAGCGCCGCCTGGCGCTTCGGCGGCTGGCCGCAGAAGCAGATCCCGATGCACGCCAAGACGGGCACCGCCGAGGTCCAGGGCAAGCAGACGACCTCGTGGTTCGCCTCGTACACCGAGGACTACGCGATCGTCATGACGATCTCCCAGGGCGGCACCGGCTCCGGCGCCTCGGGCCCGGCGGTCCGCAAGATCTACGAGGCCATGTACGGGCTGGACGAGAAGGGCACCCAGGACCTCGCCAAGGCCCTGCTGCCGAAGCCGGCCACCGGACTCCCGGCCCTGCGCCCGGACGAGGCCGGCGACGCGGCGCGCTGAACCGGCGATTGAGGACGGGAACTGACCGCAAGGCTCCGTAGCGTGGTTCTCGTGAGCGGGGGGAAGACACCCCCGGTCGCGAGAACCACGACAGCTGCGAGAACCCCACGGAAAGAAGGCGTCCGCCATGGCTCAGGTTTCCACAGAGGTCCCCGGTGACGAGCGCGGCACCCTCCTGTCCTTCGTCGAGGCCCAGCGCGCCGCCCTGCGCGAGGCGGCGGAGGGGCTGGACGAGGAGCAGGCGGCGAGCCGCCCGAGCGTCAGCGAGCTCTCGCTGTCCGGGCTGCTCAAGCACGCGGCGGAGTGCGAGCTGGGCTGGCTGCGGATGGCGCAGGGCAGGCCCGACGAGACCGTGCGTTCCGAAGCGGACTGGAACGATGCCTTCCGCCTCGTCGAGGGGGAGAGCGTCGCGTCCGTCCTGGCCTACTGGGACGGGGTCGCGCGGGAGACGGAGGCCTTCGTCCGCGTCGTCCCCAGCCTCGACGACAGCTTCCCGCTGCCGCCGGCGCCCTGGTTCCCGCAGGACACGAAGGTCTCCGTGCGCTGGCTGCTCCTGCACCTGATGGAGGAGTTCGCCCGGCACGCGGGCCACGCGGACATCATCCGCGAATCCCTCGACGGGACCCGCGCGATGGGGTGAGTAGCCTGGCCCCATGTCAGCGATCCGGCTTCTCGTCCTCGGTGCCGTCCGCCAGCACGGGCGGGCGCACGGGTACCAGGTGCGCAACGACCTGGAGTACTGGGGCGCGCACGAGTGGTCCAACACCAAGCCCGGGTCGATCTACCACGCGCTCAAGCAGATGGCCAAGCAGGGCGTCCTGCTCGCCCACGAGGTGGCCCCGAGTGCCGCCGGCGGCCCGCCGCGCACCGAGTACGAGGTGACGGCCGCCGGCCGCGAGGAGTTCTTCAAGCTGCTGCGCGAGGCCCTCGCCGCCTACGACCAGAAGGCGGACCTGCTCTCCTCCGCGCTCGGCTTCATGGTCGACCTCCCCCGGGCCGAGGTGCTGGAGCTGCTGCGGCAGCGGCTGGGGAAGCTGGCGCAGTGGCGCTCGTCGGTGACGGACTACTACACGCCCGAGGGCGGTCCCCAGCAGCTGGGGCACATCGGCGAGATCATGCACCGCTGGGTGCACTCCGCCGATGCCGAGGCGGACTGGACCCGGGGTCTGATCGACCGGATCGAGGGCGGCGCGTACTCCTTCGCGGGCGAGGGCGGCGAACCGTTCGTGGGGGTCCTGGCCGAGGGCCAGGAGAACCCCTACCCGGCATCCGGATCATCCACGCCATCCGCGTAATCAAGTTTGACTAGCCCCTTGGTGGGCAGTACCTTGGCGCAGCCTGCTACTCAAGTTTGACTAGTTAAGGGAGTCGCTTTGACGGTCTTCGTCGAAGGCGTTCACAAGCGGTACGGGGACAAGCCCGCCCTCGCCGGACTCGACCTGGAGGTCCCCGCCGGCACCGTCCAGGCGGTGCTCGGCCCCAACGGAGCCGGCAAGACCACGGCCGTACGGATCATGAGCACCCTGCTGCGCCCCGACGCCGGAACCGTCCGCGTCGCGGGCCACGACGCCCGGACCGAACCGGCCGCCGTCCGCGCGCGGATCGGGCTCCTCGGCCAGCACGCGGCGCTCGACGAGGAACTGGACGGCCGGCAGAACCTGGAGATGTTCGGCCGGCTCTACCACCTGGGCGCCCGGCGGGCCGGGCTGCGGGCGGACGAGCTGCTGGCCCGCTTCGGCCTCGCGGACACCGGCCGCAAGCCGGTGAAGCAGTACAGCGGGGGCATGCGCCGCCGCCTCGACCTCGCGGCCTCGCTGATCACCGAACCGGAGGTGCTGTTCCTCGACGAGCCCACCACCGGGCTCGATCCGCGCGGCCGCGCCGAGGTGTGGAGCGCGGTCCGCTCCCTGGTCGGCGGCGGTACGACCGTCCTGCTCACCACCCAGTACCTGGAGGAGGCCGACCAGCTGGCCGACCGGATCGCCCTGGTCGACGGCGGCCGGGTCGCGGCAGAGGGGACGGCGGACGAGCTGAAGTCCCTGGTCGGCGCGGACCGGATCGTCGTCGTGCTGCGGGATCCGGACCGGCTCGCGGATGCGGCCGCGCTGCTCCCGGACCCGGTGGTCACCACGGACCCGCCGACGCTCGGCTTCCCGGTCGAGGACCGGATGGAGGGGCTGGCCCTGACCCTGCGGGCGCTGGAGGGGGCGGGCATCGAGGCGGCGGACCTCGCGGTCCGCCGGCCCACGCTCGACGAGGTGTTCCTGCACCTGACGGACGGGCCCGACGGGTCCGGACCCGATGGGTCCGGCGGGTCCGGGTCCGGCGGGTCCGCCCGGACCGGCCGCGCCGACCGTACGGAGGTGTCCGCATGAGCGCCGCGGCATGGGTGGTCTCGGACTCCTGGACGATGACCCGGCGCGAACTCGCGCACTGGGCGAGGCAGCCGGTGCAGGTGGTCGTCGGGCTGGCCTTCCCGGTCATGATGCTGCTGATGTTCGGCTTCCTCGTGGGCGGCGGCCGCGGCGTCGACGGCGAGTACGTCGAGTTCCTGGTCCCCGGCATGCTGGTGCTGACCATGGCCTTCGGCCTGGAGGGCACCATGACGGCCGTCACCCAGGACCTCGGCAAGGGGGTCATCGACCGGTTCCGGTCCATGCCGATGTCCTCCTCGGCCGTCCTGGTCGGGCGCAGCGCGGCCGACATGCTCCAGTCGGCGGTGGGCCTCGCCGTCCTGGCGGGGGTCGGGATGCTGCTCGGCTGGCGCTGGCACGGTTCGGCGGGCGCCGCGCTGACGGCCTTCGCACTGCTCCTGCTGCTGCGCTTCGCCATGCTCTGGATCGGGATCTACCTGGGCATGGTCGCGGGCCGGCCGGAGCTGGTGGTGGCCGTGCAGATCCTGGTGTGGCCGGTGGGCTTCCTGTCCAACGCCTTCGCCAGCCCGGCGTCGATGCCCGGGTGGCTGGGGGCGGTGGTCGAGTGGAACCCGATGTCGGCGACGGCGACCGCGGTCCGCGACCTGTTCGGCAACCCGGCGGCGGCCTCCGGCTCCTGGGCCTTCGACCACGCCGGCCCGCTGGCCGTCGTCTGGCCGCTCCTGCTGCTCGCGGTCTTCTTCCCCCTGGCCGTGGGCCGCTTCCGGGGCCTCGGCCGCTGACCGCTCCACGGCGCACCGGCGGGCCGGACTTGCACCTCACGCGGCGTGAGGAGCCACAGTGAAGGGCGTACCCAACCGAGAGGAGCGGAAGCGATGGGCTACTCCGTGGGCCAGGTCGCCGGATTCGCCGGAGTGACGGTGCGCACCCTGCACCACTACGACGAGATCGGGCTGCTCTCCCCGAGCGGCCGCAGCCGGGCGGGGCACCGGCGGTACGACGACGCCGACCTCGACCGGCTGCAGCGCGTCCTGTTCTACCGGGAGCTCGGCTTCCCCCTCGAAGAGGTCGCGGTCCTGCTGGACGACCCGGAATCGGATCCGCGGGAGCACCTGCGCCGGCAGCACGTCCTGCTGTCCGACCGGATCGCCCGGCTCCAGCAGATGGCCGCCGCCGTCGAGAACGCCATGGAGGCACAGAAGATGGGCATCAACCTCACGCCCGAGGAGAAGTTCGAGGTCTTCGGGGACTTCGACCCCGACGCGTACGCCGAGGAGGTGGAGCGCCGCTGGGGAGGCACCGACGCCTACGCCGAGTCGCAGCGGCGGGCCGCCTCGTACACCAAGGACGACTGGCAGCGGATGCAGGACCAGGCCGACGACCTCAACCGGCGGCTCGTCGCGCTGATGGACTCGGGCGCCTCCGCGGAGTCCGAGGCCGCCATGGACCTGGCCGAGGAGCACCGCGGCTGGATCAGCGGGAACCACTACGCCTGCTCGTACGAGATGCACACCTGCCTCGGCGAGATGTACGTCGCGGACGAGCGGTACACCGCCTACTACGACGTCCAGCGGCCCGGCCTCGCGGCGTTCGTGCGGGACGCGATCACGGCCAACGCGATCCGCAACGTGTAGACGGAAGGTCACGGATTCGACCCCCGCCGGTCCCTGGAACCGGGCGGGGGTCGTGTGCGTTGATAATTGAGACGCCCGCCCCGCCTGCCTGCCTCCGCCGGCACCCCCCCGATCCAGGAGAGTCCGGAACCCGTGTACACGATTGCGCTCGGCCCTGAGTGGCTGTCCCCGGACTATCTGATCTCGCACTTCGGTCTGATCGGCATCCTGGTCATCGTCTTCGCGGAGTCGGGACTCTTCGCGTTCCTGCCCGGCGACTCGCTGCTCTTCACGGCGGGCCTGCTCGTCGCGGACGGCCAGTACATCAAGCAGCCGCTGTGGCTGGTCTGCACGCTGATCGTGGCCGCCGCCATCATCGGCGACCAGGTCGGCTACATGATCGGCAAGTTCTTCGGGCCGAAGCTGTTCAACCGGCCCAACTCCAAGCTCTTCAAGCGGGAGAACCTCGACAAGGCCCACGAGTTCATGGACCGGCACGGTCCGAAGGCCATCGTGCTCGCCCGCTTCGTGCCGATCATCCGCACCTTCGCCCCGATGGTCGCCGGCGCCGGCTCGATGAAGTACCGCACCTTCCTCACGTACAACGTCATCGGCGGCATCGGCTGGGGCGCGGGCGTCACGGTCGCCGGATACTGGCTCGGCCAGATCGAGTTCATCAAGACCAACGTCGAGCCGATCCTCGTGGGCATCGTCCTCATCTCGGTCATCCCGGTGGTCTTCGAGGTGCTGAAGGCCCGCAAGGAGGGCAAGGCGAAGGCCGCCCAGGCGCCGGCCGTCGAGAACAACGAGGGCCCGCAGGCCCCGGGCCAGCGCGGCCGCCACGCCAAGCGCTAGGCCGCAGTACGCCCGTCACGCCCCGGAGGCCCGCAGAGGGCCCCGGGGCGTACGCGTGTGACCCGCGGGCTCCCTAGAAGCCGCGGGTGCGCTTGGCCGCGCGGCGCTTGGCGGCGCTCGCGGCCCCCGGGATCCGCATGAACATCCGCGAGGCCTCCGAGCCCAGGTTGACGCCGATCGCGATGGCCAGCGCGATGGCCGCCGCGTTGGTCAGCGAGCCGAGCCCCTGGCTCAGGTGGTTCTCGGCGATCAGCAGCAGTCCGTAGTACGTCGCCGAGCCGGGCAGCAGCGGGCCGATGGCCGCGGTCACGTACGGCAGGGCGGACGCGAAGCGGTAGCGGGAGAAGAGCTGCCCGAACAGGCCGACCAGGCCGGCCGCGATGGCCGTGGACGGCACCGGCTCCAGGCCCCCCGCGTAGTGCAGCGCCCCGAACGTCGACCAGGCGATCCCGCCGTTCAGCGTCACGATCCACACGGTGGAGCGCTCCTGCTGGAGCAGGATCGCGAAGGTGAACACCAGCACCATCGAGGCGGCGATCTGGATCAGCGGCCGCTGCTGGATCTGGAGGACCTCCTCCGGCCGCGGCGAGGCGTCGTTGAACTGCAGCCCCACGTAGAGCACGACCAGCACGCCCAGGATGATGCCGATGAAGAGGTACATGACCTCCAGCAGCCGGGCGGAAGCGGTGATGTAGTAGCCGGTCAGGCCGTCCTGCACGGCCGCGACCAGGGCCCGCCCGGGCAGCAGCGCGAACAGCCCGCCGGTGATCACGGCGGAGGCCTTGACGTCGATCCCGGTCATGTTCAGGGCCACGCCGATGGCGGCGGGCGGCATCGCGGCGACGACGAACTGGTAGAACTCGGGCAGTCCCCGGCCGGCGCAGAGCCACGCCAGCCGGTCGCCGAGGACCGCGCCGATCGCGGCCGCGAAGAACACCAGGACCCCGCCGCCGACGAGGGTGGAGGCCGCGCCGGCGAGCAGCCCGGCGGCCGTCGTGAGCATCCAGCCGGGGTACGGGTGCCGGTTGCGGCGGATCTCGGCGAGGCGCCGGTAGGCCTCCTCCAGCGAGACGTCGTCGTGGGTGCTGATGTCGTCCACCAGCCGGAAGACGGCCGCGAGCCGGTTGTAGTCGGTGCCGCGGCGGCGCACGGTGCGGCTCGCCGACACCGGGTCGTCCACCAGCGAGGGCTGGTGGGTGATCGACAGCATGGTGAAGGTGACGGTGGGCTCGCAGCGGTCCAGCCCGTACGAGCGGGCCACCGCGAACATCGCCGCCTCCACGTCCTCGGCGGCCTCGCCGCCCGCGAGCAGCAGCTCGCCGATGCGCAGGGTCAGGTCGAGCACGCGCCCGACGGCCGGGCCGGTGTCCTCGGGCTGCTTGTACACCCGGTCGGGCACGGGGCGGACGTCGACCGGCATGCGCAGCATGGTGCGCATCCGGTCCTGCCAGGGGGACTCCTTCAACCGGGTCACGGGGAAGCCCTGGGCGGGGGTGTAGGCGGGCGGGGAGTGGTGGGCGCTGTACGTCGCGGGGTGGGCGAACGCGGAGCCCTCGGGCTCCACCGGGAGGGTCGCGAACCCGTCGGGCACCGCGAACTCGGAGGTCGGCTGGTCCTCCTCCGCCTCGGGCACCATCCCCGGCGGCGTGGTGAAGGCGCTGTGCGCCTCGTCGGACTGGGGCTTCCTGTCCTCGGCCCCGTCGGCCTCCGCCACGCGTCCTCCTGTCCGTCCGTCCGTGATCGCCCCCGTGATCATCCGCGCCTTCAGTATGCGGAATCGCTTCGTCCCCGGCGAAAGGGGGCGGCCTGCACCGAAAACGCACAGCGGGCGGCACCCCCGACGGGGGGTGCCGCCCGCTGTCGCGCGCGAAGGCCCGGGGCGAAGCGCCCCTGCGGCCCGCTCACCGGCGGAACCTAGTGGTGGCCGCCCTGCGCCTCGAGGCGCTTGTAGGAGTTCTCGATCTCGGCCTCGGCCTCGGTGCGGCCGACCCAGTTCGCGCCCTCGACCGACTTGCCCGGCTCCAGGTCCTTGTAGACCTCGAAGAAGTGCTGGATCTCCAGGCGGTCGAACTCGGACACGTGGTGGATGTCGCGCAGGTGCTCGACGCGCGGGTCGGAGGCCGGCACGCACAGCAGCTTGTCGTCGCCGCCCGCCTCGTCCGTCATGCGGAACATGCCGATCGCGCGGCACTTGATCAGGCAGCCGGGGAAGGTCGGCTCGTCCAGGATGACCAGCGCGTCCAGCGGGTCGCCGTCCTCGCCGAGGGTGTTCTCGACGAAGCCGTAGTCGGCCGGGTAGCTGGTCGAGGTGAAGAGGCGTCGGTCCAGACGGATCCGGCCGGTCTCGTGGTCCACCTCGTACTTGTTCCGCGAACCCTTGGGGATCTCGATGGTGACGTCGAACTCCACGTCCTGCTCCTCCATGATCAGCTGCATTGCTCCGGGACTGCGTTCGGATCCCGCGCGCGCGGTGGAACCCGGCCCCGCGGGGGGTGGGCTGCCATGCTCGCGGCAAGACGCAGTGGTTAAGTGTCCCTCACGCATATGTGTGATCGCGAAAGGGGCTGGTCCGAGGTGCCCTTGCTCAAGACGTGGCAGCTCATCGCGGGGTCGGCCGCCCTCGGCCTGGCCCTGTCGGTGGCCACGGTGTCCGCCGCCGGTCCTTGGGACTCCGGCCAGCGTAAGGCCGAGCGGGACAGGGTCGCCTCCTGGGGCCGTACGGGTGGCGCAGATCACGGTGCCGGGCCGCAGCCGCAGGCCGCGCCCAGTGCCCCCGGGGTGCTCGGGGCCGTCGGCCCGGGCGCCGTGCGCGGGCAGGCCGCGGCCGCCCCCGAGGGACTCGCCGCCGCGCTCGGCCCGCTGCTCGCCGACCGGGCGCTGGGCACCGTCCGCGCCGCCTCCGTCGTCGACACCGGCACCGGACAGGTGCTGTACGAGGCCGGGGCTCGGGACGCGATGACCCCCGCCTCCACCGTCAAGATCGCCACCGGGGCGGCGGCGCTGGCCGCGCTCGGGCCCGAGCACCGGATCCGTACGGCCGTCGCCCGGGGCGCCGCCCCCGGGCAGATCGTCCTGGTGGGCGGCGGCGACCCCTCCCTCACCGCCCGCAAGAAGGCCCCCGCCGGCTCCGGCGGCAGCCTCGTCGCCCTCGCCGCCGACACGGCCCAGGCCCTCAAGGCCGGCGGGACCGCCTCCGTGAGCCTCGGGTACGACGACTTCCTCTACACCGGTCCCGCCCGCCACCCGATCGGCGTCAACCCCAACCTCGCGCTCGTGACCGCCCTGACGGCCGACGAGGGCCGCCCCGACGAGTCCGTCTCCGGGCCCGTCGACCGGTCCGGGGACCCGTCGAAGGACGCCGCCCGCGCCTTCGCCGCCCTGCTGGCCGAGCGCGGCATCACGGTCACCGGCGAACCCGCCCGCACCAAGGCGCCCCAGGGGGCCCAGCCGCTGGCCTCCACCCTCTCCACCCCGATGGCCGGGCTCGTCGAGCGGATGCTGACCCACAGCGACAACGACATCGCCGAGGCCCTCGCCCGGCAGACCGCCCTCGCCTCCGGACAGCCCGCGAGCTTCGAGGGCGCCGAGAAGGCCGTCGCCGCCCGCCTCGCCTCCCTCGGCGTCGACACCGCCGGCTCCCGCTTCGCCGACGGCAGCGGCCTGAACCGCGCCGACAAGGTCAGCGCCGGCCTGCTGACCGGGCTGCTGGCCAAGGCCGCCGACCCGCAGCGGCCGGAGCTGCGGCCCGTCCTGACCGGGCTGCCCGTCGCCGGGTTCACCGGCACGCTGCGCGCCCGCAACGCCGGCGCCTCCCCGGCCGCGGGCCTGCTCCGGGCCAAGACCGGCACCCTCACCGGGGTGAACTCCCTCGCCGGAACCGTCGTCGACTCCTCCGGCCGGCTCCTGGCCTTCGCCTTCCTCACCTCGAACAGCCCGGGCCCCGAAGGCGCGGAGAAGGCCCTGGACAAGCTGGCCGCGGCGGTCGCGGCCACGTCGTAGGGGGTCCGCCGGGGGGCCGGTCCACGTACGGTTGACGCATGACGAGCATCAGTGGTGCGGAGATGGTCGACTGGAACCTCGCGGTGGCGACCGCGACCCGGCTGGTGCGACCCGGCCCGGAGGTCGGCCGGGACGAGGCACGGGCCGTCGTCGCGGAGCTGCGCGGGCACGCCAGGACCTCGGAACGGCACGTGCGCGAGTTCACCCGGATGATGCCCGAGGGCATCGTCCTCCCCGACACGCCCGTGCTGGTCGTCGACCGTGCCGGATGGGTCAAGGCCAACGTGGCGGGCTTCCGGGCCCTCCTCCAGCCCCTCCTGGGCACGATGCAGGAGCGCCGCGCCGCCACTCCCGGCAACGCCGTCCTCGGTGCGTTCGGCGGCAAGGTCACCGGGGTCGAACTCGGCATGCTGCTGAGCTTCCTGGCCTCCCGCGTCCTCGGCCAGTACGAGACCTTCGCCCCGCCCTCCCGAGACCTGCCGGGCGCCGCCCCCGGCGGCGGACGGCTGCTGCTCGTCGCGCCGAACATCGTGCACGTGGAGCGCGAGCTGGAGGTGAACCCGCACGACTTCCGGCTCTGGGTCTGCCTGCACGAGGAGACCCACCGTACGCAGTTCACGGCCGTCCCGTGGCTCCGGGACCACCTGGAGGGCGAAATCCAGACGTTCCTGGGAGCCACCGAAATGGACCCCTCGACGGTCCTGGAGCGCATCCGCGAAGCCGCCCAGTCCTTCGCCGGGGCACGCCCGGACGCCGAGCGGGGCGAGGAGGGGCGCTCCCTCGTCGAGCTCGTGCAGACCCCCGAGCAGCGCGAGGTGCTGGGCCGGCTCACCGCCGTCATGTCCCTCCTGGAGGGCCACGCCGACTTCGTCATGGACGGGGTCGGCCCCCAGGTGGTGCCCTCCGTCGCCGAGATCCGGGAGAAGTTCCAGCAGCGCAGGGCCACCGGGGCCGGCCGGCTCGACGCCGCGCTGCGCAAGCTCCTCGGCCTCGACGCGAAGCTGCGCCAGTACCGCGACGGCGAGCGC
Source organism: Streptomyces sp. NPDC048461 (assembly GCF_055587105.1). NCBI lineage: Bacteria > Bacillati > Actinomycetota > Actinomycetes > Kitasatosporales > Streptomycetaceae > Streptomyces > Streptomyces sp. NPDC048461. The sequence goes on along the minus strand of NZ_JBVJGW010000009.1, from coordinate 72,212 downwards.
TTCGTGCGCGCCGTCGTCGGCCAGGTCGGCATGGACGGCTTCAACCGCGTGTGGACCTCTCCGAACACACTGCCGACGAAGGCCGAGATCGCCAGGCCCGCGGACTGGGTGGCCCGTGTACACCGCAAGGGGAGCGAAGAGAGCGAACGAGGGTGACGCAAGGGGCGTAGACATGTCTCACTGGGGGAAGCAGCGTCACCCGTCCGAGGGACCGTGGGCCGGGAAAGGGCGTGCGATGCTCGGGGAACGGCTCGGCTCTGTCACCATCGACGCACTCTGAGTGACATCCCCGCTCCGCGGGGAAATCCGGGCACCACTCCAGAGCACCCCGTCCCAGGGGCCCTCCCGACACCGGCCGGGGGAGCCTTTGAGGCATCCGAACTCCACCGAAGGGCACCGGACATGGGTCCCCATCCTGCGGTCGCGGCGATACGCCTGGCGGTCCGCCGCGTACTCCACGACGTCCTCACCGATCTCACCGAACTTCCCCAGACCCGGTCCGGGGCCGCGCCCTGCGCCGACCCGCGCTCCCAGTCCGGCGGCCCGCCGCTGGTCCTCGTCGCCTGCTCCGGCGGCGCCGACTCGATGGCCCTCGCCTCCGCCCTCGCCTTCGAGGCGCCGAAGCTGGGCATCCGGGCCGGCGGCGTCACCGTCGACCACGGCCTCCAGGCCGGCTCCGACCTGCGCGCCGCCGAGGTCGTCTCCCGCATGAGCGCGCTCCGCCTCGACCCGGTGGAGTCCGTCGCCGTGCGCGTCGGCCGGCAGGGCGGCCCCGAGGCCGCCGCCCGCGACGCCCGCTACGGAGCCCTGGACGAGGCCGCCGACCGGCTGGGCGCCGCCGCCGTGCTCCTGGGCCACACCCGCGACGACCAAGCCGAAACCGTTTTGCTGGGCCTCGCCCGCGGCTCCGGCATCCGGTCCCTGTCCGGCATGGCCGAGAAGTCGGGCGGCCCGGGCCGCACGAACCGCTACCGCCGCCCCTTCCTCCAGGTCGACCGGCAGACCGCCCGCAAGGCCTGCATGGTCCAGTCCCTCCCCGTCTGGGACGACCCGCACAACGCCGACCCCGCCTACACCCGCTCGCGCCTGCGCCACGAGGGACTGCCCGCCCTGGAGAAGGCGCTGGGCAAGGGGGTCGTCGAGGCCCTGGCCCGGACCGCCCAGCTGTCCCGCGACGACGCCGACGCCCTGGACTCCTGGGCCGCCTCCGCGGAGACCGGCGTACGGGACGACGACGGCCGCCTGGAGTGCGCCAAGCTGTACGCCCTGCCCCCGGCCGTCCGCCGCCGCGTGCTGCGCAGGGCCGTGGTCGCCGCCGGTTCCCCCGCGGGGTCCCTCTTCGCCCGTCACATCGAGGAAGTCGACCGCCTCATCACCGGATGGCGCGGTCAGGGCGCCATCAACCTGCCCGGCCGGGTCGAGGCCCAGCGGCAGGGTGGCAGACTTGTCATTCGGCAGGGCTGATTGGCGCTCGAAACACGGCCGAGTCCTCCGGGGTCGCCCCCGGAGCCCCGGCCGACAACGAAAGTGATGCGGGTGGACGAGAAGGACATGGGCAGCGACCTCCAGTCGGTGCTCATCACCAAGGAAGAGATCGACGCGAAGCTGGCCGAGCTGGCCGCGAAGATCGATGCGGAGTACGCGGGCAAGGACCTGCTCATCGTCGGTGTGCTCAAGGGCGCCGTGATGGTGATGGCGGACCTGGCGCGCGCCTTGTCCACCCCGCTCACCATGGACTGGATGGCGGTGTCCTCCTACGGCGCCGGAACCCAGTCCTCGGGCGTGGTCCGGATCCTCAAGGACCTGGACACCGACATCAAGGGCAAGCACGTCGTGATCGTCGAGGACATCATCGACTCGGGTCTGACGCTGTCCTGGCTGCTGTCGAACCTGGGCTCCCGCGAGCCGGCCTCCCTGGAGGTCGTCACGCTGCTGCGCAAGCCCGACGCCGCGAAGGTCGCCATCGACGTGAAGTGGGTCGGCTTCGACATCCCGAACGAGTTCGTCGTGGGCTACGGCCTCGACTACGCGGAGAAGTACCGCAACCTGCCGTTCGTCGGCACGCTCGCCCCGCACGTGTACGGCGGCTGATCACCCTCCCGGCCCCCGGGGCCGCCCGCTCGCCGAGCGAGGGGAACCTGGGGGCGCTTCCCGGCGTTGGAGCAGGGGAAGCGGGTCTGTCAGCCGTCCCACGAGGCCGCGGGTGACAATACAGGGGTACATTCCGAAGAACAGTCTTTACTCACAGCAGCATTTACCTACGGGCAGGAGGGACGGGGTGCCTGGCGCCCCGTATGGATGGACGTGAAGCGATACTTCCGTGGGCCGGTCATGTGGATCGTGCTGGCCGTCCTCGCCGTGGTCGTGTTGATGAATGTCGTCGGCTCCGGCGGCGGCTACAAGTCGGTGGACACCAGCGAGGTCATCAAGGCGATCAACAGTGGCCAGGTGGAGCAGGCACGCCTGACCACCGGCGACAGCCAGATGATCAAGATCGATCTGAAGAGCGATCAGAAGCTCGACAAGCGCGACGGCACCAAGTTCCAGGCCAACTACATCGGGGATCAGGGCGTCCAGCTCGCCCAGAACCTCCAGAGCAAGTACGAAGCCGGTCAGATTCCCAAGGGCTACTCCGTCTCTCCGGACAAGACCAGCCCGTTCCTGAGCGTGCTGCTCTCGCTCCTGCCCTTCGTCCTCATCGTCGTTGTCTTCCTGTTCCTGATGAACCAGATGCAGGGCGGCGGCTCCCGGGTCATGAACTTCGGGAAGTCCAAGGCCAAGCTCATCACCAAGGACACCCCGAAGACGACGTTCGCCGATGTCGCGGGTTCGGACGAGGCCGTCGAGGAACTCCACGAGATCAAGGAGTTCCTCCAGGAGCCGGCGAAGTTCCAGGCCGTCGGCGCCAAGATCCCCAAGGGCGTGCTGCTGTACGGCCCGCCCGGCACCGGTAAGACCCTGCTCGCGCGCGCCGTCGCGGGCGAGGCCGGTGTCCCCTTCTACTCGATCTCCGGTTCCGACTTCGTCGAGATGTTCGTCGGTGTCGGTGCCTCGCGTGTCCGTGACCTGTTCGAGCAGGCCAAGGCCAACGCCCCGGCGATCGTCTTCGTCGACGAGATCGACGCCGTCGGCCGGCACCGCGGTGCGGGTCTCGGCGGCGGTCACGACGAGCGCGAGCAGACCCTCAACCAGCTGCTGGTCGAGATGGACGGCTTCGACGTGAAGGGCGGCGTCATCCTGATCGCCGCCACGAACCGTCCGGACATCCTCGACCCGGCGCTGCTGCGTCCGGGCCGCTTCGACCGGCAGATCGCGGTCGACCGTCCCGACATGCAGGGCCGTCTGGAGATCCTCAAGGTCCACCAGAAGGGCAAGCCGGTCGCCCCGGACGTCGACCTGGGCGCGGTTGCCCGGCGCACGCCCGGCTTCACCGGTGCCGATCTGGCCAACGTCCTGAACGAAGCGGCCTTGCTGACCGCCCGCTCGGACAAGAAGCTGATCGACAACCACTCGCTGGACGAGGCGATCGACCGCGTCGTGGCGGGCCCGCAGAAGCGGACCCGGATCATGTCGGACCGGGAAAAGAAGATCACCGCGTACCACGAGGGCGGACACGCCCTGGTCGCGGCGGCCTCCCCGAACTCCGACCCGGTCCACAAGATCACGATCCTGTCCCGCGGACGGGCCCTGGGTTACACCATGGTCCTGCCCGACGAGGACAAGTACTCGACCACGCGCAACGAGATGCTCGACCAGCTGGCGTACATGCTGGGCGGGCGCGCGGCCGAGGAGCTGGTCTTCCACGACCCGACGACCGGCGCGGCGAACGACATCGAGAAGGCCACCGCCACGGCGCGGGCCATGGTCACGCAGTACGGCATGACCGAGCGTCTCGGTGCGATCAAGTTCGGCGGCGACAACACCGAGCCGTTCCTGGGGCGCGAAATGGCGCACCCGAGGGACTACTCGGAAGAGGTCGCGGCGCTGGTCGACGAAGAGGTCAAGAAGCTCATCGAGACCGCGCACAACGAGGCGTGGGAGATCCTCGTCGAGAACCGTGACGTCCTCGACAACCTGGTTCTCGCGCTGCTGGAGAAGGAGACGCTGAACAAGGAGCAGATCGCCGAGGTCTTCTCGACGATCGTGAAGCGTCCGGCCCGCCCCGCGTGGACCGGCTCCTCCCGGCGCACCCCCTCCACCCGTCCGCCGGTGCTCTCTCCCAAGGAGCTCCAGCTGACGAACTCGGCGAACGGCACGTCGGCCTCCGCCGCCGCGCCGGTCTCGACGGAGAAGGGCATCGAGGTGGCCCCCGAGGACACCCCCGAGGCCTGATCCGACCGGAATGGAAGCCGCGCCCCCCAGGTTCTAGCCTGGGGGGCGCGGCACTTTCACGTGCCCGTTTGCGTGCCACACAGGAACGAGGATGAGATGACCGACCCAGTGACCCTGACCGGCGGCGAGGGCACGATCGGCGAGTTCGACGAGAAGCGTGCCGAAGCCGCCGTGCGCGAGCTCCTGATCGCGGTCGGGGAGGACCCGGACCGCGAGGGGCTGCGGGAGACCCCGGCGCGCGTGGCGCGGGCGTACCGGGAGATCCTGGCCGGTCTGCGGCAGAACCCCGAGGACGTGCTGACCACGGTCTTCGACCTGGGGCACGACGAGCTGGTCCTGGTGAAGGACATCGAGATCGTCAGCCTGTGCGAGCACCACCTGCTGCCGTTCCACGGCGTGGCCCACGTCGGCTACATCCCGGCGGAGAACGGCAAGATCACCGGCCTGTCGAAGCTGGCCCGCCTGGTGGACGTCTTCGCCCGCCGCCCGCAGGTGCAGGAACGTCTCACCACCCAGATAGCCGACTCCCTGATGGAGATCCTGGACGCCCGCGGCGCCATCGTCGTCGTCGAGGCCGAGCACATGTGCATGTCGGTCCGCGGCATCCGCAAGCCGGGCGCCAAGACGATCACCTCCGCGGTCCGCGGCCAGCTCCGCGCCCCGGCGACCCGCAGCGAGGCCATGAGCCTGATCATCGCCCGCTGAGGCCCGCGCGCCGGCGCCCGCCCGCCGGCGCCGTGCACGGCCACGGCCACGGCCCCCCTCCGCGCGTTCGCGGAGGGGGGCCGTGGCGTCGTGGTGCGTGGCGTGCGGCCGTCAGGCCGGCGCCGGGGCCTCGGGCGACTCGTCGTCGTCCCCGGGGAGTTTGAGGACGTGTTCCAGGAAGAGGGCCGCGGCGATGACCGCGGCGCCCGCCAGGACCGAGAAACCGGCGTACCAGGCCTGGTCGCGGCGGGCGGGGACGTCCATGGCCTCGGTGAGCAGGAAGACGCCCACGCCGCCGTACATCCCCGCCACGAGGGCCGCCACCAGCGCGCTGGCCTGGCCGAAGACCACCGCGCGGGCCGCCATCAGCGGTTCCACGCCCTTGGCGCCGGGCCGCCGGTCGCGCTGGGCCTTCAGCCGGGCGCGCAGCGACAGCGCGGTGGCCAGCAGCACCACGGCGATGACCGCCAGGACGATCGGAGCGGCCAGCGGGACGCCGGGGAGCGTGCCGTACGCGTTCCACAGGCGGGCGCCGGCCCAGGACAGGACGGCGGCGACCGCGAAGATGCCCGCCAGTACCGCCGGCCTCAGTTGCTTCACTTGCCCGTCCCCGCTTCCCGCACCGATCCGTCAGCAGCCCACAGGGTAACGACTACTCGGGGAGGCGGAGTTCCAGGTCCGCGCGCGGCGTGACGCCGGTCAGACCGATTCCGGCCAGGAGCGCGGAGACGGCTCCACGGCCCGGGATGCTGGCCTCCGGGTCGATGTCGTGCCAGGGGGCCAGCACGAAGGCGCGCTGGTGGGCGCGCGGGTGCGGGAGGGTGAGGAGCGGGTCCTCGGAGACCACCTCGGCGTACGCGACGATGTCGACGTCGATGGTGCGGGGGCCCCAGCGCTCCTCGCGGACGCGGTCGAAGGCCTCCTCGATGGCCTGCCCGCGCTCCAGGAGGGAGGACGGGGGCAGGGTCGTCTTCACCGAGACGACCGCGTTGAAGTACGCGGGCTGGGAGCCCGGGTCCACGCCCCACGGCTCGGTCTCGTACACCGGGGAGACCGCCTTGACCCGCAGGCCCGGGGTGTCGCCGAGGGCGTCGATGGCGCCCTGGAGGGTCTCCAGCCGGTTCCCGAGGTTCGCACCGAGCGCGATCACGGCCCATTTGGGGTTGGAGAGGGTGACGTCCGCCGCGTCGACCGCTTCCACGACGGAGGCCGGTACCGGCTGGACCGTGGGGTCGCTCTGTGCGTTCAGTCCGTTGTTCATGCGCGGCTCCGGGTGATCGTGATGGTCACGTCGTCGAAGGGGACGGTGATGGGCGCGTCCGGCTTGTGGACGACGACCTCCACCTGTGCCACCGCTTCGTGCTTCAGGCACTGCTGGGCGATCCGCTCGGCGAGCGTCTCGATCAGGTCGACCGGCTCTCCCTGGACCACGTCGACGACTTCCTCCGCGACTACCCCGTAGTGCACGGTCTTAGCCAGGTCGTCGTCGGCCGCCGCCGGGCGGGTGTCGATGTGGAGCACGAGATCGACGATGAAGGTCTGGCCCTCCTCGCGTTCCCGGGGGAAGACGCCGTGGTGCCCGCGAGCCTTGAGGCCGCGCAGCGAGACACGATCCACGCGAATCACTCCTGCTTTCGTAGGTGCTGCCGGTCCCGGGACTCCCCGGGGCCATGGGCCTACGCCGAGTGCGGTCGGCGTCGTCCGGCCTCGAATTTACCTGCGAAACACCCCGGGTCCCGCCGGAGGGGTCAGGAGGGGTCGTCCTCGTCGTCCTCGTCGGACTCCGTGAGGACGGGGGAACCGTGGTGGGACCAGAGCCGCCAGCCCCCGGGTGTGCGTCGGAACACATTCGTCGCGACGACCAGCTGACCGACCAGCGGGCCGAGCTCCCCGCCGTCCTCGGCGGGCCCGCCGCTGAGGATGTTCTCCGTACAGGTCACCAGTGCGGTGTCGTCGATGACGGCCACCTTGGTGTCGGTGAGGAAGAACTGGATGTAGTCCGTGTGGGACATGATCAGCGCGTACGAGCGCAGCACCTCGCCCCGGCCGGAGAGCACCGGCCAGCCCGGGTGCACGCAGGAGATCTCGTCCTCCAGCCAGAGAGCCGACAGGGCGTCGAAGTCCCCCACCTCCAAGGCCTCGTAGAAGGCCGTGTTGACCTCTTCGACCGCTTCGATGTCGGTTCTGCTCACTGGGCTCCTCTTCGGTCGGTGGTCACAGTGCCCCTTCCACGGCGCGGGCCACCCGAACCGCGTCCGCGGTCGCCCGTACCTCGTGGACCCGTACGGCCCAAGCGCCCTGGTGGGCGGCGATGGCGGAGACGGCGGCGGTGGCCGCGTCTCGCTCGCGGGCGGGCGGCGGGGCGGCGTCCGCGCCGGCCAGCACGCGGCCGAGGAAACGCTTCCGCGAGGCGGCGACCAGGAGCGGGAAGCCGAGGGCGCGCAGGGCGGGCAGGTGGGCGACCAGGGCCAGGTCGTGGTCGGCGTTCTTCGCGAAGCCGAGGCCGGGGTCGACGACGAGCCGTTCGGGGGAGATGCCGCCGGCGACGACCGCGTCGAGCCGGTCGCGGAGCTCGGCGCAGACCTCGCCCACCACGTCGTCGTAGACGGCGAGGCTGTTCATGCCGGCGCTGAAACCGCGCCAGTGCATCACCACGAAGGGGACCTGGGCGGCCGCGACCGCCCCGATCATGCCGGGGTCGGCGAGTCCGCCGCTGACGTCGTTGACCAGCACCGCGCCGGCGGCGACGGCGCGGGCCGCGACGTTCGCCCGCATGGTGTCCACGGAGACGCTCACGCCTTCGGAGGCCAGGCCGCGCACCACGGGGACGACCCGGCGCAGTTCCTCCTCCTCGTCGACGCGGGGGGCGCCGGGCCGGGTGGACTCGCCGCCGACGTCGACGAGGTCGGCGCCCTGGACGACGAGGTCGAGGCCGCGCTTGACGGCTGCCGTGGTGTCGAACCAGCGGCCGCCGTCGGAGAACGAGTCGGGGGTGACGTTGACGACGCCCATGACCCCGCAGCGGTCCCACTCCGGAAGACCTGCGACCCGGCCCCTGCCGGTGGCTCCGCGCTTCGTGTTCATAGGTCCAAGGGTAGGGCTGACCTGGATACGGCAGGGCCCCGGAGGCGCGGACCCGGCAGGGTCGCAGCTCCGGGGCCCGGTCGGTCCCGCCTCAGGCGGCCTGGGCCGAGCGCTCCGTCTGCTTCGGGACCGACGCCATGGGGTGGTGGGCGCAGGTGCGGACCGGCTTGGGCCGCCGGCGGCTGGCGAACAGCCGGGGCAGCGCCAGCGTCACGAAGCCCTCGGCCTGCATCGCGGCGAAGCCGATGCGGGGCAGGTCGCGGGTGGTGCGGAAGACCACGAAGCGGGGCTCCCAGCGGGGGCGGAACTTCGCGTTGAACTTGTACAGGGACTCGATCTGGAACCAGCGGGAGAGGAAGACCAGCAGCCCGCGCCACATCCGCAGCACCGGGCCCGCGCCGATCTTCTCGCCGCGGGCGAGGGCCGAGCGGAACATCGCGAAGTTCAGCGAGACCTTCTCGATCTTCAGAGCGGGGGCGGCCTCCAGGGAGGCCACGATGAGCAGCTCGTTCATGCCGGGGTCGGCGGCGCGGTCGCGGCGCATCAGCTCCAGCGACATGCCGTCGGAGCCCCACGGGACGAAGTGCAGGACGGCCTTCAGGTCGCCGAAGGGGCTCGTGTCGCCCTCCTCGACGCGGTGGGCGGTGGCGATGAAGCAGTCGCCGTCGCCCGGGTCGCCGACGCGGCCCAGCGCCATGGAGAAGCCGCGCTCGGTGTCGGTGCCCCGCCAGGCCTCGGCGGCGCCGCGCACCTGCTCCAGCTCGGTCTCGGTGAGCTCGCTGACCCGGCGGACCTGGGTGGTGTAGCCGTTGCGCTCGATGCGCTTCACCATCTGGCGGACATTGCGCATGGCGCGGCCCGCGAGGGAGAAGTCTTTGACATCGACAATCGCCTCGTCACCCAGCTCCAGGGCGTCGAGACCGGTCTCGCGGGTCCAGACCTCGCCGCCGGTCTCGCTGCAGCCCATGACGGCCGGGGTCCAGGAGTGGGCCTTGGCCTCCTCCATGAACCGCTCGATGGCGCCGGGCCAGGCCTCGACGTCGCCGATGGGGTCGCCGGAGGCGAGCATCACACCGGAGACGACGCGGTAGGTGACGGCGGCCTTGCCGCTGGGGGAGAAGACCACGGCCTTGTCGCGCCGGAGCGCGAAGTGGCCGAGGGAGTCGCGGCCGCCGTGCTTGGCGAGCAGGCCGCGGAGCTGGGCCTCGTCGTCGGCGGTGAGGCGGGCCGCCGGGTGTTCGGGGCGGAAGGCCAGGTAGATGGTGGTGAGCGCGGTGAGCATGCCGAGCGCACCGAGGGAGTAGCCGACCGTCCAGGACACCCGTCCGGCGTAGTCGACGGGGCCCTCGTAGCCGAAGAGGCCGTAGACGACGTGGGTGATCTGCTCGTACAGGCTCGGGTTGCCGACGACCTTGCCCGGGTGCACGTTGACGATGACCAGGCCCAGGCCGATGGAACCGGCGCTCATCAGAACGAAGTTCGCGAGCGCCTTCCAGCGGCTGCGCGGGTCGGGCAGCGCCTTGAACTCGCCCTGGTGGCGCAGCAGGAGCGCGAGGAGCACCGCCGAGATGACCACGCTGAACAGCGAGTGGCGGTACGTGAACTGCGCCGCCGCGCCGGCGGGCAGCAGGACGACGGCGGCCCGCCAGGCGCGCCGCTTGTGCCGCTTGAGGCCGTGCGCGAGCAGCAGGAGCAGGACGCCCGCGCTGATCGACAGGGCCGCCGCGAAGGGGCCGAGGGAACCGGGCAGCACTTCGGTCACCGCGTGGATCCGGCTGTGCCGGAAGCGCGGGAAGACCCCCGCCGCGATGTCCAGAAGGCCGACGATCATGACGGCCGTACCTACCAGGCCGGGAACCGACTCCGGCCGTGGTCCGCGGAGGATCCGGCGGACCCCGCTCGGAACCTGTCCCGACTTATCGCCATCTATCCTGCTAGACATCGCTTCCCGTTGCTCCGCGAGAGATCAAGTGGCCGAAGGCCGCGACAGCCTCCGGTGTGTGGTGCGTCCAGTAGGACGACATCGACGAGGAGCGGGTTCACTCTTCCGCCGGAAATTTCCAGTCCTGCCATCAGAAAGTCGACTGACTGCTCATGGGTCTCACCAGTTATACGGTCCTGGCGCTGGCCATCCTCGCCGGTGTGCTGCTCTTCGCGGCCACCGTCGTGTTCTGGCCGAGGCTCTCGGGCCGCACCTGGCGCGCGTACACCGGCCGGATCGGACTGCTGCTGGCGACCCAGCTGGCGCTGTTCTCGGCGGTCGGTCTCGCGGCCAACAAGTCGTTCCTGTTCTACGGCACGTGGGCCGACCTGTTCGGCCAGGAGACGTCGATCGGCAAGGTCGTCGACCACTCGATGAGCAGCAAGGACATCAAGGTCGTCGACAAGCAGAAGCTGGACGTTCCCGGCGGGGGCAAGCCCCAGGTGGGCGGTCAGATCCTGAAGGTTGCCATATCGGGGCAGAAGTCGAAGATAACGAGCCCCGGCTACGTGTGGCTCCCGCCGGAGTACTTCCAGCCGCAGCACAAGGACCAGAACTTCCCGGCGTCCATCGTCCTGACGGGGTACCCGGGCACGGCCGAGAACCTCATCAAAGGGCTCGACTACCCGATGAAGGCCTTCAGCCTGTCCAAGGCGGGCAAGATGAAGCCGATGATCCTGGTCATGCTGCGCCCGACGATCGCGCCGCCGCGCGACACGGAGTGCGTGGACATACCCGGCGGGCCGCAGACCGAGACCTTCTTCGGCGTGGACCTGCCGCAGGCCATCACGGACACGTTCCGGGTGGGCAAGAAGCCCGAGAACATGGGCTTCATCGGCAATTCCACGGGCGGCTACTGCGCTCTGAAGATCGCCGCGCACTACCCGCAGACGTTCGGTGCCGCCGCCGGGCTGTCCGCCTACTACGAGGCCCCCGACGACCCGACGACCGGTGACCTGTTCCACGGCGACGCCCAGCTGAAGAAGCGCGCGGACGTCCTGGCCAGCATCGACGCCAAGGAGCCGAGCGGCACCTCGTTCCTCGTGACCAGCAGCGAGAAGGGCGAGCCGAACCTCGGCGACACCAAGAAGTTCATCAAGAAGGTGAAGTCCCCCGACCGCGTCTCCTCGATCATCCTCGACAGCGGTGGCCACAACTTCAACACGTGGCGCCGCGAGATCCCGCCGATGCTGGCGTGGATGAGCGGCCGCATCCAGGCCTGAGCCGGGGCGTGCGCGTGAGGGGGCGCCCGGGGAAGGGCGCGGGGAGGGCCCGGCTCCGGCCGGGCCCTTCCGCCGTTTCCGGGCTCAGGCCTCCTGGAGCTGGGCCCGGCGCAGCGCCCGGTGCACGCCCTCCGGGGTCAGTACGCCGATCAGCGCGCCGGAGTCCGGGTCGGTGACGCCGATCCGGCCCGAGTCCTCCTGGAGCAGGACCGCCAGCGCCTCGCGCAGGGTCGCGCCCAGCGCGACCGCGGCCGCCGGGGCCGGGTCCTTCGCGTCCGCCCGCGCCAGGTCGGCCTCCGCGACGGCGGTGACGGCGAGCCGCTTGAGCCCCCGGTCGGCGCCGACGAAGGAGGCCACGTAGTCGGTGGCGGGCGCCGCGAGCACGGCCGCCGGGCGGTCGAACTGCTCGATGGTGCCCGTGCCGTAGACGGCGATCCGGTCGCCGAGCCGGATGGCCTCCTCCAGGTCGTGCGTGACCAGCAGGATCGTCTTGCGCACCGTCTTCTGGAGCGTCAGGAACTCGTTCTGCAGCCGCTCGCGCACCACCGGGTCCACCGCTCCGAACGGCTCGTCCATCAGCAGCACCGGCGGATCGGCCGCCAGCGCGCGGGCCACGCCGACCCGCTGGCGCTGCCCGCCCGACAGCTGCTCCGGGTAGCGGCTCCCGTACACGGACGGGTCCAGGCCGACCAGGTCGAGCAGCTCGGCGGCCCGCGCGCGGGCCTTGGCCTTCGGGGTGCCGATCAGCTGCGGCACGGTCGCCGTGTTCTCCAGCACCGTCTTGTGCGGGAACAGCCCGACCTGCTGGATGACGTACCCGATCCGGCGGCGCAGCTCCACCGGGTCGGCGGCGGCGATGTCCTCGCCGCCGAGGAGGATGCGGCCGGAGGTCGGCTCGATCAGCCGGTTGACCATCTTCATGGTGGTCGTCTTGCCGCAGCCGGACGGGCCCACGAGCGTGACCAGCTCCCCCTCCGCCACCTCGAAGGACAGGTCCTCGACGGCTGTCGTCCCGTCGGGGTAGCGCTTGGTCACGTGCTCGAATCGGATCACCCTCCCATCCTTCCCCAAGAGGGCGGTCGTATGGGCTGCGGGTTTGTTAGGGCAGTGTTGCGCGCCTGCGAAGATTTCCGGCCAATGTGGGTACCCGGGGTTAAGGTCGCTCCTGGTTGTGGCATTCGGCTAGGACATGTGTGCGGTGAAGGGGGAGGTGAGGAGCGTGGCGGCACAGAACTGCCTGGTGGCGAACGACTGGATCTGCTGGGACTACGTGACCTCCCGCTCCCAGGAGCTCACCGACGCCACCCTCGAACACGTCTGGATCACCGGCGCCTCGGTCCTCATCGGGATCGCCGTGTCCGTGCCCCTCGCGCTGCTGGCCCGCCGCGGCCGCCGCTGGGCGGCGCCCGTGCTGGGCCTCACCACGCTGCTCTACACCGTGCCCTCCCTCGCCATGTTCTCCCTGCTGCTGCCCGTCTTCGGCCTCTCGGCGACGCTGGTGGTGACCGGACTGGTGCTGTACTCGCTGACCATCCTGGTCCGCAACGTGCTCGCCGGCCTGGAAGCCGTCCCCGAGGAGGTGCGGGAGGCCGCGCGCGGCATGGGCTACGGCCCGTCGCGGCTGCTGTGGCAGGTGGAACTGCCGCTGGCGCTGCCCGCCCTGCTGGCCGGTGTCCGGATCGCGACGGTCTCGACCGTCGCGCTGACCACGGTCGGCTCCATCGTCGGCAAGGGCGGCCTCGGCAACCTGATCGCCCCCGCCGTGAACACCTCCTTCAAGGCGCAGGTGCTCACCGCCTCCGTCCTGTGCGTGCTGCTCGCGCTGGTCGCGGACCTGCTGCTGCTCGGCGTACAGCGGCTGCTCACCCCGTGGACCCGGGCCACCGGGCGCCCGGCCGCCTCCGGCAAGGGGGCCTGACGCCGTGGGCGTACTGGGTGGGGCCTGGGACTGGCTGGCCGACGGGGCCAACTGGTCCGGCGAGAGCGGTGTCTGGCACCGGCTCGGCGAGCACGTCTACGTCAGCGGGATCGCCCTCGCGATCGCCTGCGCGGTGGCGCTGCCGGTCGGCCTGTACCTCGGCCACCTCGGCAAGGGCGGCGCGCTCGCGGTCAACATCTCCAACATCGGCCGGGCCGTGCCCGTCTTCGCGGTGCTGGCGCTGTTCATGGTCTCCCCGCTGCGCAACTCCGGCTACCTGCCGACCATCGCCGCCCTGGTGCTGTTCGCCGTCCCGCCGCTGCTGACCAACGCGTACGTCGGCATGCGCGAGGTCGACCGCTCCGTGGTCGAGGCCGCCCGCGGCATGGGCATGTCCGGCGGCCAGCTCTTCCTGCGGGTGGAACTCCCGCTCGCCCGGCCCCTGGTGATGACGGGCCTGCGGTCCGGCGCCGTGCAGGTCATCGCCACCGCCACCATCGCCGCGATGGTCGGCCAGGGCGGACTCGGCCGGATCATCACCGCCGGCTTCAACACGTACGACACCGCGCAGGTCGTCGCGGGCGCCCTGCTCGTGGCGGCGCTCGCCCTGCTGGTGGAGGGCGCTCTGATCGCGGCGGACCGGCTGCTGCCGCGGGCCGCGACGTCCCGCTGATTCCTGTCCATCGCCTCGAACGGAGTACCCCCATGAGCAAGACCACGCGCGTCCTCGGCGCGTCCCTGGGCGCCCTTGCGCTGACGGTGTCGCTGGCCGCGTGCGGCGGCGACAGCCTGGAGAAGAGCAAGGACGGCGGCTCGGCTTCCTCCGAACCGTCCGCGGGAGGCGCCAAGGGCAGCCTGGTGATCGGCTCGGCCGGCTTCACCGAGGCCAACGTGCTCGCGGAGCTGTACGCGCAGGTCCTCAAGGACGCGGGCTACAGCACCTCCGTCAAGACGGTCAACAACCGCGAGCTGTACGAACCGTCGCTGGAGAAGGGCGAGATCGACGTCGTCCCGGAGTACGCGGCCACCCTCGCGGAGTTCCTCAACGCCAAGGTGAACGGCGCGAAGGCGCCGGAGGAGAAGCCGGTCGCCTCCAGCGACGTCGCGGCGACCGTGGCGGCGCTGGAGAAGCTCGCCGGCCCGCTGGGCCTCAAGGCGCTCCCGGCGGGCGGGGCGGTCGACCAGAACGCCTTCGCGGTGACGAAGGAGTTCGCTCAGAAGAACAACCTGAAGACGCTGTCCGACCTGGGCACGTCCGGTCTGAAGGTGAAGATCGCGGCGGGTGACGAATGCGCCGTCCGTCCCTTCTGCGCCCCCGGGCTGACGAAGACGTACGGGATCCAGGTGGCCGGAATCGACCCGAAGGGCGTCGGCACCCCGCAGGCCAAGCAGGCGGTCAAGGACGGCGCGGACCAGCTCGTGCTGACCACGACCACGGACGCCACCCTCGACGGCTACGGCCTGGTCCTGCTGGAGGACGACAAGAAGCTCCAGAACGCCGACAACATCCTGCCCGTGGTGAACGCCAAGGACGCGGGCGCCCCGGAGGTCGCGGCCGCACTGGACAAGCTGACCAAGGCGCTCACGACGGCCGACCTGATCGACCTCAACCGCAAGGTGGACGCCGAGCGAGCCAAGCCGGCGGACGTGGCGAAGGCCTACCTGGAGTCCAAGGGCCTCGTGCAGAAGTAGCAGTTACGCGGTTGGTGGAGAAATGTGCGGTAACCGCCCGGCAAGGATTTGCCGGGCGGGTACCCCACTCGGCCTCAACGCCCTGTAAATTTCTGGCCATGCCCCGTGGACGCCACCGCAATCCAGAACCCCTGCACCGGCTGCTCACGCCGACGACCGTCGCCGGTGTCTCCGCCGTCAGCGCCGGCGCGGCCTGGTTCCTCGCCGAACCGCTGGCGCTACGGCTGCTCGTGGCCGTCACGGCAACCGCGGGGATCGCCGGAGCCGTCGTCATGCGCGCCTGGGACCAATCGGCGGGACGCCGGGTCGCGGAACTGGCGCGCGAGCGGGTCAAGGACGAGTGGAAGACGGACGAGCGGATAGCCGAGCTCGAATCCGACCTCGAAGAGGCCCGCGTGCTGCGGGCCAAGCTCGACACCAAACTGCGGGCCAAGCGCGTGGAACTGGCCGGGCTGCGCGGCGAGCACGCGGCGCTCCTGCGCCGGTACGCCACCGCCGAGACCGAGCGGGCGAGCGCCCTGGAGCGCCGCCGGCTGCTGGCCATCGAGGCGGCCGCGGCCGCTCCGGCTCCGAAGGAACTCCCCGCCGTCTCCGAGGAGCGCACCGCCGCCGGCGCGCCCACCCCGGTCGGCTACGCCCGGGCCAACGCGGCCCTCAGCGCGCTCGCCCGCAAGGCGAAGACCCCGGCCCTGCCGGGCCCGCCCCGGCCGCCCGCCGCCCGCGTCCCGGCGCCCGCCCCCGCTCCGGCTTCCGGTGCTCCCGCCCCGGTGTCCGCCCAGGCGCCGGCGCCCGCTTCTCCCGCTGCTCCCGCCGGCCCCGTGCCCGGCGCGGCCGGCGCCCACACCCGTCCGGCGCTCACCGGCGCGCCCGCGGTGCCCGCGCGCCGGCTCGCCGCCGCGGTCGCCCCGTACGCGGCCCAGCGGCGCACGGGTTCCCGCGTCGAGGGCGGCTTCGACTTCTTCGGCACCAAGAACGCGGCGCAGGCCCGCGCGGTGATCGAGGCCGTGCAGAACGAGGACCTGGCCGACGTCGTCGGCGCCGAGGCCCTTGCGGCCCACAAGGCCGAGGCCGCGCGGACCGGCACCGAGCCCGGGTTCAAGCCGGCGACCGCCGAGACCCGCGCGGTGGGCCAGGTCATCGACCTGACGGCCCACGACGAGACCGAGCCGATCGACGTGGCCCGGCTGCGCACCGCGATCTCCTAGGACCGCGGGGCGACGGCGCCGACACCGTCTAGGGGGCGTCCCGTACGGACGCCGCCGCGGGGAGCCGGACCGTGACGAGGAGCCCCCCGGCGGGGCCGGGGGCCAGTTCCAGGGTCCCGTCGTGGGCGCGGACGATGCTGTGCACGATGGCCAGCCCGAGGCCGACGCCGGCGTGCTCGTCGGTGCGTACGCGCTCCGTACCGCGCTGGAAGGGCTCGGTGAGGGTCGGTACCAGGGCGTCGGGGATCCGGTGGCCCGTGTTGCCGACGTGCAGCACGCTCGTTCCCCCGCAGGCCTCGGTGTGGACCGTCACGGAGCCGCCGGCGGGGAGGTTGTGGACGACGGCGTTCTGGACGAGGTTCGTCACCATCCGCAGCAGGAGCTCGGCGGAGCCGCCGGTCGGGGCCGCCCCTCCGGTGACGTCGAGCGCGATCCGGCGCCGTTCCGCGAGGGGGAGCAGCGTCTCGGCGGCCTCCTCGGCGAGGAGGGACAGGTCGACGTCCTCGCGGGTGAGGTTCCCTCGGTCGCCGCGGCTGAGCAGCAGCAGGGCCTCGGTGAGGCCGATCGCCCGGGTGTTGACGGCGTGCAGGCGCTCGACGAGTTCGTCCCGGTCCCGCGCGGGGTCCTTGCGGGCCACGTCGAGGAGCGTCCGCGAGATCGCCAGCGGGGTGCGCAGCTCGTGGGAGGCGTTCGCGGCGAACCGCCGCTGCTCGGCGACGCGGGACTCCAGCTGGTCGAGCATCGAGTCGAAGGCGTCGGAGAGTTCGCGGAACTCGTCCGTGCGTCCCGTCATGCGGATCCGGTGCGACAGCGACCCCTTGCCCGCCGTCCGTGCCGCGTCCGCGATCCGGGTGAGGGGGGCGAGCATCCGGCCGGCGAGGATCCAGCCCCCCACGAGGCCGAACACGAGCAGGCAGGCCAGTGCGACGGCCGCGGCGGGGGCGAAGGTGTGCACGAGGAGGTAGCGGTTGGGCGAGATCCCGAGCAGGCCCTGGGAGTTGTCCGGTACGTAGCGCAGCAGGAACATCCACACCACGGCCAGCAGGAGGGCGCTGGCGAGGAGGAGGAACCCGGCGTAGCTGAGGGTGAGTTTCAGGCGGGCGCTGAGCCCCGGGCGTCTACGCACGGGTCCCGCCGGGGGCGGCGGCGGACCCGCCGGTGTCCCCGGCGGAGCCGCCGCCCGTGGCCCCCGCGCCGTCCCCGCCGGTCCGGCCGGCGTCGATCCGGTAGCCGACTCCGGGCACCGTGGCGATGATCCACGGTTCGCCGAGCCGTTTGCGCAGGGCGGAGACGGTGATGCGCACGGCGTTGGTGAAGGGGTCGGCGTTCTCGTCCCAGGCCCGCTCCAGCAGGTCTTCGGCGGAGACGACCCCGCCCTCGGCGGTGACGAGGACTTCCAGGACGGCGAACTGCTTGCGGGTGAGCGCGACGTGGTGCCCGTCGCGGAAGACCTCCCGGCGGAACGGGTCGAGCCGCAGGCCCGCGATCTCGCGGACCGGGGGGCGGGCGTACGCGCGCCGGCGGTCCAGCGCCCGCAGCCGCAGGACGAGCTCCCGCAGCTCGAACGGCTTGGTGAGGTAGTCGTCGGCGCCGAGCCCGAACCCGGAGGCCTTGTCGTCGATCCGGTCGGCGGCGGTCAGCATGAGGATCGGCAGGCAGCGGCCGGAGGCGACGATGTGCCGGGCGACCTCGTCGCCGGAGGGCCCGGGGATGTCGCGGTCGAGGATCGCGAGGTCGTAGGAGTGGACGCCGAGCAGTTCCAGGGCGGAGTCGCCGTCACCGGCGATGTCGGCGGCGATCGCCTCCAGCCGCAGACCGTCCCGGACGGCCTCGGCCAGGTACGGCTCGTCCTCCACGATCAGTACGCGCATGGCCGAAGCCTAAGGGCTGTCCCGTAATCCCCGGCGGGCGCGCGGCGACAGCTACGGCACCTCGCCGCGTTGTCGGAACGTCCGGATACGTCCAGTATCCGGACGCTCCTCCGCCTTGCGATGTACCGCATCTGACGCCGCGCGCTGATCCACCGGGGATTACGGGACAGCCCTTCGGGGCCGTCCCGTATCGCCCGCGTATGCCGGTCAGCCCGCCGGGGCGGGCGCGGGCTCGGGCGCGGGGCGGGGCCGCCCGGGCCGGGCCGGCGCCGTGGTGCGCCACCAGCGGCGCGAGGCCAGCCCGGCGAGCGCGGCGCCGGCGGCGTTGACGAGGACGTCGTCCACCGAGGACACCCGGTCCAGCCGCAGGACGTACTGGGCACTCTCCACGAGGACCGAGCAGCCCGCGCCGAGGGCGAGGATCCGCGGCACGGACGCCACCGCCGCCCACCGGACGGGAGCGAAGAAGCCCAGGGCCGCGAAGACCAGCAGGTTGCCCGCGATCCCGAGCGGCCCCATCGTGGCCAGGTCCCGCAGCGGTACGAGGCTCAGCCGGCCGGGGACGACGCCGGCTCCGGAGCCCGGCATCATCGTCATCCACACGAACGGCACCGTTCCGTGGACCATGCCCACCGCGGCCAGCGACATCCGCCACGCGGAGGCGGAGGCGGCGCCGTCGGCCCGTCGGCGGGCCGCCAGGGCCCAGGCCACCAGCACGGCCAGGGGCAGCGTGACCAGCGTCATGAGCACCACGCCGTTGAACGTGTCGAAGCAGCCGTGCCACCGCCCGGCCAGGCACATCGGGGCGGACATCATCAGCGGCCGCCGCAGGGCGAACAGGGCTCCCGCAAGGACGAGGACCGCCAGGACGAGGAGGACGGCTCCGCGCGTGCGGCGGCGCGGCGCGGAGGGGGACGCATCGGGGTTCATGGCTCGATGGAAGACGGCGGGCCGTTGCGCGGGCGTATCGAATTTTCGCCACGCCCGCGATAAGCGGTTCCCCGGCGGCTCAGCTCCGCTCGGCCGCGTAGGACCTGATCAGCCGGGCCAGATGGGCGCCCGCCACCAGCAGCGGGGTGCGGCTCTGCTCGACCTGGGCGGCGATCTCGGCTCCGCCCAGGGTGTTCAGGACCGTCGCGGCCAGGTCGCGGGCCTCGTCCTGCGGGTGGCCCGACGCCAGGAGCTTCGCCGCCGCCAGCTCCTCCCAGTGGGCGAAGGCCCGGGCGCAGGCGGCCTGGATCTCCGGGTGGCGGCCGATCGACTCCAGGGCGGTCGTCGTCACCGGGCAGCCGTCCCGCCAGTACGAGTCCGCCAGGGCGTCCGCGAGCAGGACGGCGACTGCCTCGACGGCCTGCGCCGGGTCGGGGTGCGCGGCCAGGCCGGTGCGGAGCACCTCGGCGAACTCCTCGTCGCCGTAGCGGATCGCGGCCACCGCGAGCTCCTGCTTGCCGCCGGGGAAGAAGTGGTAGAGCGAGCCGAGGGTGGCTTCCGCCTCGCGGACGAGCTGCTTGACCGGTGTGTTCTCGTAGCCGCCGTGCTGCATGAGGCGGGAGGCGGTCCGGACCAGCCGGTCGCGCGTGCCCGTTCCGGTCTTCGTCGCTGCCGTCTCTGTCTTCGCCGCTGCTGCCATGGGCGGGATCTTACCGTCCTATCTGGATAGAGCGCTCGTTCCAGCTGGTGTACGGTCGGGATGAGCGCTGGATAGAGCGTTCGTTCTAGGCCGTTCGTCGTGGGGAGAACTCCGTCATGAGCCAGGTTTCCAATGCCGCCAACGCCGCCACCACCACCGATGTCACCGTCGTCGGCCTCGGGCCCATGGGCCGGGCCATGGCCGCCGCCTACCTCGACGCGGGCCACCGGGTCACCGTCTGGAACCGCAGCCCCGGCAAGTACGCCGAGCTCGTGGCGCGCGGGGCGCACCGCGCCGCGACGGCCGCCGAGGCCGTCGCCGCGAGCCCGCTGACCGTGCTCAGCCTGATCGACGTGGACGCCCTGTACTCCGCCCTGGGGGAGGCGGACCTCGCCGGCCGGGTCCTCGCCAACCTGTCCTCGGACGTCCCGGACAAGGCCCGCTCGGCCGCCCGGTGGGCCGGGGAGCGGGGCGCGGCGTACCTCACCGGCGGGATCAACGTGCCGCCCACGGGCATCGGCCGGGAGGGCGCGTCCGCCTTCGTCAGCGGCCCCCGCGAGGTGTACGAGGCGCACCGTGCCGTGCTCGACGTCCTCGCCGCCACCGACTACCGGGGCGCCGACCCGGGCCACGCCCAGCTCTACTACCAGCTCAACATGATGATGTTCTGGACCGCGTTCACCGGCTGGTACCAGGCCCTCGCCGTGGCCCGCGCGAACGGCCTGACGGCCGCGGACGTGGTCCCGTACGCCGCGTACACCGCCGACACCCTGCGCGGCTTCTACGAGGGTTCCGCCCCGCTGATCGACGCGGACGACCACGCGGGCACGCACGAGCGCCTCGCCATGTGCGCGGCCAGTGTGGAGCACGTGCTGCACACCGCCGCCGCCTCGGGCGTGGACACCGGGATCCTGGCCGCCCACGCCGACCTCTACCGGCGCGGCGTCGCCGCCGGCTTCGGAGCGGACAGCAGCTCGCGGCTGATCGGCGTGCTCGGCGGCCGCTGAGGCGTCAGAACAGCGGGAGCTGCCCCGGGTGTTCGGACAGCACGAAGCCGTCCAGGGTCGGCGCGGAGGCGCCGAGCACCACCCGGGCCCGGGAGCCGGGGCAGGACACCAGGTCTCCGCGTCCGCTCCCGCCGGGAGGGTCGTGGCGGGCGATCCGGCCGGCGGTGACGGCGCAGTCGCGGCCGCAGGCCGGGCAGGCCCGGCGAGGGGAGTGGGACATGGCCCCAAGTCTGCCCTGCCGCACGGACATCGCCGGCCCGGCCCACCCCGGCCCCCGCCCCGGCCCCCGGCCCGGCCCACCCCCCGGCCCCCCGGGCGGGGGTCAGGTCCCGGCGGACCGCCGGGCCTGCCACGCCTCGTGGGCCCGGCACGCCGCGGCCCACAGCGCCGCCCGGTCCTCCGGGGTGAGGCCGTCGAGCCGCCGCCCGAAGACGCCCTCGATCGCCGCGCGGAACTCCTCCGGGCCCGCCAGCTCCCGCTGGCTCGTCCCCCGCGCGGGATCGATCCGGCTCAGCACCCGGCCCCGCAGCACGTCCACGCCCTCCGCGTCCCGCCGCAGCAGCGCGAAGTTCCGTACGAAGGGGGACTCGGCGGCGCTGGAGAGCCGGGTGTGCATCGCCGCGAAGTCGGCCGTGACGGCCGGGGCGTCGCGGAAGTTCACCCGGGGCATCGGCCCGCCGGGATTGCGGTAGGTCCAGCCCGGGCCCTCGCCCTCCAGCGGCTCCAGCCGTTCCATCACGTACCGGAAGCGCCCCCGCTCGTACGCGCCCGCGCGCAGCGGCAGCGGCTCGTGCGGGCCGTCGCCCAGACCGGTGTCCACGAAGTAGGCCCCTCCACCGACCCGGACGGTCAGGGCGAGGTGGTCGCCGCTCACCGCGCGGGATCCGGGATCGGCGTTCACCCCGCCGAGGTGGCGGGTCACGTCGTAGCCCAGTGACCCGAGGAGCAGCGCGAAGGCACCGTTGAGGTGGAAGCAGTAGCCGCCGCCCCCGGCGGCGATGCGCCGGGCCGACCGCTCGGGGTCGATCCCGGGCGGCCGGCCGAGCTGGATGCCGACGTTGTCGTACGCGACGCGCTCCAGGTGGGCCCGCTGGAGGGCGAACAGCCCCTCGGCGGACGGGCTGCCCGGATCGGTGACGCCGAGCCGCCGCAGGTAGCCGGCGCGCAGGCCGGGACTCATCCGGCCCTCCTGGAGCGCGGCGGCCGGTGCGCGGCCCTGGATCCCCGGCGGATCGGCCCGGAGCGGCCCGTGAGGGGCCACTACTTGTCGATGTCGCCGACGACGAAGAAGAGCGAGCCGAGGATCGACACCATGTCCGCGACGAGCTGCCCGGGCAGCAGCACGGCGAGGGCCTGGATGTTGTTGAAGGAGGCGCTGCGCAGCTTCAGCCGGTACGGGGTCTTCTCGCCCTTGGAGACGAGGTAGTAGCCGTTGACGCCGAGCGGGTTCTCGGTCCAGGCGTACGTGTGGCCCTCGGGCGCCTTGAGGACCTTGGGCAGGCGCTGGTTGACCGGCCCCGGCGGCAGCTCCGCCATCCGGTCCAGGCAGGCGACGGCCAGGTCCAGCGCGTTGTGCGTCTGGTCGAGCAGGACCTCGAAGCGGGCCAGGCAGTCGCCCTCGGTGCGGGTGACCACCTTCAGGACGTCCTGGAGCTCGCCGTAGGCCAGGTACGGCTCGTCGCGGCGCAGGTCGAAGTCGACGCCCGAGGCGCGGGCGATCGGGCCGGAGACCCCGTACGCGTGGACCGCCTCGGCGGTCAGCACCCCGACGCCGCGCGTGCGGCCGCGGAAGATCTCGTTCCCGTGGACCAGCTTGTCGTAGACGTCCATCCGGGTGCGGACGTCGGCGATCGCGGCGCGGGCCCGGCCGAGCCAGCCCGCCGGGAGGTCCTCCTTGAGGCCGCCGACGCGGTTGAACATGTAGTGCATGCGGCCGCCGGAGATCTCCTCCATGACGGCCTGGAGCTCCTCGCGTTCGCGGAACGCGTGGAAGATCGGCGTGATCCCGCCCAGTTCGAGCGGGTACGAGCCGAGGAACATCAGGTGGTTCAGCACCCGGTTCAGCTCGGCCAGCAGGGTCCGCATCCATACGGCCCGCTCGGGGACCTCCATGCCGAGCATCCGCTCGACCGCCATGACGACGCCCAGCTCGTTCGAGAACGCGGACAGCCAGTCGTGGCGGTTCGCGAGCATCACGATCTGCCGGTAGTCGCGGGCCTCGAAGAGCTTCTCGGCGCCGCGGTGCATGTAGCCGACCACCGGCTCGGCGCTGACGATCCGCTCCCCGTCCAGGACGAGGCGCAGCCGCAGGACGCCGTGCGTGGAAGGGTGCTGGGGGCCGATGTTGAGCACCATGTCGGTGCTCTCCGCCGCACCGCCGATGCCGACCGTGGTCTCCGTCATGCGGGCATTGTCTCAGCAGGACGGGAGGGATCGTCGATCCGTCCGGATCGGCGGCCCGCCCGCCTAGGGTGGACGCATGGAAACGGGGACATCGGGTGGGACGGGCGGGCCCGAGTGGGTGGGGCTGCCGGGCGGGCTCCTGACGCTGAGGCGGCTGCTGCTGGTGATCTGGACGACGCTGTTCGCGGCGCTGACGGCGGTCGTCCTCGGCCTGACCGCCGGCCCGGCGTGGGCGGCGGCCGGGGCGTTCTGGTTCGCGGTGACGGCCTGGGGCTGGGTGATGCTGGGCCGGAACTGGCGGTCGTGGCGGTACGCGGAGCGCTCCGACGACCTGCTGATCAGCCGGGGCGTGCTCTGGCGGGAGCAGACGGTGGTCCCGTACGGGCGGATGCAGCTCGTCGAGGTGACCTCGGGCCCGCTGGAGCGCCGCTTCGGGCTGGCCTCCGTCCAGCTGCACACGGCGGCCGCGGCGACGGACGCCAAGATCCCGGGGCTGGTCCCGGCCGAGGCGGAACGGCTCCGCGACCGGCTCACCGCGCTCGGCGAGGCAAGGTCGGCGGGCCTGTGACCCCGGCCCGGGCGGGAGACGAGCCGGCGACCTCCGGTCCGGCGGCCGGCGCGCCCCCGGCCGCCCCGGAGCCGGCGGGGGGCGCGGCGGACGCCCCCGCCCCCTCCGCGGAAGCCGCGTCGGCCTCCGAGCGGCGGCTGCACCCCTTCACCCCGCTGCGCCGCGCCTGGGTGCCCATCGCCGCCACCGTCGGCGTGATCGTCCAGCAGGGCGACCGGGCGGGGGAGTGGGTCGCGGACCTGTCCGCCCTGCTGCGCGTCCTCGCGCTGCTCGCGCTGGTCCTCGTCTTCGGCGCGTACGGCTTCCTGAGCTGGTGGTTCACGCACTTCGCGGTGACCGACACCGAACTGCGCATCCGCACCGGCCTGTTCTTCCGCCGCACCGCGCACATCCGCCTCGACCGGCTCCAGGCGGTGGACGTCACCCGGCCGCTGCTGGCCCGGCTCACCGGGGTCGCCTCCCTGCGGCTCGACGTCATCGGGACGGACGACAAGGACGAGCTCGCCTTCCTCGGCGAGAAGGAGGCCGTCGCCCTGCGCGCCGAGCTCCTCGCCCGGGCGGCGGGCTTCAGCCCCGAGGAGGCCGTGACGCTGGGCCAGGCCCCGGAGCGGGAGCTGCTGCGCGTCAGTCCCCGGGACATCGCCGTCTCGCTCGCGCTGAGCCTGAGCGTGCTCGCCGCCCTGGCGGGCGGGATCATCGCGCCGGTGTTCGTCTGGTGGATCAGCTCCAGCCCGTGGGCGGCCGTCGTCACCCTGCTCCCGATGCTGGGCGCGGTGTGGGCGGGCAGCGCGGGCCGGTTCCTCAGCGAGTACGACTGGACCGTCGCGGAGTCCCCCGACGGCCTGCGCCTGGACCACGGGCTGCTGGACCGGGCGCACGAGACCGTGCCGCCGGGGCGCGTGCAGACCGTACGGATCGTGGAGCCGCTGCTGTGGCGGCGGCGGGACTGGGTCCGCGTGGAGCTGGCCGTGGCGGGCTCCAAGAACGACGTCCTGGTCCCGGTGGCCTCGCGGGACGCCGCGTACGCCGTGATCCACCGGGTCCTGCCGGGGGTGGACCTCGCGGCGCTCGCCTTCGAGGGCTCCCCGCGCACCGGGTCGCGCTGGGTGGTGCCGGTGTGGTGGAAGGGCTACGCCCTGGCCGTCTCCCCGGACGTGTTCGCCGCCCGGCACGGCCGCCTGTGCCGCCGTACGGAGATCGTCCCGCACGCCAAGGTGCAGAGCGTCCGCCTCTCCCAGGGCCCCTGGACGAGGGCCCGCGGCCTGGCCGACGTCCACGTCGACACCGGCGCGAACGGCACGGTGACGGCCCGGCTGCGCGCCGCGGCCGGGGCCGCGGAGCTGCTGCACGCGCAGGCCGCCCGCTCCCGCACCTCCCGCGCCTCGGCCCGCCCGGACCGCTGGATGACCAGCGGCCCGGGAGGGACGGACGCAGGGCCTGCCTAGGCCGCCCTCAGGCCGCCCTCAGGCCGCCGGGCCGCCGCCCGCGCGGACCAGGCCCGTCTCGTACGCCAGGACGACGACCTGGACGCGGTCGCGCAGCCCCAGCTTGGTCAGGATGCGGCCCACGTGCGTCTTGACGGTGGCCTCGGACAGGACCAGCCGGGCCGCGATCTCGCCGTTCGACAGGCCCTGGGCGACCAGCAGCATGACCTCGCGCTCGCGCTCGGTCAGCCGGTCGACCTCCTTGTTCCGCGGCTCCTCCGTGGTCGTCGGGAGCATCGGCGCGAACCGGTCCAGCAGCCGCCGCGTCGTGGACGGGGCGACGACGGCGTCGCCGCTGTGCACGGAGCGGATCGCCGCCAGCAGCTCGGCGGGCGGCACGTCCTTCAGCATGAAGCCGCTCGCGCCCGCCTTCAGGCCCGAGAAGGCGTACTCGTCGAGGTCGAAGGTCGTCAGGATGATCACCTTGGGGTGTTCGGGCGGCTCGCAGATCCGCCGGGTCGCCTCGACCCCGTCGAGCTTGGGCATGCGGACGTCCATCAGCACCACGTCCACCGTGGTGGCCCGCAGCACCTCCAGCGCCTCCAGGCCGTTGCCCGCTTCGGCGACGACCTCCATGTCGGGCTGGGCGGCGAGCACCATGCGGAAGCCGGTGCGCAGCAGCACCTGGTCGTCGACGAGCATCACGCGGATGGACATCAGTTACCTCGTCCTCTTCAACTTCAAGAAATCCAAGAACTTCACGGTCAACTCTTCTTCAGGGGAAGCAGCGCGCTGATCCGGAAGCCGCCGCCGGGCCGGGGCCCGGTGTCCAGGGTTCCGCCGACCATACCGATGCGCTCGCGCATGCCGATCAGCCCGTGCCCGGCGCCGTCGGCGCCGCCGTCCTCGTACAGCTCGTGGGCGGCGCCCCGGCCGTC
Source organism: Streptomyces sp. NPDC048461 (assembly GCF_055587105.1). NCBI lineage: Bacteria > Bacillati > Actinomycetota > Actinomycetes > Kitasatosporales > Streptomycetaceae > Streptomyces > Streptomyces sp. NPDC048461. The sequence goes on along the minus strand of NZ_JBVJGW010000009.1, from coordinate 46,231 downwards.
GTCCTCGACGAGCAGGCCCAGGCCGTCGTCGAAGTAGACCAGCCGGACGCTGGCCCGCGCGTCCGGGCCGCCGTGCTTGCGCGTGTTCGTCAGGGCCTCCTGGACGATCCGGTACGCCGTCAGCTCCACCCCGGTGGGCAGTTTGCGCGGTGCGCCCTCGACCTCGAAGTCCACCGCGAGCCCGGCCGCCCGCACCTGCTCGACCAGCACCTCGATCTGCTCGACGTCCGGCTGCGGCACGTAGTCCTCGGACTCCTGGGGCTCGCCTGTCCGCAGCACGCCCAGCAGCCGGCGCATCTCGGCGAGGGCCTGGCGGCCGGTGCCGGAGATGGTCTGGAGGGCCTCCTTGGCCTGCTCGGGGGCCACGTCCATGACGTACGCGGCGCCGTCGGCCTGGACCACCATGACCGAGACGTTGTGCGCGACGACGTCGTGCAGTTCGCGGGCGATCCGGGCGCGCTCGGCGGCGACGGCGACCTTGGCCTGCGCCTCGCGCTGGTTCTCCAGCCGCTCGTTGCGCTCGATCAGCTGGGCGTAGTAGGCCCGGCGGGTGCGCAGCGAGTCGCCGGCCACCCAGGCGAGGGCGAAGGGGACGATGACGAAGAGGGCGAAGAGGGCGCTCTCCGGGTCGCTGAGGCCCTTGTCCACGCCGAAGCGCAGGAAGTACAGCGGGGAGGCCAGCAGGCCGACGCCCAGCGCGGTGCGCGAGACCCAGCGCGGGAGGTCGCCGGCGGCCACGGTGTAGAGGATCACGAGCATGGCGACGTCGGTGAACTGGGCCTCGATGCCGAGGACCAGCTGGTAGAGGCCGGCGCCGAGGGCCAGCCAGAACATCGCCTGCGTCCACTTGCGGCGCAGCGCCACGACGGCGGTCATCGCCAGGGTCACGGGGACCGCTGCGAGCCGGAGGCCGGTGCTCGCGCTCATCGACGCCACGTTCAGCATCGAGAACCCGAAGAAGAAGACGGCCCAGAAGCTGTCGACGCCCGTCGGGTGTCTGCGGAGGAATTCGTAGAGGCGCTGCACGTAACCCAGCGTAGGGAAAGGAGATAGGTGCTGGAGTCAACCACAGGTGCGACCTTGCACCGGGGGCGTACTCCCGAAGGTGGACCCTGAGCTTAGCCTTTGCGTGATGAGCACCCAGGGTGAACGCATGATTCCGGTCCGCTGGCGGACGGCGATGGAGACCGCGCTGTACGGGCCCGGCGGCTTCTACGTGCGGCCGGGCGGCCCGGGACCGGCGGGGCACTTCCGCACCTCGGTGCACGCCTCCGGCCTGTACGCGGGCGCGGTGGCCCGGCTCCTGCTCCGGGTGGACGCCGCCCTCGGGCACCCGGAGGCGCTCGACCTGGTCGACGTGGGCGCCGGGCGGGGGGAGCTGCTGGCCGGGGTGCTCGCCGCGCTGCCGGCGCGGACGGCGGCGCGGGTGCGCCCGTACGCCGTGGAGCGGGCGGAGCGGCCGCCGGGGCTCGACCCGCGCATCGGCTGGGGCGCCGCCCCGCCCGAGGGCACGACCGGACTGCTCTTCGCCAACGAGTGGCTGGACAACGTGCCGCTGGAGGTGGCGGAGGACGGGCGCTACGTCCTGGTCGCGCCGGACGGTACGGAGTCCCCCGGCGGCCCCCTCGACGACGCGGACCGGGCCTGGCTGGAGCGGTGGTGGCCGGGCGGCGGCCGCGCGGAGGTGGGCCGCACCCGGGACGAGGCCTGGGCGGCGGCCGTGGCCACCGTGGAGCGGGGCCTGGCGGTGGCGGTGGACTACGCCCACGTACGGGACGCACGGCCCCCGTACGGGACGCTGACGGGCTTCCGGGCGGGCCGGGAGGTGGCGCCGGTCCCGGACGGCGGCTGCGACGTCACGGCGCACGTGGCCCTGGACGCGTGCGCCGGGCCGGGCGCGGTGCTGCTGACCCAGCGGGAGGCCCTGACCGACCTCGGCGTCTCCGGGGCCCGGCCCCCGCTGGCGCTGGCCTCCACGGATCCGGCGGCGTACGTCCGGGCCCTGGCGGCGGCCGGCGAGGCGGCGGAGCTGACGTCCGCGGCCGGCTTGGGCGGGTTCGGCTGGCTGGTGCAGCCGGTGGGCATCGAGGCGTGGCCGCAGGACGGCGGCGCCGGGACCTGAGGGGCCCGACCGAGGGGCCGGGCACGCCCGACGGGGCAGCCGTACGGGCCGGGCACGCGGGAGGGGCCGGAACCCCCACGGGATTGCGGCCCCTCCCCACCCGTGGCGGGTGACCGCTGCGGGCCACCCGCCTCCGGCTGCCGCCTACTGCTTGATCTCGTCGTGGCCCGGGTGCAGGCCGCCGCCACCGCCGCTGCCGCCGGGGGTCGGCACCGAGACGACCGGCTTCGTCAGCGGGGCCAGGTCGTGCGCGTAGTGGCCGACCGCGTCCGCGATGACGTCGACGTTGATGTCGAGCGCCTTCTGGTCGATGTTGTTGATGTCGTCACCCTTGCCGTGGTAGTTCACGTCGTAGGCGACACCGGCCTGGCCACCGAACTTCGCGGCCTCCTCGGGCGTCTTGATGCCCTCGGCGCCGGTGAACGTGCCGCCGGACGGGATGCCGACCTCGATGAACGGGCCGTAGTCCGAGCGGCCGGAGAAGTCCGTGCCCGCGTGCGGGATCTTCTTGGAGTCGAGGAAGTCGGTGATCCCCTTCTCCAGCTGGGCGGAGCCCGCCGGGCCGGGGCCCGCGCCGGTCGCGTCCGAGTCGTCGCCGTCGTAGACGAAGTACGCGGCGTTCGGCGAGCCGATCATGTCGAAGTTCAGGTAGAGCTTGATCTGCTTCTTCTGCGCGTCGGTCAGGCCGGCGACGTACGCCTCGGAGCCGAGCAGGCCGAACTCCTCCGCCGACCACCAGGCGAACTTGACCTTGTTCTTGATCTTCGTCTGGCTGCTCGCCAGGCGCTGCGCGACCTGGAGGATGCCGGCCGAGCCGGAGCCGTTGTCGTTGATGCCCGGGCCCACCGCGACCGAGTCGAGGTGCGCGCCGAGGAAGACGGTGTTGTTCGCGTCGCCGCCGCGGGTCTCGGCCACGACGTTGTACGTCTTGCGGTTCTCGCGCAGCTCGCGGATGTCGAGGGTGAGCTCGACCGGGCCGGCCGCGGCGTCGGCGGCGAGCCGCTCGCCCTCGGCCTGGGTGACGCCGCCGGTCGGGACCTTGCCCACGGCCGGGTCGCCGAGGGTGCCGTTCAGGGCGCCCTCGGTGTTGTTGAAGATGACCGCGCCGACCGCGCCGGCCGCCGCCGCGTTCTCCTGCTTGACCGCGAAGGCGCAGCCGCCGCGCTTGATCAGGGCGATCTTGCCGGTGAAGGCGCCGGCGGCGAAGTCGCCGGGCTCGCAGCCGCTGGTGCCGTCCGCGTCGACCGGGGCGACCGCCAGCTGGGCGGTGACGCCGTCCTCCGGACCGCTCTTCGTGTACGTCATCAGGTGGATCGGCACGTCGCGCCCGTTGGCGCCGTTCACCGTGAGGGTCTCGGCGACGGTCTCGACGTAGACGAAGTCGAACTCGTTCTTCGTGACCTTGTATCCGGAGGCGCGCATGACGGCCTCGACGTACTGGGCGGACTGCACGTGGCCCTTGGAGCCGGCCACGCGGGTGCCCTTGTTGTAGTCGGCGATCGCCTGGAAGACCTTCAGGTGGTTGTTGGCTCCCTTACCGGTCGCCTCCTTGACCAGCTTCTTCGCGAGCGCGTCACCCTTGGCGCGGTCGCTCTGCGGGCTGCCGGTGGCACCGGCCGGCCCGGCGAGCAGCAGGGGGGAGACGAGGGCCGCGGCGGCCAGGGCGGCGGTTGCTGCGGCTATACGGCGTGAGGGCATGTAGGTCCTTCCACGACAAAAGACGAGCAGAGCAGGTCGGGCGGAGCGGTGGGACGGGGCACCGTGCGCGAGGGTCGGCGGCAGCGGTGGTGGCACGTTAAACACCAAGTGGCCACTCTGGCCAGAGTTTTCACTGATTCCGGTTTATGAATTCCGTATATCGGTGAATCTGCGCCGATCGAAACAGGCCAGAGCCAGGCCTTGTTCGGCCAGGATCGGTCCTGTTCCGGGCGGTTTCCGGCCATGCGCCGGACACGGGAGAGCTGCCGGCCGGGTCCTCAGCGCAGGATGCCCTCGATGAAGTCCGACCCGATGCGGGCGACGGCCGCCAGGTCCAACTGGTGCTGGACGTAACGGCCCTGGCGCCGCGTGTGCATCAGGCCGGCCTTCTTGAGGACGGCCAGGTGCCGTGACACCTCCGGCGCGGTGATCCCGTACACGGCCGCCAGCTCGCTCGTCGTGTACGGGGCCCGGGCCAGGCTCCGGCACAGCCGCATCCGCATGGGATGCGCCAGCGCCTCCATCCGCAGCTGCAGCAGCTCCACCGAGCCCGGCGCGGAGGCCGGCGCGGGTGAGCCGAGCGGATAGTGGATCACCGGCCGCCAGCCCGGTGCGTGCAGCACGAGCAGGTGCGGCCAGCCGAAGTTGGTCGGCACGAGGACCAGGCCGCTGCCTATTCGGGGGTCGGTGGCGGTGGTGGAGCCGTTCACCATCTTGTCGGCGGTGACGGTGGTCAGCGCCTCGTCGACGCTCAGCGCGGACGAGACCTCCTTCAGCGCCGCCGCCAGGCCCTTGCGCCGCAGCACCTCCGCCTTGTGCCGCGCGTCGGCGCTCTGGCCGGGCTCGATCCGCTTCCAGGTCTCCGCGAAGAACGCCGCGTCGCAGTCCTCCAGGAGCCGCCGCATCCACACCCGGACCCCGGCGGTGTCGTCCAGCAGCCGGGCCGAGAAGGCCAGCTGCCGCGGCCCCCGGGCGGCGGCCGTCTCCAGGGCCTTGGCCCGGGCCCCCGCGTCGGTGAGCGGCGAGGGCCCGCCGCCGGCGTCGTACAGCGCCAGCCAGCAGTGCTCCAGGGCCGCCATCACGAACTGCTCGTCGTCCATCCGGTCGAGCACGTCGAGCTCCCCGGCCAGGGTCGAGGAGGGCCTGCCGCTCCCGCCGGGGGTGCCGGCGAAGGCCATGAAGATGTCCGAGAAGGAGCTCCGCCACATGAAGTCCGCCTCCAGCAGCCGGTCCGCGAGGTCCGGGTCGAGCGCGGCGGCGGTGGCGGTCGTCCAGGAGGTCAGCCCGGGGTGGTGGGCGGGCTGTGCGAGCGCGTGCAGGGACATGCAGAGCTCCGCCAGCGGAGAGGGCGCGAAGGTGATCCGGTCCGCGGGGAGCCCGGCGATGTCGATGGTGACGCTCATCAGCCCATTCTGCCGGTGGGACCGCCCGCCGGGGCGCGGGGGGCGGGGCCGGACGGCCTACCGGCCGTCCGCCGCCGCCCGGCGGGCGCGACCGGCCCGCCCGCCGATTGACGGCCCCCGTCAATCGACGCGCGGGGGCGCCGCGGCGGGGTCAGGGTGGAGGCATGAGCTCCATCGAGCAGTACCTCATCGACACCTACCGGGCCTCCCAGCACGGTGACCCCATGCCCCCGCCCCCGGGCCGGGACGACGTCGCCGCACTGCGCGCGGTCCGGTCCCACGCCCAGGCCGAAGCGGTCCTGGAGGGACGCCCGGCCGGGCACCCGTGGCGGGCCGCCCTGCTGCGGCTGCTGCGGCACCCCGGAGGGCCCGGCGGGGCCTGCGCCACCCCCCGGGGGTGACGCGGGCGGCGCCCGGCTACTCGAAGTTGGGCGCGTTGCGCTCGTACACCAGCCGCAGACCGATCAGGGTCAGCCACGGCTCGTGGTCGTCGATCACCGCGGACTCCCCGAGGACGATCGGCGCCAGGCCCCCCGTCGCGATCACCCGGACGTCGTCCGGGTCGCCGTTCGGGCCCGCCAGCTCCTTCGCCATCCGGGCGACGATCCCGTCGACCTGGCCCGCGAAGCCGTAGACCACGCCCGACTGCATCGCCTCGACGGTGGACTTGCCGATCACGTTGCGCGGCCGGGCCAGCTCGATCTTCCGCAGCTGGGCGCCCCGTACGCCGAGGGCCTCCATCGAGATCTCGATGCCCGGGGAGATCACCCCGCCCACGTACTCGCCCTTCGTGGACACCGCGTCGAACGTGGTCGCCGTGCCGAAGTCCACCACGATCGCCGGGCCCCCGTAGAGCTCGACCGCCGCGACCGCGTTGATGATGCGGTCCGCGCCGACCTCCTTCGGGTTGTCCATCAGGATCGGCACGCCCGTCTTGATCCCGGGCTCCACCAGCACCGCCGGCACGTCCCCGTAGTAGCGCCGGGTGACCTCGCGCAGCTCGTGCAGGACCGACGGCACCGTCGAGCAGATCGCGATGCCGTGGATGCCGTCGCCCAGCTCGGTGCCGAGCATCGGGTGCATGCCCATGAGCCCCTGCATCAGCACGGCCATCTCGTCGGCCGTGCGCCGCGGGTCGGTCGAGATCCGCCAGTGCTCGACGATCTCGTCACCGTCGAACAGGCCCAGGACCGTGTGGGTGTTGCCTACGTCGATGGTGAGGAGCACGGGTTACACCGCCTCGCGCAGATCGAGACCGATGTCCAGGATCGGGGAGGAGTGGGTCAGCGCGCCCACCGCCAGGTAGTCCACGCCGGTCAGGGCGTAGTCGCGGGCGGAGTCCAGCGTCAGGCGGCCGGAGGACTCCAGCGTCGCGCGGCCGGCCACCAGGGCGACGGCCTCGGCGGTCTGCGTGACCGTGAAGTTGTCCAGCAGGATCAGGTCCGCCCCGGCCTCCAGGACCTCGCCGACCTGCTCCAGGGTGTCGACCTCGACCTCCACGGGCACGTCCGGGAAGGCCTCACGCACGGCCGCGAAGGCCTGCGCGACGCCGCCCGCCGCGATCACGTGGTTGTCCTTGACCAGCGCCGCGTCCGAGAGGGACATGCGGTGGTTGACGCCGCCGCCGCAGCGCACCGCGTACTTCTCCAGCGCGCGCAGGCCCGGGGTGGTCTTGCGGGTGTCGCGGACCTTCGCCGTGGTGCCGTCCAGCACGTCCGCCCAGCGGCGGGTGGCCGTCGCGATGCCGGACAGGCGGCACAGGATGTTCAGCGCGCTGCGCTCCGCCGTCAGCAGGTCGCGGGTGCGGGCGCGGACCGACAGCAGCAGCTGCCCGGCCTTGACGGCGTCGCCGTCCTCCGCGTGCCGCTCCACCTCGAAGGCCTCGGTGCAGACCACGGAGAACACGGCCTCGGCGATGCGCAGGCCGGCCACGACGCCGTCCTCGCGCGCCACGAAGTCGGCGACCGCCTCGGCCTCCTCGGGCACGGTCGCCACGGTGGTGACGTCCACCCCGCCGTCCAGGTCCTCGGAGAGCGCCATGTGCGCGATGTCCTCGACCTCGATCGGGTCCAGGCCGGCGTCCGCCAGCAGCTGCGCCAGCGCCGGGTCGAGGCCGGTCTCCTCGCCGTCACCGCAGCCGCAGTCGTCGCCGCAGCCGCCTTCGGTGCTGTCGATCAGGGGGAGTTCGTCGGGGGTGCTCACGGTCACTGCTCCAGGCTCTGGGTGGTGAGGGGGTGTCGTACGGACGGGAAGTCCGCGGAGTCGGTGGGGGTGACGACCAGGGCCCGCTTCTCGGTCGCGGAGAGCCGGACGACGAGGTGGCGGCGCCAGTCGGCGTCGTCCCGGTCGGGGTGGTCCTCGCGCCAGTGGCAGCCGCGGGTCTCCACCCGCTGCCGGGCGGCGGCGACCAGGACGCGGGCCACGCACAGCAGGTTCGTGGCCTCCCAGGTGTCCACGCCCGGTTCGGCGGTCTTGCCGTGCGCCTCCAGCTCGTTCAGGGCGGTCGCGTACAGCCCTTCGAGGGCCTCGGCCGCGGTCCGCAGCGAGTCGGCCGAGCGGAGCACGCCCGCTCCGTCCGTCATGATCCGCTGGACCTCGTACCGCGCCCCGGAGGGCTGGAGCGGACCGGTCGCGGGGACCGGGACGCCGGGGCCGCTGCCGGCCGGCGGGGAGGCGACGATGTCGTCGGCGATCCGCTCGGCGAAGACCAGCCCCTCCAGCAGGGAGTTGGACGCCAGCCGGTTCGCCCCGTGCACGCCGGTGCAGGCGACCTCGCCGCACGCGTACAGGCCGGGGACCGTGGTCCGCCCCTGCAGGTCGGTGCGGACGCCGCCGGACGCGTAGTGCGCCGCGGGCGCGACCGGGATCGGCTCGGTCACCGGGTCGATGCCGTGCGCGCGGCAGGCGGCCAGGATCGTCGGGAAGCGCTGCTCCCACATCGCGGCCCCGAAGTGCCGGGCGTCCAGGTACATGTGCGCGGCGTCCTGCTCCTGCATGCGGCGCATGATGCCCTTGGCGACGATGTCGCGCGGCGCCAGCTCGGCCAGCTCGTGCTGCCCGGTCATGAAGCGCACGCCGTCCGCGTCGACCAGGTACGCGCCCTCGCCCCGCACCGCCTCCGACACCAGCGGCTGCTGCCCCTCGGCGTCCGGGCCCAGGAAGAGCACCGTCGGGTGGAACTGGACGAACTCCAGGTCCGAGACCTCCGCGCCGGCCCGCAGCGCGAGCGCCACCCCGTCGCCGGTGGACACCGACGGGTTGGTGGTGGCGGAGAAGACCTGCCCCATGCCGCCGGTCGCCAGGATCACGGCGGGCGCGTGGACGGCGCCCACCCCGTCGTGCTGGCCCTCGCCCATGACGTGCAGGGTGACGCCGGCCGTACGGCCCTGCGCGTCCTGCAGCAGGTCCAGTACGAGTGCGTTCTCGACCGTCTCGATGCCCGCGGCCTGCACCGCCCCGACCAGCGCCCGCGAGATCTCGGCGCCGGTGGCGTCGCCGCCCGCGTGCGCGATCCGGCGCCGGTGGTGGCCGCCCTCCCGGGTCAGCTCGATCTCGCCGGTCTCGGCGGAGGTGTCGAAGACGGCGCCCGCGGCCATCAGCCGCCGCACCGCGCCCGGACCCTCCGTGACGAGCAGCCGTACGGCCTCCTCGTCGCACAGGCCCGCGCCCGCGACCAGCGTGTCGTCCAGGTGCTGCTCGGGGGTGTCGCCCTCGCCGAGGGCCGCGGCGATGCCGCCCTGCGCCCAGCGGGTGGAGCCGTCGTCGAGACGGGCCTTGGTGACCACGACGGTACGGCGGCCGCCGGCCGCGCAGCGCAGCGCGGCCGTCAGGCCCGCGACGCCGGAGCCGACGACCACGACGTCCGCGTCGATGGACCAGCCGGGGGCCGGGGCGTGCAGCCGTATGCCGGTACCGGCGCCGGTGCCCGCGGTGCCTCTGCCTGGGGTGCTCACGAGTGTGCTCCGAACTCCAATGGGATGTTGTCGATCAGCCGGGTCGTGCCCACCTTCGCGGCGACGGCCAGGACGGCCCGCCCGGTGAACCCGGGGGCGGCCTCGGTGAAGTCCCGCGGGTCCACCAGCGCCAGGTAGTCCAGTACGAGCGGCGGCTCGTGGCGGCCCGCCTCCTCCAGCACGTGGCGCGCGGCGGCCCGTACGGCGTCCGGCAGCCCCGCGCCCGCCGCCGACACGGCGTGCGCGTCGGCGGAGGCGCGGATCTCGCCGAGCTTCGCCAGCGCCGAGGCCCGCTCGTCGCTGGCCGGGGAGGCCTCGGCGCGGGCCCGCAGCGCCGCCTGCGCGGCGAGCCGGTCCCGCCCGGCGAACAGGGCGCGGGACAGGGCCAGCGCGGTGCGCCGCTCGGCGGGGGAGAGGTAGCGGTTGCGGGAGGACAGCGCCAGCCCGTCCTCCTCGCGGACGGTCGGTACGCCGACCACCTCGACGGGGAAGTTCAGGTCGGTCGCCATCCGCCGGATCAGCGCCAGCTGCTGCGCGTCCTTCTGGCCGAAGAGGGCCAGGTCGGGGCGGGTGAGGTGGAGCAGCTTGGCGACGACGGTCAGCATCCCGTCGAAGTGCCCGGGACGGGTGGCCCCTTCGAGGCGCCCGCCCATGGGCCCGGCGCTGACCCGCACCTGCGGGTCGCCGCCCGGGTACACCTCGTCGACGGCGGGGGCGAACACCGCGTCGGCGCCCGCCTCCCCGGCGATCGCGAGATCGGCGTCCAGGGTGCGCGGGTAGCGGTCGAGGTCCTCGCCCGCGCCGAACTGCAGCGGGTTGACGAAGACGGTGACGACGACCTGGCCGTCCGGCCCGGCCTGCTCCCGCGCCGTGCGGATCAGGGTGGCGTGCCCCTCGTGCAGGGCGCCCATCGTCATCACCACGGCCCGGCGGCCGGTGCGCGGCAGCGCGTGGAGCTCGGCCGCGGTGTGCAGCAGCAGGCGGCTCATCGGTCGCCGTCCTCGTCCGCGAGCACCCCGAGGAGGTCCTCGGCGAGCTCGGGCTTGAGCAGACCGTGCGCCAGCGCCCGGTCGGCGGTGGTCCGGGCCATCGCCAGGTACCCGGCGACCGCTCCGGGCGCGTGCCGGCGCAGCTCCGCGACGTGCGCGGCGACCGTACCGGCGTCCCCGCGGGCCACCGGGCCGGTCAGGGCGGCGTCGCCGGAGCGCAGGGCGTTGTCGAGGGCCGCGCCGAGCAGCGGGCCGAGCATCCGGTCGGGGCGCTCCACCCCGGCGGTGCGCAGCAGCTCCAGCGACTGGGCGACCAGGGTGACCAGGTGGTTCGCGCCGAGGGCCAGGGCCGCGTGGTAGAGCGGGCGGTTCTCCTCCGCGATCCACTCGGGCTCGCCGCCCATCTCGATGACCAGCGCCTCGGCGGCGAGCCGCAGCTCGTCGGGGGCGGTGATCCCGAAGGCGCAGCCGGCCAGCCGCTGCACGTCCACCTCGGTGCCGGTGAAGGTCATCGCCGGGTGCAGGGCCAGCGGCAGCGCGCCGGCCCGGCGGGCCGGGTCGAGCACGGCGGTCCCGTACCGGCCGGAGGTGTGGACGAGGAGCTGGCCGGGCCGGACCGCACCGGTCTCGGCGAGGCCCTCGACCAGCGAGGGCAGCGCGTCGTCGGGGACGGTGAGGAGCACCAGGTCGGCGCGCTCCAGCACCTGGGCGGGCGGAACCAGCGGCACGTCGGGCAGGAGCCGCGCGGCGCGCCGCACGGACGCGTCGGAGACTCCGGACACGGCGACGGGCACGTGCCCGGCCTGCTGGAGCGCACGGGCCAGCGCGGGGCCGACCCGCCCGGCTCCGACGACGCCGACGGCCAGCCGGGCAGGGCGTGGCTGCTGTGATGGGTTCACGCGGGGAGGGCCTTCCGTTCCAGTCCGCGGGGGGTACCGGACGATACGCCGCCATGCTAGCCCCTGGCCCTTCTGGCCGGTCGGCGATGATCGGGAGCTATGAACGAGGACAGCGGCGAGCACGACGAGGACACCGCACGCACGAAGCGGCTGGTGGCGGCCTGGAAGGGGGCGGAGCGGACCCTGTCCCGGAGCCTCCTGGAGCCGACGGTGGGGGAGCTGCTGGACCAGCTCCGCGACGCCCCCTACCCCATGGACGAACCGGCCGACGTGTACGGCGACGGGGTGGTCGCGGAACTGGAGCGCAGGGTCGCGGAGCTGCTGGGCACCGAGGACGCGGCGTTCTTCCCCACCGGGACCATGGCGCAGCAGGTCGCCCTGCGCTGCTGGGCGGCCCGGACCGGCAACCCGGTCGTGGCCCTGCACCCGATGTCCCACCCGGAGCGGTGGGAGGGCGGCGCGCTGTCGGCGGTCTCCGGCCTGCGGGTGGCGCACCCGACCGTCGAGCCGCGCCAGCCGACGCCCGCCGAGGTCCGCGACCTCGCGGAGCCCTTCGGCACGCTGATGCTGGAGCTGCCGCTGCGCGACGCGGGCTTCCTGCTCCCCTCGTGGGAGGAGCTGGAGGCGCTGGTCGACGCCGCCCGGGAGCGGGACGCGGTGGTCCACTTCGACGGGGCCCGGCTCTGGGAGTCGACGGTGCACTTCGGCCGCCCGCTCGCGGAGATCGCGGCGCTCGCGGACTCCGTGTACGTGTCCTTCTACAAGTCGCTCGGCGGCCTCAGCGGCGCCTGCCTGGCGGGCCCGCGGTCCTTCGTGGAGGAGACCAGGGTCTGGCGCCACCGCTACGGCGGCCAGGTCTTCCGGCAGTTCCCGCAGGCGCTGTCGGCCCTGGCCGGCCTGGAACGGGAGCTGCCGCTCCTCCCGGCGTACGTCGCGCAGGCGCAGAGGGTGGCGCGGGCCCTGCGGGAGGGCTTCGAGGCGGCCGGGACCCCCTGGTTCCGCGTCCACCCGGAGGTGCCGCACACCCACCAGTTCCAGGTGTGGCTCCCGTACGGGCCGGACCGGCTGACCGAGGCGGGCCTGCGGCTGGCGGAGGACACCGGCCGGGTCCTGTTCCGCCGCTGGTCCGCCGACGGGCCGCCCGACGTGTCGGTGACGGAGCTGGAGGTGACGGAGCCGGGCCTGTCGTGGACGGCGCAGGAGGTCACGGAAGCGGTCGCCGCCTTCACGGCCCGCCTGTAGCCGCCGTCGGGGCGCGGGGCGCGGGGCGCGGGGAGCGGGGCGCGCCGTGCGGCTGCCCCGAACCGGCCCCGGGGCCGCCCCGCGCCCCGGCGCCGGGCACTCGGCGCGCCGGGTCCGACGCACCGAATTCCGCCAATGTCACCGGCCCGAAGCCGCCGCGGCGTTACCTTCCCTTCACAGGAATGACCGGCGACCGCGCCCGGAGGAGACACCATGACCGCTCAGCCCGTGTGGCAGAAGTCCTCGTTCTGCGACGAGGGGGACGCCTGCGTCTACGTCGCCGCGAGCCCCGGTTCGCTCGTGCGCGTCGCCGACCACGCCGACCCGGCGCACCTCGTGCTCGCCACCACCCAGGCCGCCTGGGCCGACTTCCTCCGCGCCGTCAAAGAGTCCGGCTGACCTGCGGCGTCGGCGGGGCCGCCGCGCCGACGCCGCTCATCATCAGGGGTTTTTGTCCGATTAGCGCGTATCGTCGGCCCATGCCCACGCCCTACGGATCCCGCGGCGGCATGGCGTTCAGCCCTGCTGAGCTGCACGTGCTCAGGCGCTCGCTCGCCCACGCCCTCCAGTCCTCCCCGGCCCCCCTGTCGGCCGCGGAGGTCCAGGACTGCCACCGCCTCGCGCGGTCGGTGGACGACGCGATGGCGGAGGCGGCCCGGCTCAGAGCCTTCCTCCTGGAGGATCTCGGACGCTACCGGGGTGCACTCCCCGGCAGCCTCTCCGGGTACCTGGAGCTGCTGCAGGACGCCCTGGCCGCCGGGTACGAGCCGGTGCCGGACGACCTCGCCGCGCTGCGGGCGCTGCGCGCCAACCCGCTCGCCGCCGCGCTGCTGGACCGGGCCAGGGCCGTCGCCGAGCGCTCCGTGCGCAGACGGCTCTCGACCACCCCCGCGCCCCGCAGCCGGCTCCTGACGCTCGCCGGGGGTCAGGGGGGCGGCCAGGGCGGCCGGCCGCCCGTTCCGGCGCCGCAGCCCAAGGACCGGCCGAAGCCGGAACGGCCCGTGCCCACGCCCGGCGAGGTGTTCCCGCCGCGCCGCAAGCCCACCCCGCCCCCGGCGGCCGGACGCGCCGCCGGGTAGCTACGCTGAGGGCATGGACTACGTTTCCGCGCTCGTGCCCCCCATCGTGATGGCCGCGTTCTTCATCGCTCTCGTCGTGACGATCGTGAAGACCCAGGGCGGCGCCAACAAGGCCAAGGAGGACGCGGCGGTCGACGCCGTGCTCGCCCGGGCCGAGGCCGCCCAGCAGCCCCGGAAGTAGTACTCCGAAGCCTTCGGGCACCCCGGGCCCTCCGGGCACCACGGGCGTACGGCCATCGCGGCCGTGCGCCCGATTTGCTGCGCGTTGCCGGCGGAATGGCCGGGCAATTCACCGCAATCCGCACTATCGTGCTGGTGTGCCTCGCCCCTTGGGAGATCTCGAAGACGCCGTCATGACGCGGGTGTGGCAGTGGAACCGCCCGGTCACCGTTCGGGAAGTGCTGGAAGACCTCCAGCAGGAACGGTCCATCGCTTACACCACGGTCATGACCGTTATGGACAATCTCCATCAGAAGGGCTGGGTCCGCCGCGAGGCGGAAGGACGCGCCTATCGATATACGGCGGTCTCCACCCGCGCCGCCTACTCGGCCGCGCTGATGAACGAAGCCTGGTCGACGAGCGACAACCCCGCGGCCGCCCTCGTCGCCTTCTTCGGCATGATGTCGGCGGAACAGCGCGAGGCACTCCGGGACGCCGTCCGGATCGTCCAGCACGACGACGAGGCGGCGGATGCCGTCATCGCGGCCGCGGATGCCGCGGAAGTCGAGGCCGCCGCCCCCGCCGCGCGAGAAGCCGCGCGAGAAGCCGCGCCGGAAGGGGAAGACGGCGCCGCCGAGCACCCCGCCGCTCCGGGGCGATAGCGTCCGGGCCCATGGGAGAGTTTTCCGCTGCACACGCAGAAACAGTGACGATCCGCCGTGCCCGCACCCGCGATGTTCCCGCGCTGCGCCGCCTGCTCGACCAGTACGTGCAGCAGCGGATCCTGCTCGACAAAGCGCCGGTCGTCCTTTATGAGGACATCCAGGAGTTCTGGGTCGCGGAACGCGACTCGGACCACGAGGTGGTCGGTTGCGGGGCTCTCCACGTGATGTGGGAAGACCTCGCCGAAGTGCGCACTCTCGCCGTGGACCGGGAGTTGAAGGGCGGCGGCGTCGGCCACCGGGTGCTGTCGCAGTTGTTGGAGACCGCCCGCGCCCTCGGGGTCAGCCGGGTTTTCTGCCTGACCTTCGAAGTGGACTTCTTCGCGAAGCACGGGTTCACCGAGATCGGCGAGACGCCGGTCGAGACCGATGTCTACATCGAGCTCCTGCGTTCCTATGACGAGGGCGTCGCGGAGTTCCTCGGTCTCGAACGGGTGAAGCCGAACACCTTGGGCAACAGTCGCATGCTTCTGCACCTCTGATCGATCCCCTCGGCTTTTCCGGTGTCCCACACACCCGCGGCCTATGTCCGAATCGCGCACGTTTCCCGCCCTGTTGCGCTCTCGAACCTCTCCCCGGGGGTTTGTGTTTTCCCCGCAAAAGCGGTTTCCTTTCCGCGTACTGCTTTTCGATGAAAGGAAATCCCGGTGGCACAGAAGGTTCAGGTCCTTCTTGTCGACGACCTCGACGGTGGCGAGGCGGACGAGACGGTGACGTTCGCTCTGGACGGCAAGACCTACGAGATCGACCTCACCACCGCCAACGCTGAAAAGCTCCGCGGTCTGCTCGACCCGTACACCAAGGGCGGACGCCGCACCGGTGGCCGTGCCAGCGCCACCCGCACCAAGGGCCGCGCCTCCGCGACGACCGGTAACCCGGACACCGCCGAGATCCGCGCGTGGGCCAAGGAGAACGGTTACAACGTGAACGACCGCGGCCGCGTCCCGGCCGAGATCCGCGAGGCCTACGAGAAGGCCAAGGGCTGACGGGTCCGGTGCGTGCGCCGCAATCGCGCCCGGTGGCATTCCGTCGCCGCCGCCGCGACCAGGCGTACGAGATCGGGCCCGCCCGCGGGCCCGGTGCCCTTCCCGGGAGCGGGGAGGGAGGGCAGCAGTGCCTCACACCCCTTCTCGGGGGGCCGCAGCCACACGGCGGCCTCCCGGGGGCCCTCTCCGGAGGGAGCTCCGGGCGGCTTCGGAGCAGTGATCCGGCCACCCTCACCCAGGGCGGTGAGATCCAGGGCGACCCCGCCCCACTCCAGCCAGTCGAGCAGCCCGTCCAGTTCGTCGGCGCTCCCGGCGGCCACCAGGAACCGCATCCGGCGTCCCATCAGGGCCACCGGTCCGGTGGCGACCGGCCTGCGCAGCAGGGCGGCCCCCGCGTCGGACGGCAGCTCCAGCACGTCGAACCGGGTTCCGGTGACGAGCTGGGCCGGCGGTCCGCCGGCGACGGTCCAGCCGAGCACCCGCTCGTACCAGGAGGCGTACGCGCCCTCCCCGGGCGGTACGCGGGGCGACGGGACGGTGACGCTGCTGACGGCCATGCCCGGAGCAACTCCCGAATGCCCGGGGGGTTACGGGCGGTGTGACGCACCGCACGCGGTCCAATGCGGAACGTAAAGATCCGCAGGGGTGGGGTCCCACATTCGGGACGCAACCGTGTTCGCCCTTAGCGGAGTGAACCGGGGCCACCGGCATGGAGTGTCCGTCCCGACGGGTAAGACATTCCTAGTGGATCGGGGCGACACGCTGATTTGTACGGCTCCCGTTCGCCATCGGCGTACACGCGTGACGGGTATCTGCCTGGCCTGCGGGAACATCGTCTCCCACTATCGGGTTGGAGCAGTTGTCGGCTGTTCAGGCCGGTTTTCCTCACCGACGTGGGGGTGAGCCGCGGACGGATGTCGGCAGTTGGAATGAGCTGTCCCGCCCCGCGGGACTAGCATGCGGAAGGACAGGGCGGGGACCGACCCCGAACTGCCCGACCGCTCTGAGGAGCGATAAACGATGTTCGAGAGGTTCACCGACCGCGCGCGGCGGGTTGTCGTCCTGGCTCAGGAAGAAGCCCGGATGCTCAACCACAACTACATCGGCACCGAGCACATCCTCCTGGGCTTGATCCACGAGGGTGAGGGTGTCGCCGCTAAGGCCCTGGAGAGCCTCGGGATTTCGCTCGAGGCTGTTCGCCAGCAGGTTGAGGAGATCATCGGACAGGGGCAGCAGGCCCCTTCCGGCCACATCCCCTTCACCCCGCGGGCGAAGAAGGTCCTGGAGCTGTCGCTCCGAGAGGCCCTCCAGCTCGGCCACAACTACATCGGCACCGAGCACATCCTGCTCGGCCTGATCCGCGAGGGCGAGGGCGTCGCCGCCCAGGTCCTCGTGAAGCTGGGCGCCGATCTCAACCGGGTCCGGCAGCAGGTCATCCAGCTGCTCTCCGGCTACACCGGGGGCGGCAAGGAGTCGGCCACGGCCGGCGGCCCGGCCGAGGGCACGCCCTCGACCTCGCTCGTCCTGGACCAGTTCGGCCGCAACCTCACGCAGGCCGCCCGCGAGTCCAAGCTCGACCCGGTCATCGGGCGCGAGAAGGAGATCGAGCGGGTCATGCAGGTCCTGTCCCGCCGGACCAAGAACAACCCGGTCCTCATCGGCGAGCCCGGCGTCGGCAAGACCGCCGTCGTCGAGGGCCTGGCGCAGGCGATCGTCAAGGGCGAGGTCCCCGAGACCCTCAAGGACAAGCACCTCTACACGCTTGACCTCGGTGCCCTGGTCGCCGGTTCCCGCTACCGCGGTGACTTCGAGGAGCGCCTGAAGAAGGTGCTCAAGGAGATCCGCACCCGCGGCGACATCATCCTGTTCATCGACGAGCTCCACACCCTCGTGGGTGCGGGCGCCGCCGAGGGCGCGATCGACGCCGCGAGCATCCTCAAGCCCATGCTGGCCCGTGGTGAGCTCCAGACCATCGGTGCCACGACGCTGGACGAGTACCGCAAGCACCTCGAGAAGGACGCGGCCCTCGAGCGCCGTTTCCAGCCGATCCAGGTGGCGGAGCCTTCCCTCCCCCACACGATCGAGATCCTCAAGGGCCTGCGGGACCGCTACGAGGCCCACCACCGCGTCTCCATCACGGACGAGGCCCTCGTCCAGGCGGCGACGCTGGCGGACCGGTACATCTCGGACCGCTTCCTCCCGGACAAGGCGATCGACCTGATCGACGAGGCCGGCTCCAGGATGCGCATCCGCCGGATGACCGCGCCGCCGGACCTCCGCGAGTTCGACGAGAAGATCGCGGGCGTGCGCCGCGACAAGGAGTCGGCCATCGACTCCCAGGACTTCGAGAAGGCGGCGTCTCTCCGCGACAAGGAGAAGCAGCTGCTGGCGGCGAAGGCCAAGCGCGAGAAGGAATGGAAGGCCGGCGACATGGACGTCGTCGCCGAGGTCGACGGCGAGCTCATCGCCGAAGTCCTCGCGACCGCGACCGGCATTCCCGTCTTCAAGCTCACCGAGGAGGAGTCCTCGCGACTGCTCCGCATGGAAGACGAGCTGCACCGTCGGGTCATCGGCCAGAAGGACGCCATCAAGGCGCTCTCCCAGGCGATCCGCCGTACCCGTGCGGGTCTGAAGGACCCGAAGCGCCCGGGTGGCTCGTTCATCTTCGCCGGTCCGTCCGGTGTCGGTAAGACCGAGCTGTCGAAGACGCTCGCCGAATTCCTCTTCGGCGACGAGGACGCGCTGATCTCCCTCGACATGTCGGAGTTCAGCGAGAAGCACACGGTTTCCCGTCTCTTCGGTTCGCCCCCCGGCTACGTGGGCTACGAAGAGGGCGGCCAGCTCACCGAGAAGGTGCGCCGCAAGCCGTTCTCCGTCGTCCTCTTCGACGAGGTCGAGAAGGCCCACCCGGATATCTTCAATTCCCTTCTCCAGATCCTGGAGGACGGTCGCCTGACCGACTCCCAGGGCCGGGTCGTGGACTTCAAGAACACGGTCATCATCATGACGACCAACCTGGGTACCCGGGACATCTCGAAGGGGTTCAACCTGGGCTTCGCGGCCCAGGGCGACACCAAGACCGGATACGAGCGGATGAAGGCGAAGGTCAACGAAGAGCTCAAGCAGCACTTCCGGCCCGAGTTCCTCAACCGTGTCGACGACACGGTCGTCTTCCACCAGCTCACCGAGGAAGACATCATCCAGATCGTCGACCTCATGATCGCCAAGGTCGACGAGCGCCTGAAGGACCGCGACATGGGCATCGAGCTGAGCGGTGACGCGAAGCTCCTGCTCGCCAAGCGCGGCTACGACCCGATCATGGGCGCCCGCCCGCTGCGCCGGACCATCCAGCGCGAGATCGAGGACCTGCTCTCGGAGAAGATCCTCTTCGGCGAGCTGCGTCCCGGTCAGATCGTGGTCGTCGGCAAGGAGGGTGAGGGCGAGGACGCCAAGTTCACCTTCCGCGGCGAGGAGAAGACGGCTCTGCCGGACCTCCCCCCGATCGAGGCCACGGGCTCCGGCCCGGACCTGTCGAAGGGCGCGTGACCGCCGCCTGACGGCAGCGGTACGGACGAAGGGGCGGCCCCGGAACCCAATGGGTTCCGGGGCCGCCCCTTTTCGCGCGCTGCGGGCCCTGCACGCCTCCTGGGCGCCCGCAGGAGGGCCGCCGGTCCCCGGGCAGGGGGCCGGCGCGTTCCCGGGGGCGTGCGGGGGCGCGTGGCGGGTGCGGTGGAGGAGGGCGCCCGGAAGGCGGCGACGCGGCGCCGCGGTGACGGGCGCAAACGGGCAGTGCGAAGCGGCGGCCGAGGGTCCCGGACCGGGCCGCCGAAGGTCCTCGGCCGGTGACAAGCCGCACAGAACAAATCGGACGTACTAGGCGGATTCGTAGATCCAAAGGGTCTCAAAACGGACCCTCCGCCCCAGCAGGGGGGCGGTCAACAGGTCCGAGAGCCCCGGCCCGGCTACGAGCCCGGGTAGTAACGGGGACGTTTGGGGAACGCCGGGGGCGCGGGTTACCAAGGTTGAGCCAGCCCGGCACGTGCTTGATCGTGCCGGGTCACTTCATGCCCGAAGAGGGCGTGACTCGTCCTGTCCCCGGCCTCGGAGGTCTATTTCATGTTCGCGAAGCGCGTCACTACCCGTCGTACCCGCATTGCCGTCGGCGTAACCACCTTCGGTGCGGTGCTGGCCCTCGGGGCCGGGGCGTCCGCCGCCTTCGCCGACACGACGCAGACCGCCCTGACGGGCACCGCCCAGCTGGTCGCCGAGCAGGCCTCCGCCCAGGCCGCCGCCGCCAAGGGTGCGGTCGCCAAGGGTGCGGCCGCCAAGGGTGCGAAGACCGGTCTGTGGGACAAGCCGGTCGAGAAGTACACGCTGTCCGCGACCTTCGGCAAGGGCGGCACCATGTGGTCGCACAAGCACTCCGGTCAGGACTTCGCCGTTCCCGTCGGCACCCCGGTCAAGGCCGCGGGCGCCGGAACCGTCGTCAAGGCCGGCCCCAACGGTGGCGGCGACGGCCCGGCCTACGGCAACGCCATCGTGATCAAGCACGCGAACAAGACGTACTCCCAGTACGCCCACCTCTCGCGCATCCAGGTCAAGATCGGCCAGAAGGTCTCCACGGACCAGCGGATCGCCCTCTCCGGCAACACCGGAAACTCCAGCGGCCCGCACCTGCACTTCGAGATCCGCACCACCCCGAACTACGGCTCCGCCGTCAACCCGGTCGCCTTCCTGCGCAACGCCGGCGTCCACCTCTAAACAGCGGTACGCACGCGCCGGCCGGCCGGAACCGTCGGCCGGCCCGGATCAGAGCAGGACCCACGCGCCGGTCGGCTTCACGGACGAGGACAGCTTGTTCTGGCGGACGGCGGCGACCTGCTCCGGCGACAGGGCCACACCGAAGGTGCGCATGCTGTCCATGGCCCCGTTCCAGGAGCCGGTCCAGTTGCCCTCGTGGCGGCTGCGGGCCAGCTGGAGCGGGCCGGGGGCGTTGTAGACGTCCGTGACCTGGCCCTCCGAGGCCTTCTTGCCGTTCACGTACAGGGTGATCGTCTTCTTGGCGGCGTCGTAGGTGCCCGTCAGCGTCGTCATCGTCTTCGTCATCTTCATCCCCTCCGCGGCGACGGTCTGCGTCGTGGAGTCGGCCCCCTGGTCGCTCGTCTGGACGCGGAAGATCCACGCGGGCTTGCCGTTCACCTCGTCCGAGCCCAGCTCGAAGCCGAAGGTCTTGTCGTTGCCCTGGCTGACGGCTATCTGGCGCCCCTTCGGGGAGCGGTTCCAGACGCGGGCCGAGACGGTGAAGCTCTTGGACGCGTCGACGACGCGCTTCTCCGCCTCGGCGTACGACTTCTCGTTGCCCTTCGTCCGCAGCTCGTAGTGCTTGTCGATCGCGAAGACGCCCGCCTCGGCGCTCATCTTCAGGTGGTCCTTGCCGCTGTGGTCCCGGATCAGGGTCGGGTCGCTGGCGACGGTGGGGGACTTGTCGACCGGGGCCTTGCTCTTGGAGCCGTCCGGCTTGGGGGAGGCCGATCCGGTGGCGGTCGGTGCGTCGTCCGCCACCTCCTGCGTCGAGTCGTCGTCGCCGCCCAGGAGAAGGAACGTTCCGCCACCGGCGAGCAGGGCCAGTACGGCCACCAGCCCGCCGATCGTCCACAGCCGCTTCCTGCGCCGCTCGGCAGCCGAGCGGTCGGCGAGCGCGTCCCAGTCCGGCTGGCCCGACTGCTGCTGCGCGAACGGCGCCGGCTGCTGCGCACCGGCCGGCGGCCACCCCCCGCCCCCCTGGTCGGCCGGGGCACCCGGGGCGCCGCCCGGGAACTGCTGGTAGCCGCCCGGCCGGTACGGTCCCGGCAGGTCCTGCTGGTACGGGTTCGGCTGCCCCTGCCCCTGCCCCTGCCCCTGCCCCTGGTCCGCCGGGTAGCCGTAGCCGCCCCCGGGCGGCGGCGCCGGGTAGCCGTAGCCTCCGCCCGGGGCGGGCTGCGGGCCCTGGTCGGCCGGGTAGCCGTAACCGCCGGACGCGGGCGGTGCCGGCGGGAACCCGTAGCCGCCGCTCCCCGGGGCGGGCTGCTCGGGCTGCGGGCTGCTGGGGGGATTCGTACCGTCGGTCATGCCACGGATGCTAAGTCACGCGCCCGTCGGGGCCTACGGCCCGGTACCGCTCGGGCACCGGACCGCGGCGCTCACTGCTGGGGGAGCGTGACGACCGGGAAGCTGCCCGTCGCCGTCGGCGCGTGCTCCGGGAGCCACAGCACCGCCACCGCGCCCGCCGCCGTCCCCTCGCGCTCGAAGCCGCCCGGGGCCGCCACGTTGCGGAACGTCAGCCGGGCGCCCAGCACCCGCGCCTGACCCTCCGCGATCGTCAGCCCCAGCCCGTGGCCCACGCCCGCCCGGTCCGTGGAACCGGTCCGGAAGCGGCTCGGCCCCTCGCGCAGCAGCGCCTCGGGGAAGCCCGGGCCGTGGTCGCGGACCCGTACGACGCGCCCCTCCACGTCCACCTGGATCGGCGGCTGACCGTACCGCGTCGCGTTGGCCAGCAGGTTTCCCAGGATCCGCTCCAGGCGCCGCGGGTCGGTGCTCACGATCTCGTCCGCCACGACCCGTACGGAGGCCTCCGGCATCAGCGCCCGCACCCGCCGGCTCACGAACTCGCCCAGCGCCACGTCCTGGAGCTCCGCCCGCTCGGACGCGCTGTCCAGCCGGGCCACTTCCAGCACGTCCTCCACGAGCGCGCGCATCGCCTGCGCCCGGTCGCGCACCAGCTCGGTCGGCCGCCCCGGGGGCAGCAGTTCCGCGGCCGTCAGCAGGCCCGTCACCGGGGTCCGCAGCTCGTGCGCGATGTCCGCGGTCACCCGCCGCTCGGCCTCCAGGCGCTGCTGGAGCGCGTCGGCCATGGCGTCCACGGCCCGCGCGAGGTCGTCGGTCTCGTCCCGTACGAGGCCCCCGACGGCGTCCCGCACCCGCACCTCGGGATCCCCGTGGGCCACCCGCTGCGCGGCCGCCGCGGCCTTGCGCAGCCGGCGCGAGATCTGGCCCCCGATGAGGACGCCGAGCGCCGAGCCGCCGATCACGACGGCGAGCGAGCCGACGACCAGCGCCTGGTCGAGGTCCCGGACCATGTTGGCGCTCTCCCGGAACTGGGTGTGCAGCGACAGCACCTGCCCGTTGCCGAGCGGCACCGCGGCCCACACCTCGGGAGCGCCCTTGCGGGTCTCCTGGACGTACGTCCCGCGCCGGCCGGAGCGCGCCTTCTCGCGCAGTTCGGCGGGCAGCTCTGGGTCGTTGAGCTTGGCCACCATGGGCGGCTTGCGCCCGGCCTCGGCGACCCCGGCCATGAACTGGACCCGGTCGAGCTGGGTCTCGCGCGCGCTCTCCAGCATCGACACCCGGGCAGCACTGTGCACCACCAGGCTCAGCGCCACCGCGGTGAGCGCGCCGACCGCGGCGATGGCGAGGGTGATCTTCCAGCGGATCCCCGTGCGCAGGGTGAAGCGCCTCATGCCGTCGTGGCCTCAGGCCTTCAGCTTGTATCCGAAGCCGCGGACCGTTTCGATCCGGTCCTGGCCGATCTTGGTGCGCAGCCGCTGCACGTGGACGTCGACCACCCGGGTGTCGCCGCCCCAGTCGTAGTCCCAGACCCGCTCCAGCAGGCGGTCGCGGGAGAGCACGGTGCCGGGCGCGGAGGAGAACTCCAGCAGCAGCCGCATCTCGGTCGGCGTCAGCGCCACGGCGGCGCCCGCCCGGCGGACCTCCATGCCCTCGGTGTCGACCTCCAGGTCGCCGAAGGCCAGGACCCCGCGCTCGCCGGAGTCGTCCTCGTCGCCCGACCCGCCGTTCTGCGGGCCGCCGGCGTGGCCGAAGCGGCGCAGCACGGCGCGGATGCGGGCGACCAGAACGGAGCCGTCGAAGGGCTTGGTGACGTAGTCGTCGGCGCCCGCCTCCAGGCCCAGCACCACGTCGATGGAGTCGGCGCGCGCCGACAGCATGATCACGGGGACGGTGGACTCGTCGCGGATGCGCCGGCACAGGCTCACGCCGTCCATGCCGGGCACCATCACGTCCAGCAGGGCGATGTCGGGGCGGTCGGCCCGGAAGGACTCCAGGCCGGACAGGCCGTCGGGCATCGCGGTGACCACGAACCCGTCGCGTTCCAGCGCCAGGGTGGTGGCCTCGCGGATGACGTCGTCGTCCTCCACGAACAGGACATGGGTCTCGGCCATGCGGGAGCCTCGCCTCGGTTCTTCTCTTCGCTCGGTTCTGCGGCGGTCGGTCGGACGGTCGGGTGGCCGGGTGGGTCGGGCGGCCGGCCGGCCGGGTCTTCGGACGGGCGGTCAGTTCTTCGGCGTGACCACCGGCGCGGGCTGGCCGCCGCCGTCGACCACGTTGCTGTACTCCGAGTGCACCCGGTCGTGCTCGACGAACTTCTCCCCGTTCCAGCGGTACGTGATCACGTCCTCGCCCGACGGATAGGCGAGCGCGTCGCTCTTTCCGTAGACCTGCTTCGTGACCACCAGGTCGCCCCGGTCGATCTCCGCGTAGACGGGTGGCTGCTCGTCCGAGAACACATTCTCGTACTTTCCGGAGTCCTCCCGGTACACGAACGAGCCGCGGCCGAGGGCGTCCGCGCAGGACAGCACGTTGACGACGACGTCGACGACGGGGCTGCCGGTGACCCGGCCGTAACTGACGTCGACCGGGTACTCCTTGCCCGTGCAGGGCTTGAGGTCGCGCTTGATCGCGTTGCTGACCTTGGGGTCGGCCATGAGGAGCCGTACCGGGTCCACCTTCGGGGCCGGCTTCCCCGACGCCGCCGAGGCGGAGCCGGAGGGGGCGGCGGCGGACGGGGCCGTCTTGGCCACCGCGTCGGTGCGCGCGGGACCGCCGTCGCGCAGGCCGGTGCCGCCGGTGGCGCAACCGACCGCGAACACGGCTGTGCCGACGAGGACGACCGTCCCCGCCGACATCAGC
Source organism: Streptomyces sp. NPDC048461 (assembly GCF_055587105.1). NCBI lineage: Bacteria > Bacillati > Actinomycetota > Actinomycetes > Kitasatosporales > Streptomycetaceae > Streptomyces > Streptomyces sp. NPDC048461. The sequence continues at coordinate 22,015 of NZ_JBVJGW010000009.1, read as the reverse complement.
ACCAGCGACCCACCGCTGCTCAAACCCTGGCCTCTCAGGCCGCGCACCGCTCACGCCCCTCGTACCGCATGGTGTGGTCACCGCGCTCCAGCGCGCGCATGTCGAGGTCCCGGCTCTCCAGTTCCTGCCGGAGGCGGGCCAGTGCGCGGTGCAGGGTGCTCTTCACGGTTCCCGCCGACATCCCGAGCGCCGCGGCCGTCTCCTCGGTGCTCATCTGCTCCCAGTGTCGCAGCACCACCACGCTGCGCTGCTTGGGCGCGAGCACCTTGAGGATGTCCATCAGCAGGGCGCGGTCGGCGCGCTGGTCGGAGCCGTCCTCGACGGAGGCGTCCGGGAGCTGCTCGGTGGGGACCTCTTCGAGCTTGCGGGCGCGCCACCACTCGGTCCGGGTGTTGATCATGACGCGGCGGAGGTAGGCGTCGGCCAGGGACTTGTCGGCGATGCCGTCCCAGCGGCCGTAGGTGCGGACGAGGGCGGTCTGCAGGAGGTCCTGCGCGTCGGTGGGGTCCGGGACCAGGCGCCGGGCGCTGCGCAGCAGCGCGTCCTGCCGAGTGCGTACGTACTCTTCGAATTCGAGTACCTCGCCGTGCGCCATCTCAGACCGCCTCCGTTCCGTCCAACCGCTCAACCGCTGCCTTACGGACTCGAAGGTACGGAGGGGTTGTCACGGGCCTGTGCGGGCCAGCCTTCGGTGGGCGCACGGACACCCATAGGTTGTGTAACAGTGCCCGTGAGCTGCGGGTTTCCCGGTCCGAAGCGGAATGAGGCAGTCAGCCCCGGACCGGTCCCCGTCAGGTGTGCGGCAGCCGGTAGAGACCGCCCGCGAGCGGTTCCACGAGCCCGTCGGAGACCAGTCCGTCCAGCGCCCGGGCGCGCTGCACCGGCTCGTCCCAGACGGTGTCGAGCACCGCCTGCGGAACCGAGCCCACCGCTTCCCGGAGCACCGCCAGGAGCTTGCCGCGCACCTGCCGGTCCGTGCCGGCGTACGTCTGCCCGCGCCGCGGCGGTCCGTCGTGCGCCGGCTTCCCGGCCAGCCGCCAGGCGCACAGCCCGGCCACCGGGCAGCGCGCGCAGTCCGGGCTCTTGGCGGTGCACACGAGCGCGCCGAGCTCCATCGAGGCCGCCGCCCAGCGGGCCGCCGTGTCCTCGTCCTCCGGGAGCAGGGCCCGGGCGAGGCGCCGTTCGGCGGCGGTGGTGGCGTTCGGCGGGTACTCGACCCCGGTGGCGGCCCGCGCGAAGACCCGCCGGACGTTGGTGTCGAGCACGGCGTGCCGCTGCCCGTACGCGAACGAGGCGACGGCCGCCGCGGTGTACTCCCCGATGCCGGGCAGCGCGAGCAGCTGCGCGTGGTCGCGGGGTACGTCGCCCCCGTGCCGTTCCGTTATGGCCAGGGCCGCGCCGTGCAGCCGCAGGGCCCGCCGGGGGTAGCCGAGCCGCCCCCAGGCCCGTACGGCCTCTCCGGGGGCGTCGGCGGCCAGGTCGGCGGGGCGCGGCCACCGGGCGAGCCACTGCTCGTACACCGGCAGGACCCGGCTGACGGGGGTCTGCTGGAGCATGAACTCGCTGACCATGACCCCCCAGGGGCCGGCCTCGGGGCGGCGCCAGGGCAGGTCGCGGGCGTGCTCGTCGAACCACGCGATGACGGGGGAGTGCAGCGCGCAGTCCGCGGCGGGCTGTGACGCGGTCGTCTGTGACACGGAGGTCTGTGATGGGGATGCAGTCATGGCAGACGGCATCCTGGCACGTTTCGCCCCTACCGCGCCGGGCCGGGACCGGTGAACCAGACGGCGGCGCGGACGCCGCTCGCCCGCATGGCCGCCATGACGGTACTGATCGGACCGGTCAGGACCAGGACGACGAGGGCGGCCACGGCGCCGCCCAGCAGCAGGCCGATCCCCACGTCGTGCGGGTAGTGCACGCCGACGAAGACGCGGGAGAAGGCCATCAGCAGGGCCACCGGCACGGTCAGCAGCGCGAGGCGGCGGACGGCCAGGGCCAGGGAGACGGCGGCGGCGCCGGCGATCGTGGCGTGGTTGCTGGGGAAGGACCAGTCGCCGACCGGCGGGCACGCGAGCAGCGAGGCGGCGGCCCCGGCGACGGCGCGGCAGGGCCGGTCCTCGTCCATGGTGGACTTCAGCGACTCGGAGGTGACGTACGCGAGGGCGGTGGCCAGCGGAGCCAGGACGGCGAGCGCCACCGTCCGGGGGCTGCGGCGGCCGCGCGAGCGCCACCAGACGGATATGAAGAGCACGGCGAAGACCAGAAGGCCGTACTCGGTCCAGACCTCGAAGGCCGACTGCACCCAGCCGGGCGTCGAGTGGGCGAAGTCGGTGATGTCGCGGTAGAGGTCGGAGCTGTCCATGGTCACCGACGGTACTCAAGGAAAAAGGGCACCCGCGTCAGTCTCCTGGCTGATTCCGGGCGTTCCCGGCGGGGTTCGGGGACTCCCGCAGGCTGATGATCGGCAAAACACGCCCGTTGCACGGCATGGGGGGCGCGGAACGGAGCGCGGACTCTCGTAAAGTTCCGTCCGTGGGATCTCTGCGCAATCCGGTCGGGCCGCTCCCCTCCTCCATCTACTGGCGACGGAGGGCCGTGCTGGCGTCCGTTGCCGCGCTCCTCGCGATTCTCGCCGTATGGGCCGTCAGCTCCGGCGGGAACGGGTCGAGTACGAACGGCAAGGGCCAGGGCCGCCCCGGCACCATCACGATCACCCCCGGCCCCTCGGGCACCGGGCCGGCGATCAGTCAGGCCCCGGGCGGCCGGACCGAGTCGGGCGGCGGCACGACCGGGTCCGAGGGCGGCGGCTCCGCGGGCACCGGCAAGAACGGCGAGCCGGGCGCCTCCCCCGGCGCGGGCACGGGCGGCGCGGCGGCGGCCGGAGCCGGAGCCGGCGGGGGAGGCGGTGGCGCGGCGCAGGTTCCGGCCGACTCCGCGCTTCCCACGTGCGCGGCGAGCGCCCTCCAGTGGGAGGTGAAGAGCGCGAAGAACGAGTACGAGGCGAACGAGAAGCCTCGGCTGGAACTGATCGCCCGCAACATCTCCGGAACGACCTGCAAGGTCGACCTCGGCCCGAAGCAGGCGATCCTGACGATCCTTCAGGGGCGCGACAGCAAGGCGGTCTGGTCCTCGGCCGACTGCCCGCCGGGCGCGGGCAACGTCTTCTTCCGCGTCCCCGCACAGGGCGAGACGAAGCACGTCCTCGAATGGGACCGCGCGTTCAGCGCCCCCAACCAGTGCCAGACGCCTCCGCCGGGCAGCGCGACCGCGGACACGTACGTGGTGGAGCTCAAGTCGCCGGGCATGCCGGTGGCCAACACCTCGTTCGTCCTGAAGCAGGACTGACGGCCCGTCTCCCCGGCCCGGATCCCGCACGGGCCGGGGGGACCGCGCCGGCCCGTGCGGGGGTGCGCCTCAGACGTAGCGTTCCAGGATGGACGATTCCGCAAGGCGGGACAGGCCCTCGCGGACGCTGCGCGCCCGCGCCTCGCCCACGCCGTCGACCGTCTGCAGGTCGTCCACGCTGGCCGCGAGCAGCTTCTGCAGCCCGCCGAAGTGCTCCACCAGGCGCTCGATGATGGCGCCCGGCAGCCTCGGCACCTTCGCCAGCAGCCGGTAACCGCGGGGCGACACCGCCGAGTCCAGGGTCTCCGGCGATCCGGTGTAGCCCAGGGCCTTCGCGACGATGGCCAGCTCCAGCAGCTCCGGGTGCGTCAGCGCGTCCAGTTCGGACAGGGCCTCGTCCACCGTGCGGGAACGCTTCGCCGTCGGCTCCGGCACGTAGTCCCGGATGACCAGCTCGCGCTCCTGCTCGATCCCGACCGTCAGCTCGTCCAGCTGCAGCGACAGCAGCCGCCCGTCCGTGCCCAGTTCGACCACGTACTCGGCGATCTCCGTCGCGATCCGGCGCACCATTTCCAGCCGCTGGGCGACCGCCGTCACGTCACGGACCGTCACGAGGTCCTCGATCTCCAGCGCCGACAGCGTGCCCGCGACCTCGTCGAGGCGCAGCTTGTACCGCTCCAGCGTGGCGAGGGCCTGGTTCGCGCGCGACAGGATCGCCCCGGACTCCTCCAGGACCCGCCGCTCACCGTCCACGTACAGCGCGATCAGCCGCATCGACTGCGACACCGACACCACCGGGAAGCCGCACTGCTTCGAGACGCGGTCCGCCGTGCGGTGCCGCGTGCCCGTCTCCTCGGTGTGGATCGACGCGTCCGGCACCAGTTGCACGCCGGCCCGAAGGATCTTGGTGATGTCCTTGTCGAGGATGAGCGCGCCGTCGAGCTTGCACAGTTCGCGCAGCCGGGTCGCGGTGAACTCCACGTCCAGCACGAAGCCGCCGGTGCACATCGCCTCGACGCTCTTGTCCATGCCGAGCACGATGAGCCCGCCGGTGTTGCCGCGGACGATCCGTTCCAGCCCGTCACGCAGCGGCTGACCAGGTGCGACCGCGCTCAGCGAGGCACGCATCATGGCTTCCTGCTTGGAGCTCGCGCCCGACTTTCCGGATGCTGCTGCCCCGTCCTTGGCTGCCACTGCACTCCTCGGGTCGCGGGTTGCGCCGCCTGCGTACGGCCGGGCGGACCATCCGGAAGTCTACCGGCGCGCGCTGCGGCCCCGCCGTTGCTTGGCCAGGTCCGCCCCGCGGGGACCCCGTACGGACGCCCTGACCAGGGGATCCGTCCGCTACTCGGCCGCCCGCTCCTTGGCCGGCGTACGGGAGCGACCGCGCGGCAGCACCCGCAGGGCGTCACCCATGTCGGCGACCTCCACGACCTTCATCCCGGCCGGGACCTTGCCCGGATCGGACGGTACGAGGGCGTGCGTGAAGCCGAGCCGGTGCGCCTCGGCGAGCCGGCGCTGTACGCCCGTCACCCGCCGCACCTCGCCGGCCAGGCCGACCTCGCCGATGGCGACGAGGTTCTTCGGGAGCGGCACGTCGCTGGCGGCCGACGCCAGGGCCAGCGCGATCGCGAGGTCGGCGGCCGGCTCGGTCAGCTTCACCCCGCCCACGGTCGCGGAGTAGATGTCGCGCTTGCCGAGCGCGGTGATCCGGCCGCGCTGCTCCAGCACCGCCAGCATCATCGACACCCGCGAGGTCTCCAGGCCGGAGGTGGTGCGCCGGGGCGAGGGGATCTGGGAGTCCACCGTCAGCGCCTGCACCTCCGCGACCAGCGGGCGCTTGCCCTCCAGGGTCACGGTCAGGCAGGTGCCCGGAACGGCCTCGGCGCGCCGGGTCAGGAACAGCCCGCTCGGGTCGGCGAGCCCGGTGATCCCCTCGTCGTGCAGCTCGAAGCAGCCGACCTCGTCGGTGGCGCCGTAGCGGTTCTTGATGCCGCGCACGAGCCGCAGCCGGGCGTGCCGGTCGCCCTCGAAGCTCAGCACCACGTCGACCAGGTGCTCCAGGAGCCGCGGGCCGGCGATGGCCCCGTCCTTCGTCACGTGTCCCACGAGCAGGGTGGACATCCCCCGCTCCTTGGAGGCCCGGATCAGCGCCCCGGCGACCTCGCGCACCTGGGCCATGCCGCCGGGCGCCCCGTCGATCTCGGGGGAGGCGACGGTCTGTACGGAGTCCAGGATGAGGAGGGAGGGCTTCACGGCGTCGAGGTGCCCGAGCACCGCCGAGAGGTCGGTCTCGGCGGCCAGGTAGAGGTGGTCGCTCAGCGCGTGGATCCGGTCGGCCCGCAGCCGGACCTGGCTCGCGCTCTCCTCGCCGGTGACGTAGAGCGTGCGGTGCTCGTCGCTGGCCGCCTTGGCCGCGACGTCCAGCAGCAGCGTCGACTTGCCCACGCCCGGTTCCCCGGCGAGCAGGACCACGGCGCCCGGCACGAGGCCGCCGCCGAGGACGCGGTCCAGCTCGTCGACGCCGGTGCTGCGCGCGGTCGCGGTGCGGCCGTCGACCTGGGCGATCGGCACCGCGGCGGTGGAGACGCGGCCGGCGGCGGTGGTGCGCACGGCGGGCGCGCCCATCTCCTCGACGGTTCCCCACGCCTGGCACTCGGGACACCGCCCGAGCCACTTCGCGGTGGTCCACCCGCACTCGGTACAACGGTAGGACGGCCGGTCCTTGGCGGATGAACGAGCGGTGCGGGCAGCCATGCGCCCCACGGTAGCCGCCCCCACCGACAACGCCGGCCGGGGCCGGTGGCGCGGGCCTGCTTCCGGCGGGAGGTGTGCCGGGGCCACCGGGTCGGGCCCGTGCCGGCGGCCGCGTCGAAGGCCGTGCCGGCGACCGCGTCAAGGGGCCTGTCAGCGCGTCGCCGATCTGTTCACCCGTAAGGACTAAAACTGCTGAAGGCTTCCGGGCCTTCACCGGCGCGCCGCCTACGGTCGCGAGGTGAACAGCAGCAACCAGGCACACCCCTCATCGCGCACCGGCGCACACCCGGCGCACGGGCGCACGCCCTCAGAGGGTTTGGAGGAGGGTTCCACGGAGGGTTCCACGGGGATCGGGGAACCCGGGGGGACCCGCGGATCCGGTGGCCGGGCCGGCGCCGGCGGCTCCCGGAGGCCGGCGGCGGAGCAGCCGCCCGAGCCGCCGCGCTTCCGCCACGAGCCCTACCTGGACGGGCTGTTCACCTATTGCCTGTCGGTGCTGTGCGACCACGACACCGCCACCGAGGTGCTGGGCGACGCCCTCGCCGCGGCCGAGCGGCATCCCGGCCGGTGTCCCGACGAGGGGGACCGGCGGGCCTGGCTGTACGCCCTCGCCCGCTGGGGCTGCCTGCGCCGGCTCGCCGAGAAGCGGCGCGACCGGCAGGGAGCGCATTCCGCCCGGCGCACGCCGGAGCACGCCGACGGCACTCACGCGCCGGGCGGTGCGGCGGGCACTGTACGTGCTGCGGGCACCGGGAGCACCGGGGACACGGCCCCCGGCCCGGGCGGCGGCGAAGCCGTCCCCGCGGGCCGGCGCCCCCTCGACGTGAGCGCGTACCGCCGTACGGAGCTGGCCCGGCTCGCCTGGCCCGAGGCCGCGGGCACCACCCCCGAGCAGCGCGAGGCCCTCGAACTCGCCGTGCGCCACCGCCTCGGCGTCGCCGAACTCGCCGCCGTCCTCGGCACGCCGCAGGCCGCCGCCCGGGAACTGCTGTCCGGGGCCGCCTGCGAGGTCGAGCGCACCCGCGCCGCCCTCGCCGTCGTGGAGACCGGCGGCTGCCCCAGCGTGTCCCGGCTCACCGGGGACGGCCAGGTGCTGCTCTCCACCAGCCTGCGCGCCGAGCTCGTCCGGCACGTCGACGACTGCCCGCGCTGCCGCCGCGTCGCCGAACGGGTCGGGGCCGGCTCCCCCTGGCCCGGCTCCGGCATCGACACGGCCGCGCTCCCGCTGGTCCCCGCCCCGCGCACCGCCGTGCACGCCGCGATGCTCCGCTCCGGCCGGCGCCGGGGCGGCGGACCCGGCCCGCGCTTCGACCGCACCGGGTTCCCGATGGACCCCAAGGACCGCGCCGCCCGGCGCGACCGGCTGCGCGCCCGGGCGGTGACCACCACCGTGGTCGCCACCGTCGTCGCGGCTCCGGTCCTGGCCCTGTGGGCGGCGTACCGGGGCGCTCCCGCCACCGGCGAGCCCGTCGGCGGCGACGGCATCCGCATCTCCGCCGGCGAGTCCGAGATCCCGCCGCACGCCGGGGGCCGACCGCTGGCCGCGTACGAGAACGCCGGCAACGCCGCCCGGACCACCGGCGGCCCCGGCTTCGCCCCGGGCAGCGCCGAACCCGACGTGTTCGTCGAGGTGATCAGCACCGGCCCGCCGGTCCCCGCCGACGCGGGCCGCCCCGACGCCCCCGGCCGCCTCACCGTCGCCGCCTCCTCCCACGGCGCCACCACGCTGCTCACCCTCACCGCCTCCGGCGGCGGGCCGGTGGACTGGCAGCTGTGGTCCGACGGCCCGTGGCTGCGCGCGAGCCGGACCGCGGGCACGCTGGCCCCCGGAGAGTCCGTCACCCTGCGGATCACCGTGGACACCGGGGCCCAGCCCGTCGGTGCCTGGACGGCCCGCGTCGGGGTCGACCCGGGCGGCGCCGTGGTCGCCATCCAGGGCCGCGGGCGCCCGGCGCCGCCGCCGCCCGCCGCGACGCAGCAGCCCCCCGCGAGCCCCCAGCCCCCGTCGGCGGAGCCGACCCCGCCGCCCGCCACTGCGGCCCCGACCCCCACGCCGACCGAGCCGACGATCCCGCCGTCACCGACCCCCGCGCCGTCGGCGGAGCCGACGGACGGGACGGGAGGAACGGTTTCCCCGACCCCGCCGGCCTCCGACCCGCCGGCCCCGGGCTCCTGAGAGCGGTCCCGGGGGGCCGGCCCCGGCCGGGGGGCGGGGCCGCGCCACCTCAGGGCGCGACCGGGTCCGCCGGGTGCGGGGCCATCGGCAGCAGCGAGGCGAGCCGCGCCTCGCACAGCCGGACGAGCTCCTCGTACCCCTCCTTGCCCATCAGCTCCGTCAGCTCGGGCCGGTACGTGACGTACACCGGGTCCCCGGCGCCGTGCGCGGAGGTCGCCGACGTGCACCACCAGTGCAGGTCGTGGCCGCCCGGACCCCAGCCGCGGCGGTCGTACTCGCCGATCGACACCTGGAGGACACGGGTGTCGTCGGGCCGGTCGATCCAGTCGTACGTCCGGCGGACGGGCAGCTGCCAGCAGACGTCGGGCTTCGTCTCCAGCGGCTCGCGACCCTCGCGCAGCGCCAGGATGTGCAGCGAGCACCCCGCTCCGGCGGCGAAGCCGGGCCGGTTCTGGAAGATGCACGAGCCCTCCCAGCGCCGGGTCTGCTTCTCCCCGTCGTCGTCGAGCTGGGTCCAGCCGGTCTCGCTGCCCACGTCGTGGAACTGCCACAGCTCGGGCGTCAGCCGGGCCACGTTCTCCGCGACGCGCTTCTCGTCGTCCTCGTCGGAGAAGTGCGCGCCGAGCGTGCAGCACCCGTCGTCCGCCCGGCCCGCCTGGATGCCCTGGCAGCCGCTGCCGAAGATGCAGGTCCAGCGGGAGGTCAGCCACGTCAGGTCGCAGCGGAAGACCTGTTCGTCGTCCGCGGGATCGGGGAACTCCACCCAGGCCCGGGGGAAGTCGAGCCCCTTCTCGTCGGGTACCGCGGGCTTGCGCTTGCCCTTGGCCTTGCCCGCGTCCTTCTTCGACCGGGTCGTGTTGGCCTTCTTCGTATTTGGCACAAACCCAAGCCTAAGCGCCCCTTACGCAACCCCTCCGCCTTCACCGCAGTAGCGTTTCCCCCTATGAGACTCGGTGTCCTTGACGTGGGTTCGAACACGATCCATCTGCTGGTGGTGGACGCGCACCCCGGTGCGCGCCCCCAGCCCGCGCACTCGCACAAGGTGGACCTGCGCCTGGCGGAGCTGCTCGACGAGCGCGGCGCCGTCACGCCCGAGGGCGTCGAGCTGCTGGTGTCGGTGATCGGCGAAGCCGTGCAGGCCGCCGAGGACAAGGGCTGCGAGGACCTCGTCCCCTTCGCGACCAGCGCCGTCCGGGAGGCCACGAACGCGGACGAGGTGCTGGCGCGCGTGAAGCTGGAGACGGGCATCGACCTGCCCGTCCTCAGCGGTGACGACGAGGCCCGCCTGACGTTCCTCGCGGCGCGCCGCTGGTTCGGCTGGTCCGCCGGAAAGCTGCTCGTCCTCGACATCGGCGGCGGTTCGCTGGAGATCGCCTACGGGATGGACGAGGAGCCGGACCGCGCCGTCTCCCTCCCGCTCGGCGCCGGCCGGCTCACGGCGGGCTGGCTGCCGGGGGATCCGGTGGACGCGGCCGACGTCCGGGCGCTGCGGCGCCACGTACGGGCCCAGATCGCCCGGTCCGTAGGGGAGTTCAGCCGTTTCGGGGCCCCGGACCACGTGGTGGCCACCTCGAAGACCTTCAAGCAGCTGGCCCGCATCGCGGGCGCGGCCCGCTCGGCGGACGGCCTCTACGTGCAGCGGGACCTGACCCGCAAGTCCCTGGAGGAGTGGGTCCCGCGTCTGGCCGCGATGACCACGGCCCAGCGGGCGGCCCTCCCGGGGGTCTCGGAGGGGCGCGCGAACCAGATCCTGGCGGGCGCGCTCGTCGCCGAGGGCGCGATGGACCTCTTCGGGGTGGAGGAGCTGGAGATCTGTCCCTGGGCCCTGCGCGAGGGCGTCATCCTCCGCAGGCTGGACCACCTGCCGACGGTGGGGGAGCCCGAAGGCCCCCGGGGCGGTCCCGGGACGGCGTAGCGGCTGCGGCCCGGCGGGTCGGGACCGGTCTCGGCGGCCTTCGCCCTGCCGGGCCGCCGGGTGACCCTCGTGACATCCCGCACCGTGCCGCGCCCCCGGTGACGGACCGCGGAGAGCCGGCTGCCGGACCCCCGGCGCCCGCGTATCCGCAGCTCGGCCCGGCCGGCGCGCGGCCGGGGCCGCGCCGGGCGCGCGCCGGGCCGGGGCGCCCCGCCCGGGCGCCCCCTCGCCCCGTCCGGACCGGGCGCCGTGCCGGGCCCGTACCCTGTGTCCGTGGCAGAACCAGTCCGTGTCCCGACCGCGAAAGTCGCGCTTTCCACGGCCTCCGTCTATCCGGAGTCCACGGCGACCGCCTTCGAGATCGCCGCGCGCCTCGGGTACGACGGCGTCGAGGTGATGGTCTGGACGGACCCCGTGAGCCAGGACGTCGACGCGCTGCGCCGCCTCTCCGACCACCACCAGGTGCCGATCCTCGCCGTCCACGCGCCCTGCCTGCTGATCACCCAGCGCGTCTGGTCCACCGATCCGTGGACCAAGCTCCGGCGCGCCCAGGCGGCGGCCGAACGGCTCGGCGCCTCCACCGTCGTCGTGCACCCGCCGTTCCGCTGGCAGCGCCAGTACTCCCGGGACTTCGTCTCCGGCATCTGGCGGATGGCCGACGAGACCGACGTCCGCTTCGCCGTCGAGAACATGTACCCCTGGCGCTACCGCGACCGCGAGATGCTCGCGTACGCGCCGGAGTGGGACGTCACCAAGGACGACTACCGGCACTTCACCGTCGACCTCTCGCACACCGCGACCGCCCGCACCGACGCCACCGCGATGATCGACCGCATGGGCGACCGGCTCGCGCACATCCACCTCGCCGACGGGAACGGCTCCGCGAAGGACGAGCACCTCGTCCCCGGACGCGGCACGCAGCCCTGCGCCGAGCTGCTGGAGGGCCTGGCCCGTACGTCCTTCGACGGCCACGTCGTCATCGAGGTCAACACCCGGCGCGCGATGTCCTCCGCCGAGCGCGAGGCCGACCTCGCCGAGGCGCTGGCCTTCACCCGGCTGCACCTCGCGACCGCGCCCGACGACGTCCCCGCCGTCCGGCCGCAGCCCCGGCCCCGGCCCCGGCCCCGGGCCCGGCGCACGTGACGGAACCGCGGGAGCCGGCGGAACCGGCGCGGTCGCCCGGGTCGCCGGAGCCGTCCGAGCCCCGGGACCGGCCGACCGAGCCCGCCCCGTCCGCCCCGCGCCGCCGCCGCGGCCCCGGCCGGCCCCGCCAGGACGAGGCCGACGAGGGCCCCGGCACCCAGGAGCGCATCCGGCTCGCCGCCCGCTCCGAGTTCGCCGCGCGCGGCTACGACAAGACCTCCGTACGCGGCGTCGCCAAGGCCGCCGGGGTCGACCCGGCCCTGGTCCACCACTACTTCGGCAGCAAGGACGACCTGTTCGCCGCCGCCATCGAGGTCAGCATGGAGCCGGCGCTGGTGATCCCGGCGATCCTCGGCGCGGGCCCCGACGGCATCGGCGAGCGGCTCGCGCGCTTCTTCCTCGGCGTCTGGGAGAACCCGGCCACCCGCGCCCCGCTCCTCGCGGTGATCCGCTCGGCCCTCACCCACGAGGCGGCGGCCGCCGTGCTGCGCCGGCTCGTCCTGCGCCGCCTCCTGGAGCGGATCGCCGCCGACCTCGACGTGCCCGACCCGACGTTCCGCGCGGAGCTCGCCGCCTCCCACATGGTCGGCATCGCGATCCTGCGCTACGTGCTCCAGGTCGAGCCCCTCGCGTCGGCGGACCCCGAGGACATCATCAGACTGGTGGCGCCCACGCTGCAGCGCTACCTGACCGAAGAATGAGCCTCCCGTCCCGGCATCCGGACAGGGTGTCCGCATCGCGGGCGAGGGGCGTAGCCTCGTAACTGCTTCATATCTACAGTCGCGGCCGAGTCCGTACGGCCGGCCGCACCCCATGGGGAGTGAACCCGATGCCCGAGCTGAGGTCCCGCACCGTCACCCACGGCCGCAACATGGCGGGCGCACGTGCCCTGATGCGCGCCTCGGGCGTAGCGAGCGCGGACATCGGGAAGCCGATCATCGCGGTCGCCAACTCGTTCACCGAGTTCGTCCCCGGCCACACGCACCTGGCTCCGGTCGGCCGGATCGTCTCCGACGCCATCCGCGAGGCCGGCGCGATCCCCCGCGAGTTCAACACCATCGCGGTCGACGACGGCATCGCCATGGGCCACGGCGGCATGCTCTACTCGCTGCCCTCGCGCGACCTGATCGCGGACAGCGTGGAGTACATGGTCGAGGCGCACTGCGCCGACGCCCTGATCTGCATCTCCAACTGCGACAAGATCACCCCCGGCATGCTGATGGCCGCCATGCGCCTCAACATCCCGGTCGTGTTCGTCTCCGGCGGCCCGATGGAGGCCGGCCAGGCCACCCTCGTCGACGGCACCGTCCGCAAGCTCGACCTGATCGACGCCATGGTCGACGCCTCCAACGAGAACGTCTCGGACGAGGACGTGCTGCGGATCGAGGAGAACGCCTGCCCCACGTGCGGCTCGTGTTCGGGCATGTTCACCGCCAACTCGATGAACTGCCTCGCCGAGGCCATCGGCCTCGCCCTCCCCGGCAACGGCTCGGTCCTCGCCACCCACACCGCCCGCCGCGCCCTGTACGAGGACGCCGGCCGCACGGTCGTGGAGATCACCAAGCGCCACTACGAGCAGGACGACCACTCGGTCCTGCCCCGCAGCATCGCCACCCGCGAGGCGTTCGAGAACGCCATGGCCCTCGACATCGCCATGGGCGGCTCGACCAACACGATCCTGCACCTGCTGGCCGCCGCCCAGGAGGCGGGCCTGGAGTACGACCTCACGGACATCGACGAGGTCTCGCGCCGCGTCCCGTGCCTCTCCAAGGTCGCGCCCAACGTGGCGCCCGGCGGCACGTACTACATGGAGGACATCCACCGCGCCGGCGGCATCCCCGCCATCCTCGGCGAGCTGCACCGCGGCGGGCTCCTCAACAAGAACGTCACCAGCGTCCACTCCGAGGGCCTGGAGGACTGGCTCGCCGAGTGGGACGCCCGCTCCGGCACCGCCTCCGACACGGCGATGGAGCTGTGGCACGCGGCCCCCGGCTGCCAGCGGTCGGCCAGCGCCTTCTCCCAGTCCGAGCGCTGGGACACCCTGGACCTCGACGCCGAGGGCGGCTGCATCCGCTCGGTGCAGCACGCGTACTCCAAGGACGGCGGCCTCGCCGTCCTGCGCGGCAACATCGCCGTCGACGGCTGCGTCGTGAAGACGGCCGGTGTCGACGAGTCGATCTGGACGTTCGAGGGCCCGGCCGTCGTCTGCGAGTCGCAGGACGAGGCCGTCGACAAGATCCTCCGCAAGGAGATCAAGGCGGGCGACGTCGTCGTCATCCGCTACGAGGGCCCGCGCGGCGGCCCCGGCATGCAGGAGATGCTCTACCCGACGTCCTTCCTCAAGGGCCGCGGCCTCGGCAAGGTCTGCGCGCTGGTGACGGACGGCCGCTTCTCCGGCGGCACCTCCGGCCTGTCCATCGGCCACGCCTCCCCGGAGGCGGCCTCGGGCGGCACCATCGCGGTGGTCGAGGACGGCGACCGCATCCGGATCGACATCCCGAACCGCTCCATCGAGCTGCTCGTCGACGAGGCCACCCTGGCGGCCCGCCACGAGGCCCTCGGCGGGGTGTACGCCCCGAAGAACCGCGAGCGCAAGGTCTCGGCGGCCCTGCGCGCGTACGCCGCCATGGCCACCAGCGCCGACAAGGGCGCGGTCCGCGACGTGTCCCTGCTGGGCTGAGTCCCCGCCGCTTCCGTGACGGGACCCCGTCGGGCGCACCGCCCGGCGGGGTCCCGTCACGTACGCACCGGGTCCGGCCGCCGCGCGTTCCCGAACCGGACGGTCAGCCCGTACCGGACGGGTCCCGCGCCGGCACCGCGAACACCGACCCGTCCGGCGCGGACGCGTAGACCCGCCCGTCGGCGACCACCGGCGCGGGCAGGGTCGCGCTGAACGTGGCCTGGCCCGCCCCCATCCGGGGCTGCGTCTGTCCCGCGAACCGCCCGGCTGCCGCGTCGACGGTCAGCAGCCGCCCGTCCTGCGCCGTCAGGTACACCCGCCCGTCGGCGGCGACCGGCCGGGACGCGGCCCCCGCGCCGGTCTCCAGCCGCCAGCGCTCCTTGTCCGGTCCGACCGCGACGAGCCCGCCCCGGCCCTCGACGGCGTACACCGTCCCGTCGGCGCCGACCGAAGCCTCCGCCTCGTACAGCGGGGCCGTCAGCCGGACCCGGTGGACCGCGCGGGTCGCCGCGTCCACCCGTACGACGCCTCCCGTCCGGGCGCCCGCGTCGTTGTCCAGCAGGTACACCGAGCCGCCCGCGACCCCGACCGGCCGCAGCCGGCCGGCGGTCCGCGTCTGCCAGCGCACGGCGCCGGTCGCCGGGTCCACCTCCGCGAGCTGCGTCGAGCCGCCGCCCGCGTCGGGCGTCGCCGCGTAGAGCACGGGCGGGCCCGCACCGGCGGGCCCGCCCCACCACACGGATCCGGCGCCGCCGATCCGCTTCGTCCAGCGCTCGGCGCCGCCCGCCGCGTCCAGGGCGGTGACCTTGCCGTCGGGGGCCACCACGAGCACGTACGGCCCGGCCGGCACGACCCGCACCCCGCCCGGCAGCGCGCGCCGCCAGCGCTCCGCGCCCGTCGCCGGGTCCAGCGCCTGCAACAACTCGCTGCCGGGCGCCACCGCGAGGACCACGCCGTCCGCGTGCAGCGGCGTGCTGTCGGTGACCGCCCCGGGGGCGGGTGCGCCCGTACGGACCGACCACAGCACCGAGCCGTCGGCGGGGTCGAGCCGCGCCGCGGCCAGCCCGCGCCCCGAGCAGTAGAGGCCGGCTCCGGCGGCCCCCGCCGAGCACGACGCGGCGTGCCCGCCCAGGGACACCGCCCACGGCGCGAACGGTTTGCCCGCGGCGCCCGCCGTCCCCGGCGCCGGCGTCCCGGACGCGGAGGTCCCGGACCGCGCGGCGGCGTCCCCGCCGGTGCCGGACCACGCGTACCCGGCGACCGAACCCGCCGCGAGCAGCACCCCGAGCGCGGCGGCCCACAGCGCCGGCCCGCGCCGCCGCCGCCCGGCCGGGGCGGCGGGCGCAGCGGGCGGCTCCCGCCGGTGCGTGACCTCGTCGCGGGACCCGGCCCGCCCCACCGCCGGGCGGCGCGGCTGGGGGATGAAGGCCTGCGTGTCCTCGGCGGTCGGATAGGCGGCGGCGCGCATCTCCGAGATCAGCGCGTCCGCCGTCGGGCGCTGCGCGGGGTCCTTCGCCAGGCAGCGCGCCACGATCGGGGCGAGCCGCGCCGGCAGCCCCGTCAGGTCGGGCTCGCTGTGCACGACCTGGTACGCCACCAGGTAGTGGCTGTCGGAGTCGAAGGGCCCCCGCCCGGTCGCGGCGTGCACCAGCACGGCCCCCAGCGCGAACACGTCCGCCGCGGTCCCCACCTCTCGGGGCCGCTGGAACTGCTCCGGCGCCATGAACGGGGGCGTGCCGATCAGCTTGCCCGTCTCGGTCCGCAGGTCGCTGTCGGCCGGGCGCGAGATGCCGAAGTCGATGACCCGCACCCCGTCCGGGGCCATCAGCACGTTGCTGGGCTTCAGGTCCCGGTGCACGACCCCCGCCCGGTGGATGTCCCGCAGGGCCTCCGCCAGCCCGGCGGCGAGCCGGGCCAGCTCGGCGGGGTCCAGTACCCGTTCGCGCACCCGCTCGGACAGCGTCGGCGCGTCGATGAAGAGGGTGGCCATCCACGGCCGCTCGGCGTCCGGGTCGGCGTCCACGACGGGCGCGGTGAAGGCGCCGCTCACCCTGCGCGCGGCCGCGACCTCCTGCCGGAACCGCGCCCGGAACTCCGGATCCACGGCGTGCTGGGCGTGCACGACCTTGACGGCGAGTTTCAGCCCGGAACTGGAATCGGCGAGGTGGACGACGCCCATGCCACCGGAGCCGAGCACGGATTGGAGCCGGTACTGCCCGGCGTACTCCGGAAACCCCGCGTAGTCCGCGCGCAGCGAATGCACCGCTCACCACCCCCGCCGGAGCCTAGTCCATTGCCCATACGCACACCCAAGGGCTTGGTACCCTGCGCGCGTTGCGCAGAGCAACACCCAAGGGGGGAGTTTCCACATGTCCGTTGAGAACGATTCAAGCCAAGTCCAGACGGTCGCCGCCGCCGAGTCCACGGGTCTTCCGACCTACCCGCTCGCGCCCGGCAGCCGGGTCAACGTCCGCAGCGGCCCGGGCACCAACTACTCGATCATCGACGTCCTGCCGGCCGGCGGGTACGTCACGATCCGCTGCCAGTGCCCCGGAACGAACATCAGCGGCCCGTACGGCACCACGAACATCTGGGACTGCATCGGCAACGGCCGCTTCGTCTCGGACGCCTACGTGCGGACGGGCAGCGACGGCTACGTGGCGGGCCGCTGCTCCTAAGGGCTGTCCCGTCATCCCCGGCGGGCGCGCGGCGTCAGCTACGGCACCTCGCCGCGTTGTCGGAACGTCCGGATACGTCCAGTATCCGGACGCTCCTCCGCCTTGCGATGTACCGCATCTGACGCCGCGCGCTGATCCACCGGGGATGACGGGACAGCCCTTAGGCCGTCCCCTTCCGGGCGGTGCCGGTCCCGCGCCGCCCGGCACCGGCACCGGCCCTCCGCCTCGCGAGGCACCGGCACCGGACACCACGGCCCCGGCCGCCACGATCCACCGGAACCCGGAGGCACCGGGACGGTCGCACCGTTCCGCCACCGGGCCGTTCCGCCGTTCCGCCACGCGAGACGCACCGGGCCCGTCCGGCCCGGCGGGGGATAATCGCCGATGTGAGCGACGAGCAGCGAGACCAGACCCCCGCCGAGCCGGCCGCGGCCCCGGCCCCGGCCGCGCCGGAGCCCACGGGCCCCGAGCCGGAGCCGATCCCGTTCTTCGGCACCACCTGGGTGAAGCACGACGGCGGCTACGCCCTGCGCCGCGCGGCCGTCGCCGTCGGCTCCCTGGTCACCGCCGTCGCGGCGGCCCTCCTGCTGCGCCTCTCGTACGAGGGCCTGGAGATCGGCAACGTCGGCCCCTTCCTCAGCATCTCCGTCGTCGTCCTCTTCGCGATCGCCAGCTCCATCGCCTTCGCCAAGACCTGGGACTCCTTCAGCCGCCGCGCCGCCCCGTCCTCCGACGAGACCGCGCTCAAGGGCCTCAAGACCATCGGCTTCATCGGCTCCCTCATCGCGTACTTCCTCCGCTGCTTCGCCGAGGCCCCGGGCGAGAAGCTGCGCCGCGCCGAGTACGAGCGCGCCACGGCGGAATTCGCCCGCCGCCGCAGCTCCCGCACGGGCAACCCGGCGGCCCGCCGCCCCAAGCGCAAGAAGTAACCCCCGCCCCGCTCCGCCCCCCGAACCGCACGCGCCCCCGCCCCGCCCCCGCACCGAGGGGCCCGGCGGGGGCGAATTCCGTTCCGGCGATTGACGACCGGGACCGGCGGGAGCATTATTCATCACATGATGAATAACCCGGCCGAGGGAGATCCGGCCCGTACCCCGGCCGCCGTCCACGCCCACGACCTCACCGTGCGCCGCGGCACCGGCCGTACCCTCCGCACCGTCCTCGACGCCATCGCCTTCGACGTCCCCCGCGGCCGCATCACCGGCCTCCTCGGCCCCTCCGGCTGCGGGAAGTCCACCCTGATGCGGGCCGTCGTGGGCACCCAGGCCCACGTCACCGGTACCCTCGACGTCCTCGGCCGCCCCGCCGGCCATCCCGAGCTCCGCTCCCGCATCGGCTACGTCACCCAGGCGCCCTCCGTCTACGACGACCTCACCGTCCGGCAGAACCTCGACTACTTCGCCGCCGTCCTCGACCCCGGCCGGGCCGCCGCCGACCGCCGCTCCGCGGCCGTCGCCCGCGCCATCGCCGACGTCGACCTCACCTCCCGCGCCGGAGCCCTCGCCGGGAACCTCTCCGGCGGCCAGCGCAGCCGCGTCTCCCTCGCGGTCGCCCTGCTCGGCGCCCCGGAGCTCCTCGTCCTCGACGAACCGACCGTCGGTCTCGACCCCGTCCTGCGCCGCGACCTGTGGAACCTCTTCCACGACCTCGCCGCCACCCGCGGCGCCACGATCCTGGTGTCCTCCCACGTCATGGACGAGGCCGAGCGCTGCCACGCCCTCCTCCTCATGCGCGAGGGCCGGATCCTCGCCCGGGACACCCCCGACGCCCTGCGCTCCCGCACCGGCTCGGCCACCGTCGAAGAGGGCTTCCTCCGCCTCGTGGACGACGCCAACGCCGACGCCAACGCCAACGCCAACGCGAAGGCCGACGCGAACGCCACCACCACCCTCACCGCCGCGGAGCAGACCCGATGAACGCCCTCAGCCCCGCCCGCACCGCCGCCACGGCCGCCCGCGTCCTGCGCCAGCTCCGCCACGACCCCCGCTCCATCGCCCTGATGCTGCTGGTCCCCGTACTGATGCTGACGCTGCTCCGCTTCGTCTTCGACGGGAACGCGCAGACCTTCGACGGCATCGGAGCGTCCCTCCTCGGGATCTTCCCCCTCATCACCATGTTCCTGGTGACCTCCATCGCCACCCTCCGCGAGCGCACCTCCGGCACCCTGGAACGCCTCCTCGCCATGCCGCTCGGCAAGGGCGACCTCATCGCCGGCTACGCCCTCGCCTTCGGCGCCGTGGCCGTCGTCCAGTCCCTCCTCGCCACCGGCCTCGCGCTCTGGGTGCTCGGCCTCGACGTCGTCGGCTCCCCCTGGCTGCTCCTGCTCGTGGCGCTCCTCGACGCGCTCCTCGGCACCGCGCTCGGCCTGTTCGTCTCCGCCTTCGCGGCCTCCGAGTTCCAGGCCGTCCAGTTCATGCCGGCGGTGATCTTCCCCCAGCTGCTCCTGTGCGGCCTCTTCGCACCCCGCGACACCATGCAGCCCGTCCTCTCGGGCCTCTCCGACGTCCTGCCGATGTCCTACGCCGTCGACGGCATGACCCAGGTCCTCACCCACACCGACATGACCGCCGCCTTCGTCCGCGACGCCGTCATCGTCGCCGCCTGCGCCGTCCTCGTCCTCGGCCTCGGCGCCGCCACCCTCCGCCGCCGCACCCCCTGACGCCCACAGGCCGGACGGCCCCGCCCCGTTCGTTCACCGGGTGAAAGGATGGGGACGCATACGCACCCCACGCGCAAGAACCGTTCGGCGAGGTGAATCGGGCATGACCCAGACAGTCGCAGTCCTCGGTACCGGCAAGATCGGCGAGGCCCTGCTCAGCGGGATGATCCGCGGCGGCCGGCCCGCCTCGAAGCTCCTCGTCACCGCCCGCCGTCCGGAACGCGCCGAGGAGCTGCGCTCCCGCTACGGCGTCGAGGCCGTCTCCAACGCCGAGGCCGCCAAGCGCGCCGACACCCTCATCCTCACCGTCAAGCCGCAGGACATGGGCCGGCTCCTCGACGAGCTCGCCCCGCACGTCCCCGCCGACCGCCTGATCATCAGCGGCGCCGCGGGCATCCCGACCTCCTTCTTCGAGGAACGGCTCAGCCCCGGCACCCCCGTGGTCCGCGTCATGACGAACACCCCCGCCCTCGTCGACGAGGCCATGTCTGTCATCTCGGCCGGCAGCCACGCGACCGCCGCGCACCTCCTGCACACCGAGGAGATCTTCGGCGGCGTCGGCAAGACCCTGCGCGTCCCCGAGTCCCAGCAGGACGCGGCCACCGCCCTCTCCGGCTCGGGACCCGCGTACTTCTACTTCCTCGTCGAGGCCATGACCGACGCCGGCATCCTCCTCGGCCTGCCCCGCGCCCAGGCCCACGACCTGATCGTGCAGGCCGCCGTCGGCGCCGCGGTGATGCTCCGCGACAGCGGCGAACACCCGGTCAAGCTCCGCGAGGCCGTCACCTCCCCGGCCGGCACCACCATCAACGCCATCGTGGAGCTGGAGAAGCACGGCGTGCGCGCCGCCCTGATCGCCGCCCTGGAAGCCGCCCGCGACCGCAGCCGCGAGCTGGCCTCCGGCAACAGCTGAGACACCCGCGACGACGGGGGCCCCGGGTCACCCGGGGCCCCCACCCGTCACGGCTCCAGCAGTCCGATCGCCCGGTACGCCCGGTCCACCACCGGCCGCGCCAGCTCGCGCGCCCGTCCGGCCCCGGCCCGCAGCACCTTCTCGACCTCCGCCGGATCCGCGGCCAGTTCCGCGTGCCGCTCCCGCACCGGCCGCAGCAGCTCGACCACCGCGTCGGCGACGTCCCGCTTGAGGGCCCCGTACCCCTGGTACCCGTCGGCCAGCACCTCCGGGTCGCCGCCGGTGCAGGCGGCGAGGACGTCCAGCAGGTTCGCGACCCCGGGCCGCTCCTCCCGGTCGTAGACGACACCGCCGTCCCCGGAGTCGGTGACGGCCCGCATCACCTTCTTGCGCACCACCTCGGCCTCGTCGAGCAGGTAGACGATGCCCGCCCCGCTCGCGTGGGACTTGCCCATCTTCGACGTCGGCTCCTGCAGGTCCATGACCCGCGCGGCCACCGCCGGATGCGTCGCCCGGGGAACGGTGAAGGTGTGCCCGTACCGCTGGTTGAACCGCACGGCCAGGTCCCGGGTCAGCTCGACGTGCTGCCGCTGGTCCTCACCCACCGGGACCTCCTGCGTCCCGTACGCCAGGATGTCGGCGGCCATGAGCACGGGATAGGTGAGCAGGGACAGCCGCACCCCGTCCCCGGCGGCCTGCGCCGTCGCCGCCTTCTCCTTGTACTGGATCATCCGCCGCAGCTCCCCGTCGGTGGCGGTGCACTCCAACAGGTACGCGAGCCGGGTGTGCTCGTCGACGTGGCTCTGTACGAAGAGCGTGCACCGCCGCGGATCCAGCCCTGCGGCGAGCAGCAGCGTCGCCGCCTGCCGACTGAGCCGGCGCACCCGGGCCGGCTCGTGCTCGACGGTCAGTGCGTGCAGGTCGACGACGCAGAACAGCGCCTCGTCCGGTTCCTGGTCCGTGGCGACCCACTGCCGTACGGCGCCCAGGTAGTTCCCCAGCGTCAGATGCCCGGTCGGCTTGACCCCGCTGAAGATCCTCGTCATGTCGTGTTCTCCCTCGTGAGTGGTGTGTACGGGGCCACCGCGCCGGGGGACCGAGCCACTCCCGGTGAGGGGAGAAACGAAAAACGGCCGCCGGAGCGGCGGCCGTGAGCGCGTGCGTGCTCGCGTTGGGGTCCGGCCGCCGTCAGGCGGCCCACCAGCGCAGGTCGAGCGGAAGCACGTGCGTCGTCATGGCTCCACCGTAGACCGCGGGGGGTGAGGCCGGGGTGAGATTCGCGCACTCCGCGCGGTCGGCGAGCCGGGGGTTGACACACCTGTACCGGGTCCGTAAGGTTCTTCGAGTTGTCCGAAGTGAGCGCCGACCCCGGTCGGTCCCCGGACAGCCATCCCGCACCTCCACATTCGAACGTACGACTCACTTTGTCGTCCCGTTTTCATGTGTATTTGCGAATGAGGAATCCGCGTCCGAGGGCGCGGCCGCCGATTAGGTTCGGGGGCGAGGAATCCGCTACTGTCTCACTCGCCGCAAGGGCCCAACAGCCCCGAAGGCAAAGCCCGCTGACCGGGAGTCAGGCCCGAAAGGTTCTGATAGAGTCGGAAACGCCGGAAAGGAAAGCGCGAAAGCGAATACCTGGAAAGCGCCGAGGAAATCGGACACGAAAGAGTCTGATAGAGTCGGAAACGCAAGAACAGAACGAAAGCCCGGAGGAAAGCCCGAGAGGGTGAGTACAAAGGAAGCGTCCGT